>NZ_QGSZ01000178.1 GCF_003857055.1 Micromonospora inaquosa | reverse complement strand
AACGGTGACTGTCCCGCCGCGCCGACTCCCACCCCTGGTGCCGGCGTACCCGTGGAGGCGCGCGGCGGGACAGTCACCGTTCGGTGCGTGGGGAAGTCGGTCGAGGTGCTCGCGGTGATGCTTGCGCCCGGTTTCTGGGCCGAGGCGTACGACCCGGGCCCGGCGAAGCAGATCGTGGTCGAGTTGACCTCCACGGAGTACCGCAGCGAGATGCGGGTGCAGTGCCCCGATGGCCGCCTGAAGTCGAAGGTCAAGGAACGCGCGCTCTGATGAGGGGCCGGCGGGTGCCGCGCCCGGGAGTCACCCGGGACGCGGCCCCCCGTTCCCGCCGGCCGGTCCGTCACCGCCCGGCCAGCGCCGCCCAACCCGGGTTCACCGGCTCCCGACGCAGCGGCATGCCCGCCTCCGTCGGCGTCCGGTCCCCCTTGCGCTGGTTGCAGGCGTAGCAGGCGGCGGTGGTGTTCCGCCAGGTGTTCCGGCCGCCGCGTGAGCGGGGAAGGATGTGGTCGATGGTGGAGGCCGGGCCACCGCAGTACGCGCAGCACCGGTGGTCGCGGCGCAGCACCCCGGCGCGCGACCAGGCTGGCCCGGAGCTGAACCTCCACCGGGTGACCACGAAGCGGACCAGCCGCACCACCCGGGGCATCGGAAAGACCCCGATCACCCGGTCCGGCTCGGCCTCGTGGATCTCGGCCACCTGACGGCAGAGCATTCGGATGGCGTGTTGAACGGTGACCCGGTGCAGCGGGCCGAGGTCGGCGTTGATGACGAGGACGGCGTCCACCGGGATCTCCCTCCGTGCTGACGACGAACAAGGTGATGACGAACGAGCTGACGACGAACGGACAGCAAGAAGCCGCCCGGTCCGGCGGTCGGACGGGGCGGCTCAGCGCGTACGGGTACGCGTCAGTCGGGCCGGCCCGCCCGGGGACCTTCCGCTCGGTAACCGTCACCGGGCAGCGTCGACGGCACGGTGGTGACGTGCGACATCGTCATGAGCTGCTCCCGCGGTGGTGGTTGACCTTGCGCGCTCACGGTAGGTCGACGCGGGAGACGCGGGCAACGTATTTCGATCGGCTGCCGTCTTCGGGACGTCGTTGGCGGCGGGTGCGGGGGGTCGCTTTCACCGCGGCCCGCGCGGTGGTGAGCGGCCGGTTCAGCCGCAGGGCCATCCGGGTGGTGAGTTCGCTGTCCAGCAGTGGCCGGTTGACCTCACCGGCGACGGCCAGCGCAGGCCCGGAGACCGACCGCCAGATCGCGGCCAGCCCGGCGCCGAGGCCGACCAGGGCAACGGTGGCCCGGGTGGTCGGTGAGCCGGCGGCCGCGGCGGCACTCACCCCGACGACCGCGAAGAGCACCAACAGCAGGGGTACGAGCACCGGCCAGAAGATGCCCCGGGCGGCCTGCGCCACCAGCCGCCGGTCCCGGATGATCAGATTCCTGGCGATCACCGCGTAGTCCTCCTCGTCGAGCAGGTCGCGCGGGTGCAGGCCGCCGGTGAGCACGTCGCGCCAGAGGTCACCCTGGCCGCGCAGGGCCCGGCTCAGGGCGGCGGGTGTCGGCTCGGTCGGGTCCCCGTGGCCGGCGCGGTCGACCGCGCTCGCCCAGGCGGCCAGCGACCGGCGCACCACTGCGGCCGAGTACGGCGGCAGCACGCTGGCCAGCTCGTCCAGCCACCGGCTGATCTGGATCTGCCGTCCGCCGAACTGCCGCAGCAACTGCGCGACGTCGCCGGCTCGGACGGTGTCGGCCACTGATCGGCCCAGCCGGTAGGCGAGCCCGACCCGGTGGTTGGCGGCCATCGCCCAGCGCAGCACCTCCACGTTGAGTTCGTCGAGGGCGAGCAACAGCGGCACCGGGTCGGCGGGGTCCGGCTGGCCCAGGTGGGGTAGCAGGGTTCGGGCGGCCGACGTGTCGGGCATCGGCCCGGTGTGCCGGGTGAGGTCGGCGATCTGGGCGAGGGCGACGTCCACCCCGTCGAGGTACATCCGCATCCGTCGGTGGGCGGACATCTCGGTGAGGTTGGAGAGTTTGGCCGGTGGTACGGCGGGGCGGGCCTCGACGAAGGCGCGGGGCTCGGCGTGCTGCCCGTGGTGGTAGGCGTCGGCCATCCACCAACCGAGCCGGAGCGCGGTGACGATGCAGGCGCGCTCGTCGCGGATCAGCGGGTACGCGTCGTCGTGGCCGATCTCGTCGATCGGCGAGCCGTTCTCCGCGCCGGCGCGGTGCAGTGGTGACATCTCCCGCTGCCCTCCCGCCCGGCCGATCGACGGTTGATCATTCGAGCGTACGGCAGCGTACGGTGGCTTATGTGGTGTTTTGTCGATTCAGCCTGCCGGCCAGCAGCCCACGCGGTCGGACCGAACGCACCGGCTCGGCCGCGCCACCCGCAGCGCGCAGGATGTGGTTCGCGGCGATGATCCCGGTCGCGGCCGAGCGTTCCATCAACGCGCTGGGGAAGTCCGTGGCGATGCCGTCGCCGGCCAGGTAGACGCCGTTCGCGTCGGTGCGTACCCCCGGCCGCCAGGCGTGGCTGCCCGGCGTGAACGCCGGCGCCTGCGCCTGGACCCGGGCCCGCAGCTCGCGGACCCGCAGGTCGCCGGCCTCCGGCCAGAGCGCGACCAGCTCGCGGCGCATCCGCTCGGCCAGCTCCTCGGCCGGCACGCCCGGCTCGCAGGCGTACGCGTGCAGCTCGATGACCGACCCGCCGGTCTGCCGCGCCCAGCGCCGCGGCTCGTTCTCCAGCCGGTGGTAGAGCGTCACCGAGTCCAGAGTGGGCTGGCGGGACACGCCGCTGAACACCGCCCGTTCGGCGGCCACGTCCCCGTCGCACCAGTACCGCGCCACCGCGTACGGCGGGCCGGGGGTGCCGAAGGCGGGCATCCGTGCCGCCAGCTCGGGTGCCCGCTCGACCAGGTCCGGTGAGGCCGCGACCAGCGCGGCGAGCGCCGGCGGGTCGACGGCGAGCACGACGTGGCCGGCCGGATGGCTGCCGCCGTCGGCGGTCGTCACCCGCCAGCCCTCCGCGTCACTGTGCACCCCGGTGACGGCACAGTTGGTGTTGACCCGGCCGCCGTGCTTCTCCACGTGCCGGGTCAGCGGCTCCCAGATCGCCGTGGCGTAGTCCTCGTCGGGGCAGTCGAAGGCCAACCCCTCCGGGTTGCCCAGGAGGTAGAAGTGGAACTGGGCGACCATTTCGGCGGCCGACATCTCCGCCTCGTGGTTGAAGAACGAGTGCGAGAAGACCTCGAACAGCATCGCCCGCGCCCGGTCCGGCAGCCGCAGCGACGCCAACAACTCGTCGGCGGTGGTGTCGTCCAGGTCGGCGTAGGTGCGCACCGGGTCGTAGCTGAGCAGCGGCAGCGCGGCGTCCCGATCCATCAGTCGCAGGTCGGCCAGGCGCAGGCTGGGGCTGCGCAGCAGCAACGCGAGCAGGTTCGCCGGCGGCGCGGGCGGCAGCTTGCCGAACTCCTCGGTCGGCCACTGCTCGCTGAGAATCGGGTAACCCGGGATGGCCTTGAGGAAGCCCAGGTCACTGTCGACCCGGCGGAGGATGGACCGCCAGTTGTAGTACTGCCGGAAGAAGGCGTGAAAACCGTGCTCGTTGCGCTGGCTGCCGTCGGCGAGCATCTCCGGCCAGGCGCCCAGTCGACCGCCGAGCGTGGCAGCCGCCTCCAGCACCGTGACCGCCACACCTCGCTCGGCCAGCACCACCGCCGCCGACATGCCGGCGATGCCGCCACCCACCACCAGCGCCGTGGTCGGTCGCGGCACCCGGTCGGCGCCACCGCCGCCCGGGTCAACCTGGTGCTGCCGTACGCCGATCAGCCGACCCACCACTTGCGACAGCGCCATGGGCTCAGTCTGCCCCACCTGTGGCTAAACGGCCTGTTCACAGCCCCGGGTCGGTCGGCGGGCATCGACGGGGTCGGTCCGAGGCGGGCCAGACGTACTCCAGATCCTCCGGCACGTCGTCGCCGAACAGCGGGCGGTAGTGCGCCGGGTCCTTGCGCAGCAGCGACGAGCGGTGGCTCAGGTGCAGGTCGTCGCGGCCCAGCCACGGGGGCAGTTCACCGGCTCGGGCCAGCTCGTCCTGGGTCCGTACGACGCCGGCCCCGCAGGCGGCCGTGAGGTCGACGGTCATCGTGGTGGCGCAGGTGTCGGCCCGTCCCGGTTCGGTCCAGACCGCGCACATGTCCAGTCCGTAGCGGACGAGCGCCTCCTCGTACCCGGCCCACATCTTCACTGCCGGGTGGTTGCGCCAGCCGTACCCGGGTCGGGTGAGCCCACGCAGCACCTGGATGGTCTCCACCCGCTGCTTGCCCAGCCGTCTCTGGTCCAGCGTGCGGGCGCTGGCGAGAAAGCCCGGGTACGGGAGGAACGTCTGCATGTCGCTGCTCTACCCGTCGCCGCGGCGGACATACCTGGTCACGGGGATGATCCGGACGGGGTCGCCCATCGTGGCCGTGCTGATTACGATCCGGGCATGGCGGAGCCGTGGCGGGACCGGGCGCGACGGGCGGTCGAGTGGAACTGGCGGCTGCGGTCCGTCGGTGATCCGCGCCCGCACTACGTGATCTGCGGGAAGGACGCTCTCGCCTACTACGTGGCCCGGGCGATGCTCGAATCCGAGCTGCCGGCGGGTGGGGCCCGGGTGACCATCGTGGTGCCGGAGCGTTACCGCAGCAACGGGCCGGACGTGGCCGGGCTGCGTGGCGTTCGGGTGGTGCGTTCGGACCGGCTGGACGTGGCCACCTTCGAGGCCGCCGGCCTGGCCGGCGCGACCGGGCTGGCCCTGCTGCACCAGGACGACGTGGGCAACCTGCACGCCGCGCTCTGCGCCCAGGCTGTCGACCAGCGGGTCCGCCAGGTGCTGCGGATGTTCAACGGCACCCTCGCCGACGGCGTACGCAAGCTGCTTAAGGCCCCGGTCGAGGTGCTCTCGGACGCTGAGATGGCCGCGCCGGCCTTCGTGGCCGCAGCGCTCAACGAGGTCGACCCCAGCTCCTTCCAACATCGGGACAAGACGTTGCGGGTGGCGCGGCGGGCCGACGTCCGACCGCAGGACGTGGTCTGCGCGTTGGCGCACTTCACCGAGGCGCAGGGGGTGGAGCTGCTGCCGGCCGAGCAGGCCGGCGCCGACCTGGTGCTCGCCGAGGCGACCGGCCAGCCACCGGGCACCGAGGTCGCCGCCCGTCGGTTGGTCCGCGCGCGTCGGCGGCGTCGGCCGGTGACGGTGGTGCTGGGGGCGATCCGCGGCTTCGCCACCCGCAAGATCGGCATCGCGGTGATGGCGGTGCTCGCGCTGATCGTGGTGCTGGGGGCGTTGATCTCCCGGGCCGAGGACGTCTCCCCGCTGGAGGCGCTGTACCTGACGCTGGTCACCACCCTCAGCGGCGCCGACCCGGACACCACCAAGGCCGCGGACGCCCAGATCATGCAGGTGGTGCTCAACCTCGCCGGATTGGCCCTGATTCCACTGATCACCGCAGTGGTGGTGGACGGCATCGTCAACGCCCGGCTGGCCCTGCACACCGGCCGCCTGCAACCCGCGCGGGTCGGGCACGTGGTGGTGATCGGCCTGGGCAACGTCGGCACCCGGGTGATGGCGCAACTGCGCGAGTACGACGTCGAGGTGGTGGCGATCGACAAGGACCCGGAGCCGCGCGGCGCGGCCCTGGCCCGGCAACTGGAGGTGCCACTGATCGTCGGCGATGCCGCACTGCCGGAGACGCTGGTTGCCGCCTCGGTGGCCGACTGTCAGGCCCTGGTGGTGGCGTCCACCGACGACGTGGCCAACCTGGAGGCGGCGCTCGCCGCCCGCGACCTCCGTACCGACCTGCGTGTGGTGCTGCGGTTCTTCGACGGTGACTTCGCCGAACGAGTGGAGGAGACGTTCGCGCTCGGGGTGTCCCGGTCGGTCTCCTACCTGGCCGCCCCGGCCTTCATCGGGGCGCTCACCGAACGCGCGGTGATCAGCACCATCCCGGTCGACCGGCACGCGTTGCCGGTCGCCGAGGTGCCGGTCGCCGCCGGCTCCGAGCTGGACGGTCGACCGCTGGGCGTGGTCAACCGGGACGGGCAGGTCCGGTTGATCGCCCGCACCCCGGCGGGCGGCGCCAAGACCATCTGGTGGAAGGACCTCGACCCCCGGCAAGTGATCTTCGCCGGTGACCGGCTGACAGTCGTCGCCCGGCGGCGCGGGTTGGACTGGCTGACGCGGCAGTGCGCCCCGCCGGCCCACCCGGTCCCGGTCCCTCGGCCGGCCGGGTCGGTCCACGGCGGGGTGCACGCCACGGCGGCGGCATCCCCCTCGGCACCGGACCGGACCGACTCCGGGGTCACCACGTCGACACCCGGCGCGGCTCATCCCGTTCCCCCCGCCGGCGGCACTTCTTCGACAGCCAACGGTGGCCCGGCGGACGACTTCGATCTGAGCCGTCGACATGACAGTGCCGGTGAGGTGAGCTGACGGCAACCGACCAGCAGTGGGCGACAATCCATGGCATGCGTTTCCGCATCCTGGGGCCGACCCAGGTGGTGCTGGCCGACGGGCGAGAGGTGCCCGTGGGCGGTCTGCGGCTGCGCGCCCTGCTGGCGCTCCTCCTGCTCGACGCGGGTCGGGTGGTCTCCGCCGAGCGGCTGATCGACGGTCTGTACGGGGAGCATCCGCCCCGGGGAGCGGCCAACGCGCTCCAGTCCCAGGTGTCGCGGCTGCGCCAGGCCCTGCCCGCCGAGCACGACGCGGTCGAGTTTCATCCGGCCGGTTATCGCCTGGCCGTGGACCCCGACGATGTCGACGCGTACCGGTTTGAACGGCTCGCCGAGGCGGGACGTCACGCGCTCGTGAACGGCGACTGGCCCCGGGCGGCGGCGGTGTTGCGCGAGGCGCTGGAGCTGTGGCGTGGCCCCGCCCTGGCCGATGCCGTCAGCGCCGCCGGAGCGCCCGCGCAGGCGGCCCGGCTGGACGAGCTGCGGTTGGCCGCCATCGAGGATCGGGTCGAGGCGGACCTGGCGTTGGGCGTACACGGCACGCTGGTCGCGGAGCTGCGGGAGTTGGTCGTCGCGCATCCCCTGCGGGAGCGCCCGCGCGGCCAGCTCATGCGTGCCCTGGCGGCACTGGGCCGGCCGGCGGAGGCGCTGGCCGAGTTCGAGGACGCCCGGCACACGCTGGCCGAGCAGCTCGGCGTCGACCCGTCGGCCGAGCTGGCCGCGACTCACCTGGCGGTGCTGCGTGGTGCGGACCGCCCGGCGGCCGAACATGGCCTGCCGAGTCAACTCACCACCTTCGTCGGGCGGGAGGAGGAGCTCAAACGCGTCGGCGAACTGCTCGGCGAGCGCCGGCTCGTCACCCTCACCGGCCCCGGGGGAGCGGGCAAGACGCGCCTGGCGATCGAGGCGGCAGGGCACGTCGACGGGGAGGTTCGTTTCGTCGAACTGGCCGGGCTGGCCGACGGTTCGGACGTACCGCAGGCGGTGTTGAGCGCGCTCGGTCTGCGCGACGCGGGCCTGCGTGCCCCGGCCGAGCCGGGCCGGCTGACCACCGATCGGCTGGTCGAGGCGCTCGCCGAACGGCAACTGCTGCTGGTGCTCGACAACTGCGAGCACGTTCTCGTCGACGCGGCCCGCCTGGCCGCCCGGTTGCTCAGCGCGTGCCCCGCGCTGCGCGTCCTGGCCACCAGTCGTGAGCCGCTGGGGTTGGCCGGTGAGGCGTTGTGCCCGCTGTCCGGGCTCAGCCTGCCGCCGCTCGGCGCCTCGGCGCTGGACGCGGACAACTACCCGGCGATCGGTCTCTTCGCCCAGCGGGCCGTCGACGTGGCGCCCGACTTCACCGTCGACCCGTCCAACGCCGAGCTGGTGGCGCGGATTTGCCGCAGCCTGGACGGCCTGCCGTTGGCGATCGAGTTGGCCGCCGCGCGACTGCGGGCGCTGTCCGTCGCCGAGGTGGCCGCCCGTCTCGACGACCGGTTCCGGCTGCTGTCGACGGGCAGCCGGGCCGTGTCGCCGCGACACCGGACCCTCCGGGCCGTGGTCGAGTGGAGTTGGGATCTGCTCGACGACGCCGAACGGATGGTGGCCCGACGGCTGACCGTCTTCGCCGGTGGGGCCACCCTGGAGGCGGCCGGGCGGGTCTGCGGCCTGCCCACCGCCGAGTTCGTCGACGCGCTCACCGGTCTGGTCGACAAGTCCTTCGTGGAGATGACCGGCGGCCGATACCGGATGCTCGAAACCGTGCGGGCCTTCTGCGCCGAGCGTCTCGCCGAGGCCGGCGAGGTCGACCGACTACGTCGCGCGCACACCGCGTACTTCCTGGAGTTCGCCTGGACCGCCAGCGACCACCTCCGGCGTGCCGAGCAGCTGCACTGGTTGCGACTGCTCGACGCCGAGCGGGACAACCTGCACGCGGCGCTGCGCCGAGCAACCGCCGCCGGTGACGTGTTCGAGGCGGCGGGGATGGTCGCGGCCCTGTCGTTCTACTGGTGGCTGCGCGGCATGCGCGGGGAGGGGGCGCGGCTGGCCGGCGACGTCCTCGAACTGCTCGGCACCGAAGCGCCGCCGGGGCTGAACGAGGAGTTCGCCCTGTGCGTCTACAACGCCTCGCTCGCCGGCTCCGGTCATCTGCCGTCTGTCGGAACGCAGCGGTCCGTGATCCGCAGCCTCGACCGGCCGCCCCGGCAGCCGTTTCTGCTCTACCTCTCGGGGATTTCGACCGGGCCGCCGTCCGGCGACGCCGGCAATGTCGACGAGCTGATGGCGGAGCTGCGACGGCTCGTCGGCCCGGACCCGTGGATCAACGCGCTCGGCGCGATGGGCAGCGGCTCGGCGCTGATGTGGAACGCCCAGTGGGACCGGGCCAGGGCCGCGCTGGCCACCGCGCTCGACGGTTTCCGGAGCACCGGGGACCGGTGGGGCACCATGATCACCCTCGGCGCACTCGGTGAACTGGCCGCCTGGCAGGGCGATCCGGAGACGGCGGGCGCGCACATGGACGAGGCCATGGGACTCGTCGAGGCGCTCGGGTCGGCCGTCGACCAGGCCGACATGTTGCGTACCCGGGGTGAGATACGGCTACGCGCCGGTGACCTCGCGGCGGCGCACGACGACTTCGCCGGTGCGCTGCTCCTCGCGCAGCGCAGCGGCGCGCCCGAGTTCGTGGCCAGCTCCCGGCTCGGTCTCGCCCAGGTGGCCCGAGCGCGCGGGGACCTGGCCGCCGCGAGACGGTTCTGCGAGGAGGCGTTGGCCGGTGGGCTCACCGGCTGGTACGTCGGCGACGCCGCCCGTGCGGAGATCATTCTCGCGCTTGCGGAGATCACCGAGGCGGAGCAGGCCGGTGCGCGGCCGTCAGTGGACGGTGCGTGATCCGTCAGCGCCCGACAGCACCGTGGGGGCATGACGACATTCGAAGTGGTCGCCGAGGGGCTGGGCAAGCGGTACGGCCCGACCCGCGCGCTCGACACGTTCGACCTGACGGTGCCGGCCGGCACGGTGCACGGACTGCTGGGCCCGAACGGCGCGGGTAAGACGACGGCCGTACGGATCCTCACCACGCTGCTGCGTTTCGACACGGGAAGAGCCAGCGTGGCCGGGTACGACGTGCTGCGCCGGCCGGACGAGGTGCGCGCCCGGATCGCGTTGACCGGGCAGTACGCCGCGGTCGACGAGATCCTCAGCGGCCGGCAGAACCTGGAGCTGTTCGGCAGGTTGTTCCGGCTCAGCTCACGGGAGGCGCGCCGACGCGCCGCTGAACTGCTGGAACGGTTCGGGCTCGACGAGGCGGCGGGTCGGTCCGCCGGTGAGTACTCGGGTGGGATGCGGCGGCGACTGGACCTGGCCGCCAGCCTGATCCGTACGCCGCGGGTGCTCTTCCTGGACGAGCCGACGACCGGCCTGGACCCGCGCAGCCGCAACCAGGTGTGGGATCTGGTCCGTGGTCTCGTCGCGGACGGGACCACGGTGCTGCTCACCACGCAGTACCTGGAGGAAGCAGATCAGCTCGCCGACCGGATCTCGGTGATCGACGCCGGTCGGGTGGTGGCCGAGGGATCACCGGACCAGTTGAAGGCGATGACCGGCGGTGACCGGATCGAGGTGGTGGTCCGCGACGCGGCCGAGCTGGCCCACGCTGGCCGCATCGTGGCGGCGATCTGCGGCGCGCAGCCCGAACTCGACCCGACGGTCCGACGGCTCAGCGTGCCGGTGCTCGATCGCGTCGCCGGCCTGGTCGACGTGGTACGCGGCCTGGACGACGCCGGGGTCGCGGTCGAGGACGTCGGCCTGCGGCGCGCGACGTTGGACGAGGCGTTTCTGCACCTGACCGGGCACCGACCGGACGACACCCGCGAGCCCGTCGGGGCGGGCCGGAAGGCGGATTTGGCATGAGCACGGCGATCACCGATGGCTGGACGATGACCAGGCGGAACATGACCCACGTGGTCCGTGCGCCGGAGGAGCTGATCCTCTACTTCTCGCTGCCGATCATGTTCGTGCTGGTCTTCGGATATGTGTTCGGCAGCGGCATGCAGGTGTCCGGCGGCGGCAGCTACCGCGAGTTCCTGCTGCCGGGGGTCTTCGTGATGACGATGCTGTACGGGTTGGGGGCGACCGCGACCGGCGTGGCACAGGACCTCAGCCGGGGCGTGGTCGACCGGTTCCGGTCGATGCCGATGGCCCGGTCCGCACTGATGACCGGTCGCAGCACCGCCGACCTGCTGCGCGCCCTGTTGGAGATGTCCACCCTGCTGATCTGTGGGCTGCTCGTCGGCTGGCAGTGGCGGCAGGGTGTCGGCAGGGCGTTGCTCGCCGTCGGGTTGCTCCTGCTGCTGCGGATCGCTATCACCTGGGTCGGCATCTACCTGGCGTTGCTGGTCCGCAACCCGGAGACGGTCGGTGTGATCGTCTTTCCGGCGGCGTTCCCGTTCACCGCGATCTCGAATGTCTTCGTGTCTCCCGAGCTGATGCCGTCGATCATCGGGACGATCTCGGAGTGGAATCCGTTGTCGGCCACCGTCGCGGCGATCCGTGAACTGTTCGGCAACCCGGGCCTGGGTGGCGACTCCTGGCCGGCGGAGCACGCGATGCTGCTGGCGGTGCTGTGGCCGGTGCTGCTGATCGCGACGTTCGCTCCGCTGGCGGTGCGCCGCTACCAGCGGCTGAGTCGCTGACGCCGGCCGCACGCCAGAGTCAGTGGCGGGCCCGCAGGGCGTAGCCGGCGGCACCGACGGCGAGCACACCGAAGCCGGCGAGAACGCTGCCCAGCGGCAGGTTGACCGCCAGCAGCAGACAACCGACCAGCCCGAGCACGGCGAGGAACCGGACCGGCAACCGCCGGTCCGGGTCCCGGCCCAGGGTGAGCGCCGCCGCGTTGGTGATCGCGTAATAGACGAGCACCGTGCAGCTGGAGAAGCCGATGGCGTGGCGTACGTCGCCGAGCAGCACCACCACGATCACCACGGCGGCCACGGCCAGCTCGGCTCGGTGCGGCACCTGGTGCACCGGGTGCACGGCGGCCAGCGCGCCGGGCAGGTCGCGGCGGCGGGCCATGGCGAGGGTGGTCCGGCCGACCCCGGCGACCAGGGACAGCAGCACCCCGACGACCGCGATGGTGGCACCGGCGCGGACCAGCCACGCCAGGCCGGGCAGCCCGGCGGCGGTCACCACGTCGACCAGGGGCGCGGCGGAAGCGGCCAGCCGGTCGGCGCCGAGCACGCCGAGGGCGACCACGGCCAGCACCAGGTAGATCGCGAGCACCAACCCGAGCGCCAGCGGCACCGCGCGCGGGATGGTCCGCTGCGGGTCGCGGACCTCCTCGCCGAGCGTGGCGATCCGCGCGTACCCGGCGAAGGCGAAGAACAGCAGCCCGGCGGCGGTGAGCACGCCTCGCGCCGAGCCGCCGGGGTCGGTCAGCCGGTCCAGGTGCACCGGCCCGCCCACGATGCCGACGACCGCGACCAGCGCCAGCACCGCGAGCACCACCGCGACCAGCAGTTTCGTGGCGGTGGCCGTCTTGCCGATGCCGCGCAGGTTCACGGCGGTCACCGCGAGCACCGCGGCGGCGGCGACCAGCCGGGCCTGGCCGGGCCACAGGTACGCCCCGATGGTCAACGCCATCGCCGCGCAGCTCGCCGTCTTGCCGACCACGAACCCCCAGCCGGCCAGGAACCCGGCGAACGGCCCGAGGCGTTCCCGCCCGTAGACGTAGGTGCCGCCGGACTCCGGGTAACGGGCCGCGAGCCGCGCCGAACTGGTCGCGTTGCAGAAGGCGACAAAGCCGGCGAGCACCAGCGCCGGCAGCAGGCCGCCACCGCCGGCCGCCGCCGCGGCCGGGCCGAAGACCACGAAGACGCCCGCACCGAGCATCGAGCCCAACCCGATGACAACCGCATCGGGTACGCCCAGCCGCCGCGCCAGTTGATCCACGAGTCGACCCTAGGGGTACGAGGTGAACGGCCGGTCCCATTCGCGTAGCCGGCCGGGGAGCGGCAGATCGTCCCAGGGCACCCGGTGCAGCAGCCGGTCCAGGAACAGCCCCAGCAGCAGCCCGGCCACCGAGTCGGTCAGCCAGTGCCAGCCCAGGTAGGTGGTGGTGGTGAGGACGACCAGCGGCGGCACGACGCGGATCACGGTGACGAACCGGGCCGGTAGGTGCCGGCCGAAGCTGCGGGCCAGGGGGGCGAGCAGCAGCGCGATGACGCCGTACCAGACGATGGCGTTGGCGACGTGCCCCGACGGGTAGGACTGGGCGAATCGGACGGGCAGATCGTCGTGGAACAGCGGCAGGGTCTGCTCGGGCGGCAGGAACGGCTCCTTGATGCTGGCACTCGGCGCCGTCCGCGCGGTCCAGACCTTGAGTGGACCGATCGTCAGGTAGGTCAGCACGAACCCGACCACCGGCGGCAGGATCGGCCGCACCGACCGCAGCCGGACGGCCAGCAGCACGCCCAACCCGGCGGCGATCAAGGTCAGTGGGGTGCCCTGGCCGAGCAGGTTGAACACCCGGGCCACCCAGTAGGCGACAGTCGGTCGGTGCCCGTCGGCCCAGTCGGCGACCGCCCGGTCCAACCCGAAGAGCTGATCGGCGGCGAGCGCCACCGTCAACCCGACCAACGCGACCAGCAGGAGCGCGTCGAACCACCAGCCGGCCGGGCGGACGGGCCGTAGCCGCAGGTCACGTCGTACCGCTGAGGGTTTGAGCACGCGACCACGCTACCGGCCCGGCGCGACGCCGGGGTGTCCGGCGCTGTGGGCCCAACCACGATCAGGAGCGGATATCGGGGGCGACCAGTCATGCTTGTGCCCGTGCGGATCACGTCTGCCCTCGTGGACCCGGCGCTGCTCGACCTGCCCTGGTCGACACCGCTGGAGGAGTGGCCTGCCCAACACCTGGTCGCGCTGCCGCAGGGCATCTCCCGGCACATCGTCCGGTTCGTCCGGTTGGGCGAATACGTGTACGCGTTCAAGGAGACCCGCGAGCGGATCGCCGAGCGGGAGTACGACCTGCTCCGGTCCCTGGAGCGGATCGACTTTCCCTCGGTCGAGGCGGTGGCGGTCGTCGCCGACCGGCAGACCGAGGACGGGGAGCCGCTCGAATCGGTGCTGATCACGCGGCACCTGCAGTTCTCGCTGCCGTACCGGGCGCTGTTCTCGCACACCCTTCGACCGGAGACGATGAGCCGGCTGCTCGACGCGCTCGCCGCCCTGATCGTGCGGATGCACCTGACCGGCTTCTTCTGGGGTGACTGTTCGCTGTCGAACACCCTGTTCCGGCGGGACGCGGGCGCCTTCGCCGCCTACCTGGTGGACGCCGAGACGGGCGCCCTGCACAACTCGCTCTCCAACGGTCAGCGCGGCGAGGACCTGGAGATCGCCCGGGTGAACATCTTCGGTGAGGCGCTGGACCTGCAGGCCGCCGGCCTTCTGCACGAGTCCATCGACCCGGAGGTGGTCTGCGAGGAGGTCGTGCAGCGCTACGAGCGGCTCTGGCACGAGATCACCTACGAGCAGGCGATCGAGCGGGAGGCCCGGCACGACATCGAGGGCCGGATCCGCCGCCTCAACGAGCTGGGCTTCGACGTCGCCGAGGTGGCCATGTCGTCCATCGACGGTGGGCGTTTCCTGGTCCGGCCGAAGGTCGTCGACGCCGGCTACCACACCCGCCGGCTGCTGCGGCTGACCGGCCTGGACGCCGAGGAGAACCAGGCGCGCAAGCTGCTCAACGACCTGGACGCCTACCGGGCGGAGAGCGACCTGGTCGACGAGCAGCAGGCCGCGCACCGCTGGCTCACCGAGGTCTTCGAGCCGGTGGTCCGGGCCGTCCCCGCGCACCTGCGCCGCAAGCTGGAGCCGCAGGAACTGTTCGCGCAGATCATCGAGCACAAGTGGTTGCTGTCCGAGCGGGCCGGCCGGGACGTCGGGATGCGGCACGCGGTCCAGTCGTACCTGTCCGACGTACTGGTGCACCGCCCCGACGAGCAGGCCATCCTCGGCGTGGAAGTCGACAGCCTGAGCTGAGACCCCGCCTGGTTTCCGGGCGTCACTCCACCCAGGAGCCACCGCGCAGCACCCGCACCACGTTGAGGTCGTCGTCGAGCACCACCAGATCGGCGCGGAGGCCCACCTGGAGGGCACCGACCCGGTCGCCCAGGCCGATGGCCCGCGCTGGGGTGGTGGCCACCATCCGGGCGGCGTCGGCGATCGGGATTCCGGCGTTCACGGCGTGCCGCAGCGCGGCGTCCATGGTCAGCGTGCTGCCGGCGATCGCGCCGTCGCGGGCGAGCCGGGCCACCCCGTCGGCGACGGTGACGGCCTGACCGCCCAGCTCGTACTCACCGTCTGGCATTCCGGCGGCGGCCATCGCATCGGTGATCAGCGCGGCCCGATCCGGACCGGCGGTCGCCGTGACGAAGGTCAGCATTCCGTCGTGCAGGTGCACCCCGTCGGCGACCAGCTCACAGATCACGGTGGGCGCGTCGAGCAGCGCCACCACCGGCCCCGGCTCACGGTGATGCACCGGCCGCATCCCATTGAACAGGTGGGTGCCGACACTGGCGCCGGCGGCGACCGCGGCGCGGGTCTGCTCGTACGTGGCGTCGGTGTGGCCCACCGCAGCCACCACCCGCTGCGCGGTGAGCAGCTTGATCGCCTCCAGCGCGCCGTCGCGTTCCGGCGCGAGGGTGACCATCCGGATCGCGCCCCGGCCCAGCTCGATCAGCTCGGTCAGCTCGTCGGTCGACGGGTCGCGCAGGTACTCGGGGTTCTGCGCACCACAGCGGGCGGCCGACAGGTACGGCCCCTCGAAGTGGACCCCCGCCAACACGCCCTCCTCGACCAACGGGGCGAACGCCTCGGTGGCCGTACGCATCAGCGGAAAGGGTGCGCTGACCAGGCTGGCCAGCAGGGTGGTGGTGCCGTGGGTCAGGTGGAAGTCGGCCGCCGCGCGGGCCTCGTCGGCGTCCCCGGTGGTGAAGGTGTGGCCGCCACCGCCGTGCGTGTGCATGTCGACGAAGCCGGGCAGGATCCAGTGCCCGTCGCGCACCGACGGATATTCGGCCACCGCTGTGATCCGATCCCCGTCCCACTCGACGCAGCCCTGTCGAATGACTCCGGTCGGGGTCACCACTCGGCCGTTCACCCGTACGGTCATCGCTTCTCCTGATGGTCACGGACACCCACGGCGTCCAGGGCGAGCAGGGCGGCACCGAGGCAACCGGCCTCGTCGCCGAGGGCTGCCGCGACCAGTTGCGGCTCCCGGTGGAAGGTCATTCGTTCGTGCAGTGCCGCGCGCAGCGGGGTCAGCAGCCGATCCCCGGCCTGGGCCAGGCCGCCGCCGAGCACGATCGTCGCCACGTCGAACAGCGCCTGCCCGCTGGCCAGACCGTCGGCGAGCGCGGCGATCGCCTCCCGCCAGACCTGGCCGGCGAGCTGTTCGCCGGTTGCGGCCCGTTCGGCGACCTCCGCCGCCGTCACCGGAGCGTCGGTGGTCTCGCCGGTGAGTTCGGCGTAGCGGCGGCCGATCGCGGAGGCGGACGCGACCGCCTCCAGGCAGCCGGGGCGGCCGCAGCCGCAGCGCGGGCCGTCGGGCCGGACCAGGATGTGGCCGATCTCGCCGGCCGCGCCGTGCGCGCCGACGGCGGCCATGCCGTCGACGACGTGCGCGGCGGCGATGCCGGTGCCGATCGCCACGAACAGCACGTGCCCGGTGCCGCGTCCGGCGCCGAGCCGGGCCTCGGCGAGACCACCGACCCGCACGTCGTGGCCGAGCGCCGTCGGCAGGCCGAGCCGCGCCACCGTCAGGTCCCGCAGGGGTACGTCCCGGAAGCCCACGTTCGCCGACCACACCGCGACGCCGCGCGCCTCGTCCACCACCCCGGGCACGGCGATGCCGACTGCGATCGGGCTCAGCCCGTCGGCGCGTGCCTTGTCGGCCAGCCCCGCGGCCACGTCCAGGATGGTGTCGACCACGGCGGCCGGGCCGCGTGCGGCGTCGGTGGGGTGCCGTTCGGTGCGGACCACGACGCCGTCCGGTCCGACCAGGGCGCACTTCATGCCGGTGCCGCCGACGTCCAGCGCAACGACCACCCGGTCGTCGGTCATGGCGCGAGAACCACAGACCGGGTCAGGTGTCGGGGCGCGTCCGGGTCGAGGCCCCGGCTGGTGGCCAGCGCGACCGCGAAGCGTTGGGCCAGGATCAGATCGGCCATCGGATCGACCGGGGTACGGCCGGCGGACCAGCTGCCCAGCACCGTGCGCCAACCGTGCGTGCGGCTGTGCACGAAGGCCGCGCCCGTGGCGGCCACATCCTCGGGCAGCCCGTCGGGAAGCTCACCGAACGCCCAGACCAGCCGGCCCGGCGCGGCGACCGAGATGGGTCCGTGCCGGTAGTCCATCGCCGGGTACGCCTCGGCCCAGAAGGTGGCCGCCTCGCGGCACTTCAACGCCGCCTCCTGGGCCAGCCCGATCGTCCAACCCCGACCGAGGAAGGTGACCTGCTCGATGGTGGTCGGGTCGATCGGCAGCGGGGACCGCACCGCCACCTCGGCGTCGGCGGCGAGCGCTGTCACCGGGTCGCCGAGCTGGGCCCGGAGCAGGGCCAACGCGGTGGTCGCGAAGCGGGTCTGCACCACCGACCGCTCGTCGGCGAAGGGCATGGTCACGGTGGCGGTGGCCAGGTCGACAGCCGGGGAGGCCGGGTCACCGACGATGACTGTGGTGGGTGTGTGCCCGCGCAGCGCGGCGAGCAGGTCCAGCACCTCGGTGGTGGTGCCGGAACGGGTGATCACGATCAACCGGTCGTAGCGGCGTCCGGCGGGGAACTCGGACGCCTGGAACGCGTCGGTCTCACCCTGGCCGGCCTGCTCGCGGCGGGCCGCGTACGCCATCGCCATGAACCACGACGTGCCGCAACCGACGACGGCGACCCGCTCACCGGGACGCGGCAGGTCACCGCGCACGACCTCGGCCAGCCGGGCCGCCTCCCGCCAGCAGTCGGGTTGGCTCGCGATCTCCGCGTCCACGTACGCCATGGGAAACTCCTCGCAGGGCCGATCGGTGCGCAATACGGCTCGTTAGACCCGCATTTCGCGCGTTATTCTGCGCGAACGCAGGTGACCATGGCAACCGACCAGTCGATCGCGCAGGTCAGTCTTTTGCGCCAGCCTAGTTTCGCGCATTAGTGTGCACGCAATCAATCACCGTCCGTGCAGTTGCTGGGAGGGCCCCCGCGGTGGACCGGTACGCCAGATGGAACGCCCTGCTCGAAATGCTGACCGACAACGGCCGGGTCAGCGTCGAGGCGGCAGCTGAGCGGCTGGACGTCTCCCAGGCCACCATCCGGCGTGACTTCGACCAGCTCGCGCAACAGCAGATGATCACAAGAACCCGGGGCGGCGCAGTCGCCAACGGCGTGTCGTACGACCTGCCGCTGCGCTACAAGACGGCCAAGCACTCGGCCGAGAAGCAGCGGATCGGGGCGGCCGCCGCAGCGCTCGTCACGCCGGGCACCGTGGTCGGCCTGAACGGCGGCACCACCAGCACCGAGGTGGCGAGGGCGCTCGCCGTCCGACCGGATCTGAACACCAGCGCCGAGGGTGCCCAGCTCACCGTGGTGACCAACGCGCTGAACATCGCCAACGAGCTGCTGGTCCGATCCCGGATGAAGGTCGTGGTGGCCGGCGGGGTGGTGCGCCCGAAGTCGTTCGAGCTGGTCGGCCCGCTGGGCGGGGCGTTGCTGCGCGAGGTCACCCTGGACGTCGCCCTGCTCGGTGTGGACGCGATCGACCCGCAGCTCGGCGCCGCCGCCCACCACGAGGGGGAGGCGGCGATGAACAACCTGATGGTGGCCCGCGCCAAGCGCGTGGTGATCATCGCGGACTCGTCCAAGCTGGGGGGTCACGCCTTCGCCCGGATCTGCCCGGTCGAGCGCGTGGAGACGCTGGTGACCGACTCCGGTGCCGCGCCGGAAGTGGTGGAGGCGTTCCGCGCCGCCGGCGTACAGGTCGTCTGCGCCTGAGCGGTCACGCTCCGTCGATGAACTAACCTGATCGGCGCGTCGATGCATACCGCGTATTGCGCGCTCCTGCATACCGCGTATGGTGTCGGCTGTCACGCCCACCCATCGGGGGAGGTGCAGCTTGCCAGCTGTCCTGGAGATCGAAGGTCTACGTAAGACGTACAAGAGTCGTCGACGCGGCACCCGCAACGCGCTCGACGGCTTCGACATGCGGGTCGACGCGGGGCAGGTGCACGGCTTCCTGGGTCCGAACGGGTCCGGCAAGACCACTACGCTGCGTACCCTGCTCGGCCTGATCCGACCCGATGGTGGCCGGATGGCGCTGCTCGGGCACGAGGTCCCCGACGCGCTGCCCACCGTCGCCGGCCAGGTCGGCGCGATCGTGGAGAGCCCGCAGTTCTTCCCGCACTTCACCGCCCGGGACACGCTGTCCCTGCTCGCGGGGGCGGGCGAGGTGCCGGCCGTCCGGGTCGACGAGGTGTTGGAACTCGTCGGGCTGCGCGACCGGTCCGGCGAGCGGGTCAAGACGTACTCGCTGGGCATGAAGCAGCGGCTCGCCGTGGCCTCGGCCCTGCTGAAGAACCCGAAGCTGCTCATCCTCGACGAGCCGGCCAACGGCCTCGACCCGGGCGGTATCAGGGAGATGCGCACGCTGATGCGTACCCTCGCCGAATCGGGGATGACAGTGGTGCTGTCCAGCCACATCCTCGGTGAGATCCAGCTGATCTGCGACTCGGTCACCATCATCTCGCTGGGCCGGCGGGTCGCGTTCGGCGCGGTCGACGAGGTGCTCGCGCAGCACTCGTCCGGTGCCGTCCGGATCCGGCTGGAGGCGGTCAGCGACCTGCCGATGGCCACCGAGGCGCTCACCGAGGCGGGGATCCGGGTCACCGGTCACCCCGACCACCTGATGCTGGCCGGCGTCGACAAGCCGGCGACGGTGACCCGGCTGCTCGCCGAGAAGAACCTCTATGTCAGTGAGCTGGCGCCGATCGCCGTCGACCTGGAGAGCGTCTTCCTCGAACTGACCGCCACCGCGCCGGTACCCGGTCAGCACCGGCAGGTCGACGAGTCCATGAAGGTCGGTGGGACGGGTCAGCCCGGTCCCGCCGGGGGAGGGTGGGGCGCGTGAGCCTCTTTCGTACCGAGCTGCGCCGGCTCAGCAAGCGGCGCTTCACCCGCTACATGTCGCTGCTCGGCCTGCTGGTGCTGGCCGCGGTGGTGGTCGGGGTGTTCTTCACCAACCAGAAGATCGACGCCGGCCAGCTCGCCCGGGCCGAGCGTCAGGCCGACCAGCAGTACCAGGAGCAGGTGCGCTGGAGCGAGCAGGAACGCGCCGCCTGTGAGCAGGCCAAGACGGCCGGCACCGCGACCGACGGCCGCTACCCGGACGACTGCTCGATGATCACGGCCCCGTCCCGGGACCAGATCGAGGCGAGCTGGTTCCTGCCCTCGACGTTCGACTTCAAGGAGACGTTCGACGAGACCCTGATCCCGTTCGCGGCGATCCTCGCCCTGGTCGGGTTCGTCATCGGCGCGTCCTTCGTCGGCGCCGAGTGGAGCACCGGCGGCATGATGAACCTGCTGCTCTGGCGGCCGAAGCGGCTCACCGTACTGCTCACCAAGCTGGCCGCGCTGCTCACCGGCATCCTGGCGGTGACGCTTCCCGCCGCGGTGCTGTGGTTCGCCGGGTTCTGGGCCGTCGCCACCTTCCGGGGCAGCACCGAGAAGATGACCTCCGGGGTCTGGCAGTCGTTCATGCTGACCGGCGTACGCGGTGTGGTGCTGGTGTTGGTGCTCACCACCATCGGCTTCGCCCTCGCCTCGCTGGGCCGGCACACCGCGATGGCCCTCGGCGGCGTGGTGGCCGTGATGGTGGTCGGCCAGTTCGGCCTGGGCATCCTGCTGTCCATGGCGAGCGTGCGGTTCGCCGAGGCCTGGCTGCTGCCGACGTACGCGCTGGCCTGGATGACGAAGACGGTCACCTTGCAGGACTGGAACTCCTGCAACGCGACCTACTACGGGGAGTGCAAGCCGGCCACGATGGACATCACCTGGCAGCAGTCCTCCGTCCTGCTCTCGGTCGGGGTGGTGGTGATCCTCGGGGCGGCGCTCTGGGCGATGCGTCGCCGCGACATCTCCTGACCCGACAGAAGTGACGCGGCGCGGTCGGCCCGGCCGTCGGGGTTCCCGGCGGTGCGGACCGGCCGCGCCGCTTGCTGCGTCCCTGCTCGCCGCTGGCTAGGCTGGGCGACATGTCCGCCGACACCACCCCGGCCGCCCCCGAGCCGTCCATCGACGCTCGTCCGGGTGAGGTCGCAGGTGCCGCCGGGCCGGCCGTCCCGAATCCCCGACCGGTGCCGCCCATCGAGACCGCCGACACGCCTGCCGCAGACGAGTCGGCGCGGCCCACCGTTCCCGCCCCGGGGCTGACCGAACGGGAGCGGGCCATCCTCGCCTTCGAGCAGCAGTGGTGGCGACACGCCGGTGCGAAGGAGCAGGCCGTCCGGGACACCTTCGGAGTCTCGTCGACCCGGTACTACCAGCTGCTCAACGGTCTGCTGGACAATCCGGCCGCCCTCGCCGCCGACCCCGTGCTGATCAGCCGGCTCCGCCGGTTGCGCTCGTCGCGCGCCCGTAACCGCCGCCGCTGACCGCCCGCGATCTTGCACTTTCTGTCGCCGTTTCGTGGCTTTTGCGCGTCTTTGTCGGGACACAAAGTGCAAGATCGCCGCGCCGGCCGCCGGCCGTCGGTCCGGCATGACGGCATGGCGGCTGGCCAGGCGGGTAGGCGGGAGGCGCGCCGAGGCCGCTTGCGACCTCGGGCCCAGGAAGGGAGCGGGGTATGACGGCAACGAACCAGAGCAGCACTGGACAGCAGGCCCGACAGGAGGCCTCGCGCGTCGGCCAGCAGACCGCGCAGGCCGGGGGTCAGGTCGCCCACACCGCCGCTGAGCAGGGCGGTCAGGTGGCCGCAGAGGCGCGGCGACAGGCGCAGCAGTTGACCGGTGAGGCCACCGGGCAGCTTCGGGAGCAGGCGCAGACACAGCAGCGGCGGGCCGCCGCAGGCTTGCGCGACCTGGGTCAGAACCTCGGTTCGATGGCCGAACGGGACGGCGATTCCGGGCTGGCCGGTCAAGTGGTACGCAAGGCGGCCGACGCCGCCCAGCAGGCCGCCGGCTGGCTCGACGAGCGTGAGCCCGGCGAGGTGCTCGACGAGGTTCGCACGTACGCCCGGCACCACCCGGCGACGTTCCTCGCGGGCGCGGCGGTGGCCGGGCTGCTGGTCGGGCGGCTCACCCGTGGCCTGACCGCGCCGGCCTCGGGTAACGGTCAGGGTGGCAGCGCGTCCGGTGCTCCGTCACCCGCGCAGGGCGCACCGGTGGACGCCGGTCAGCAGCCGTACGTGGGGACGGCACGAGCGCAGAACGTCTCGCCCGCCGGTCAACCGGCGCGGGACCTGCCCGGCGGGGTGGCACCGTGAGCGCCCCGGAAAAGGAGCGGACCCAGGCCTCGGTCGGCGAGCTGATCGGCGACGTGACCAGGGACATGTCCACCCTGGTGCGCAAGGAGGTCGAGCTGGCCAAGGCCGAGCTGCGCGAGGAGGCCAGTCAGGCAGGCAAGGCCGGCGGAATGCTCGGCGGTGCCGCGCTGGCCGGGTTCCTGGCGGTCCTCTTCGTGTCGTATGCCCTCTGGTGGGGGCTGTCCAACACGATGGACCAGGGGTGGGCGGCCCTGATCGTCGCGGTGCTCTGGGCCGCCGTCGCCGGTGGCCTCTTCATCAACGCCCGGACCCAGTTGAAGCGCGCGCGTACGGCTCTGCCCCGGACGAAGCAGACTGCCCGGGAGCTGCCGGACGCCCTGCGGGGCCGGTGAACGAGTCGGGAGGGAACAGGTCATGTCCAGTGATCCGGATCGGATCCGGCGGGAGATCGAGACCACCCGCAACGAGTTGAGCAGTGACGTCGACGCGCTGACCGACAAGGTCAACCCGCGTCGGATCGCCGGTGACCGCGTCGGGCAGGCCCGCGGGGCGGTCACCCGAGCGAAGGAGAAGATGATGGGCAGCTCGAATCACCTGGGGCAGCAGGCTGGCCAGCGGATGTCGCACGCGGCCGGCTCGGTACGTGACGAAACCCGTTCACTCGGGCAGCACTCCCGCGAGCAGGCTCAGGGCAACCCGATGGCCGCCGGCCTGGTTGCCTTCGGAGTCGGTCTGCTGGCCGCCTCGTTGATCCCGCCGAGCGGGCGTGAGCGGCAACTCGCCGGACGAGCGCGGAACATGGTGAGTGAGCACTCCGGTGAGCTGCGCGAGCAGGCGAGCCAGGTTGGCCACCAGATGCAGGACAACCTGCGGGAGCCGGCGCAGCAGGCGGCGCAGTCGGTCCGGTCCAGCGCCCAGCAGGGCGTGTCCGCGGTACGCGACCAGGGCCGTTCGGCCGCCGGTCAGGTGCAGGGAGAGACACATGCGGCCGTCGACGACCTTCGACAGCGCTGAGCCGTTCGGTGGGCCGGGGCCGGCGCCGGTGATGCGGGTACGCTCCGCGTCCGCGCCGGCCCCGGGCCGGCCGGTGAACGAGGACCTGGTCTTCCGGTTCGGCCCGTTGGTGGGTGTCCTGGACGGCGCGACAGTGCCGGACGGCTTCGACACCGGCTGCGTGCACGGGCCCGAGTGGTACGTCCGGCACCTGGCCGCCCGGATCGGCGTCGCCGAGGCGGTACGCCCGGCCGCCCGGCTGACCAGCAACCTGGCTGCGGCCATCCTCGCGGTGCGCGCCGACCACGGCGGTCAGTGCGACCTCGACCATCCGGGCACCCCGTCCAGCACGGTCTGCCTCCTGCGTGACTGCGGTGACCAGGTGGATTACCTGGTGCTCTGCGACAGTCCGCTGGTTCTCGACGTCGGCGGGCAGGTCAGCGTGGTCTCCGACAACCGGCTGGACTCGGCGATGACGGAGTTGCGGGAAACCGTGGCGATCGTGCCGGGCGGCGCGGCTGACCCGGTCACCCGGTTCCGGCACGCCGTGAGCGTCCAGCGGGAACGGATGAACCGAACGCACGGCTACTGGGTGGCGGCTGCCGACCCGGACGCGGCCTTCCATGCGGTGACCGGGACCGCACCCCGGCGCGGTCCGGGGGCGCTACGGCGGGCGGCCCTGCTCAGTGACGGCGCGTCCAGCGCGGTGGAGCAGTTCGGCCTGACCGACTGGGCGGGTCTGCTGGACCTGCTCGGCGCCGACGGTCCGGGCGCGTTGATCGACCGGGTGCGGGACGCCGAGCGCGACCACCCCGACCGACTGCGCCGGCACAAGTCCACCGACGACGCGTCGGTGGTGTTCTGCGAGTTCGAGTCAGCGGTTTGAGCGTTCGACACCCGGTCGGGTGACAACAGAGCGTGATGCGGAACACCAGGGCCGCCCGACCGGCCGGTACCGCTGTCCGGACCGCCAGTGGATGGCCAATGGGGTGGACTTCGGCCGATGAGGGCGGCAGACTGCGGCACGTGGCGGGTGCGGTCCGGCTGGAGCCGGTGGACGAGCGGAACCTGGAGCCGTTGCTCTCCGTAGCGGCTGCGGAGGCGGAGCCCGGCGATGTCATGCCCCCGGTCGAGGCCCCCGCCGGCTGGTCACTCGCCCGCCGCGAGGCCTTCCGGGACTTCCACCGGGCGAGCTTCGGCGGGCTGGACGGCCCGACCCGTTCCCAGATGTACGCCATCCTCGTCGGTGGCGAGGTGATGGGCATGGTGCGGATGACGCGCTGTGATGAGCCCGGCACTGTGGAGACCGGGATGTGGCTCGGCCGCTCGGCACGGGGGCAGGGGATCGGCGCCGCCGCCCTGCGGGAGCTGTTGAACTCCGCCGCTCGGGCGGGCATGCGGGCGGTGGTCGCCGAGACGACCCCGGACAACATCGGTGCGGTCGCGGTCCTGCAGAAATGCGGCGCGAAACTGCGCGAGGACGACGGCAAGATCCGCGCCGAGATCTGCCTCGACTCGACGCCGCCCGCCTTCTGAGGTGCCCGTTGGGCCGGCGGCGACCCCAGGGGCCGCCGCCGACCACCCAGGTCAGGCCGGCAGCCGGACGATGTCGTAGTCGGTGCTCGGCGTCGACTCCACGTCGAACCGGCCGTTCACCACGTACAACGCCGAGCCGAGCAGGTCACCGGTGGCCGGCGACCGTAGCTGCGGGCCGGTGATCTCCCGCTGCACCACCCCGGCGTTGAAGCCGGCGTTCATCCGGACCACCGCGATGACGTTGGACAGGTTGCGGATCACGTAGAGGGTGTGTCCGCGCAGCACCAGCCCGTCGGCCCGCTCGATCGAGTAGCCGCCGAGGTCGACGAGGCGGCTGCCGCCGGTACGCGGGTCGACGCGTACGAGTTGACCGTTCAACATCTGCGCCACCAGCAGATCGCCGTCCGGCAGTGCCACGATCCCGTTGTGGTAGACGTCCGGAGTGGCGGCCGGACCGCTGAGCTGCAGCACCCGGAAGGCGGTGGGGGCGGGAAGGCGGCCACCAGGGCCCAGGGGCACCACGTACAGCACCTGGCGCGCGGAGTCGGTGAAGTAGACCGCTCGCTGGGTGATCACCAGGTCGTTGATGTAGCTGCCCGGCACATCGGTGAACTGGTAGTGGGCCAGCTTGGTGCCGGTGTTCGCGTCGTACACGCTCGCGCCGCCGCCGGAGAAGTCGGCGGTCCAGAGCCGGCCCTGCGGGTCGAGCTTGAGGCCCGCCTTGTCGGTGCCCGGTGTGCCGGGGATCAGCACCGAGCCGCGGCCGGTGCGTAAGTCACCCCGCCATACGGCGCCGTCCAGAATTGACCCGACGAACACGGTGGTGCCCCGGCCGATCGTCAACCCTTCCGGGGTGAACCCGTCCGGCAGCGCGATCCGGGCGGGGAACGGCTTCGCCGGATGGGCCGTCGCCGGTGCGCCGACCGAGACCAGGGCCGCCGCCGCAACGAGGGGGACGAGGAGGAGAGAGAGCCGCTTGCGCAAGGAACACCACCTGACGTCACAGTGGATGACTCCACTGAGGAATATGACGTACTAGGAACGCCCTGGGCGTGACGAAAGGTTGTACTGGTTGGTCACTCCCGGTTGGCGGCGTACGCGGCCAACCAGGCGACCTGGGCCGGGTCGAGCGACGGGCGTACCCGGGCCCGGGCGGCCGACACGTGTTCGGCGGTGACCGTGGCGGCGGCGAGCGACTCCCGCATCGCGGCCAACGCCGCTTCGCGGACCAGCGCCGCGCAGTCCGCGGCGGAGAAGCCGGTCAGCTCGTCGCCGAGGGCGGCCAGGTCGACCTCCGGTGCCAACGGCACCTGCCGGGACGCCGCCCGCAGGATCTCCGTGCGGGCCGGCCCGTCCGGCGGTGGCACGTAGACCAGTCGCTCCAACCGGCCCGGCCGCAGCAGCGCCGGGTCGACCAGGTCCGGCCGGTTCGTGGCCCCGACCACCACCACGTTGCGCAGCGTCTCGATTCCGTCCAACTCGGTGAGCAGGGCGGCGACCACCCGGTCCGTGGTGCCACCGTCGGTGGCCTGGCCGCGCACCGGTGCCAGCGCGTCCACCTCGTCCAGGAAGATCAGGGTGGGGGCCGCCTCCCGGGCCCGCCGGAACAGCTCACGGACCGCGCGTTCGCTCTCACCGACCCACTTGGAGAGCAGTTCGGCGCCCTTGACCGACAGCACGTTGGCCCGCCCCGACCCGGCCAGCGCGGTGACCAGGTAGGTCTTGCCGCAACCCGGCGGCCCGTAGAGCAGCACGCCGCGCGGCGGCTGCACGCCGAGCCGGGCGAAGGTGTCCGGGTAGGTCAGCGGCCAGAGCACCGACTCGGTCAACGTCTGCTTGACCTCGTTCAGCCCACCCACGTCGTCCAGGGTCACCGACGCCAGGTCCAGGGTGGACGCCGCCATCGTGGTCGGCCGGACCACTTCCCGGGCGGCGGTGAAATCGGCCATCGACACCGTCGGCGTCTCGGCGGACTTCTGCCGCAGCGCCGCGCGAACCCCGGCCTCCCGGACCAGTGCGGCCAGGTCCGCCGCGACGAACCCGGGGGTCCGCGCGGCCACGTCGTCCAGCCGGACGTCGTCGGCCAACGGCACCTGCCGGGTCAGCACGGTGAGCTGTTCACGGCGCAACGCCTGATCCGGCAGCGGCACGCTGATCCGCAGCGACAGCAGGTCCGGCGCGCGCAGTGCGGGGTCGACCGCCTCCGGCCGGCCGGTGGTGCAGACCACGGCGATGCCGGCGCGGACGCTCTCCGCGAGCACCTGACGGAACACCGTCGCCACCGGGCCGGGCTCATCCGCGGGTACGAGCGCCTCGACGTCGGTGACCAGCAGCACCGCCGGCCCGCCGGCTCGGGCCGCCGCCGCCGCGGCGCGCAACCGTTCGGCGGCGGCCTGACTGGTCAGCGCCGCCACCTCCGGCGCCCAGAGCGGGTGCACGCGGGCACCGACCCGGGCGGCCACCGCCCGGACCAGCGCCGACTTCCCGGAACCCGCCGGGCCGACCAGCAACACGCCCAACGAGATGGTGGTGCCGAGCCGGCCCAACACCTCCCGGTGGTGGAAGCCGAGGTCCAGCAGCTCGGTCAGTTCCTCGGCCTGGGCCCGCAGACCGGGCAACTCGTCCACGTCCGGTGCGTCCTCCACCGGAACGGCGTCGGCGCTCGCACCCGGCCGGGCCGGCGTCGCGCCGCCCGGAGCAGGCCCGCCGTGGGTGGTCGCGCCGTGCTGCCAACCGACCGACGTGCCCATGGTGACCAGCGCGCCGGCCGCCGGCTCGACACTGACCACGGTGAGCAGCGTGCTGGTCCAGGCGAAACCCACGGTGTTGGCGAGGCTGCGCCGCGCCGCCTCGACCAGGCTGCGGACCGAGGCGTCCGGCAGCACGTCCTGCGGCAGCAGCGACACGTCATCCCCGGCGGTGAGCACCTTGCCCAGCAGGGCCAGCCGGAGCATCTCGGGGCTGACCGCCGCGACGACCTCCACCGGCCCGGCCAGGACTACCCGGCTCGCCGGAACCAACGGCACCGGACTCACCAGCACCTGACCGCCGTCACGCAGACCCAGGTTGCCCAACGTCAGGTCGTCGGCGTACAGCAGAGCGCTGCTCGCGCCCGGCCCGGCGGCCACCGCGATTCCGGCCGTCTCCCGGCGACCGGCAAGGCGGACCGGGTCGCCGGGGCGCAGCCCCAGCGCGGTCAGCGCCTCCGGGTGCAGGCGCACGACGCCCCGTCGGGCGTCCAGCGCCGCCGGCCGCAGGCTCGCCGTCAGAGTCAGGTCGGGTTGCGCCACTGCCCGACCGTAGCCGCCAGCAGCCAGCCCCGCCGGTCAGCGCCGCGGATCCAGCTCGTCCAGCAGCGTCGGGTCGCGTCGGATCAGCTCGGCCAACCGGGCCGCCGGGTCCGGGGTCAGACCGTCCGGGCCCGGCGCCCAGGCGGGCACCGTCCGACCCGAGAGCGGCCAGGCCGGCGGGGGTTCCACCGGGGTCGGCGGAGGCACCGGCCCGACCGTGACCGCAGACCCGTCCCAGGACACCCGCATCGGGTACGCCCGCCCGGCGTGCTCCACCTGCACGGTCACCGCCAGCCCGGGGTGGGCCCCGACGACCTGGCGGACCGCCTCGGCCACCTCCTCGACCGGTCCCCATCCGGCCACCTCGCTCGGGGACTCCACCCCCGCGTGCCGCGGGTCGTGTCGACCCGACCGGGCGTTGCGGGTGTCGCCGCCGGGGCCGGGCGGGCTCGACGGTGCGGTGGTGTCGTCACGCTCGGCGGCCCGACGGCGCGACGCCTCCTCACGTCGGGCCAGCCGGGCCAGCGTCTCGTCCAGGTCGCCCCTCACCAGATCACCTCTTCCCGCCACGGCCGGAGCTGGCTGGCTCAGGCCTTCCTGTCCCGGGTAGCGCGGTCCAGCGCGCGGTCCAGGACGACCAGTAGGGCGTCCCGCACCGAGCGCCGGTCGCGGGCATCGAACTGCACCAGGGGTACATGATCGCCGATGGCCAGCGCCCAACGGATCTCGCCGAGCTCCAGGGCCAGTCGCCCGTCGAAGGCGTTGACCCCGACGACGAACGGCAGCCCGGCCCGCTCGAAGAAGTCGATGGCCGGGAAACAGTCGTCCAGCCGGGCGCTGTCCACCACCACCAGCGCGCCGAGCGCTCCCCGGGCCAGGTCGTCCCACATGAAGCCGAACCGGGTCTGCCCCGGCGTGCCGAACAGGTAGAGCTTCAGACTCCGGTCGATCGTCACGCAGCCGAAGTCCATCGCGACCGTGGTGGTGGTCTTGGCCGACCGGGCACCCGGGTCGTCCACGCCGATCCCTGCGCTGGTCATCTCGGCCTCGGTGGTCAGGGGCGCGATCTCGGAGATCGCACCCACTGTGGTGGTCTTACCCACCCCGAATCCACCGGCGACCAGGATCTTGACCGGGATCGGCGGTGCGGCCGGCCTACCGACCGGAGGCGGCACCGACCCTGTCCCGGACGAGGGCCGGTACGGCGGCGGCGCGGTCGGCGGTGGCCCGGCCCGCCCGACTATCGGCCCGGTGCCCGAAGACATGCCGTAACGGGCGGCGGCGCTGTTCGCGGCGACCCCGCCGAGCGGGGCGGCCGGCCATTCAGGAGATCGCACGGAGTCCATCAATCACTCGCAGGATGAGATCGGGGTCGACAGCGTCGTCGGTGTCGGTGACGTGCACGTCCAGGTGCCCGGCGGCGCGTAGGTCGCCGACCAGGACCCGGACCACGCCGAAGTGCAAGCGGGCGCGGGCCGAGATCTCGGCCACCGAGATCGGCTCGACGCAGAGCGCGATGATCGTCTGAAGCTCCGGTGCCAGCAGGGCGCCCGGCGGGCCGACCCACCCGGTGCTGTCCATGCGGACGGTCACCTGGGTCTCCAGCCCGATCGCCGGGTCGGCACCCGCCACCCGCCCGGCGGTGAGCACGAACGGACGGGGGCCGGACGGTTGGTCCCCGTCCGGCTCCGGCAGCACCGGTGTCGCCGCCGCGCCGTCCCCGAACGATGCTGACGTGCGCAGGTACGGGCGGATCCGAACCCTGGGTTCCGAATCCGGATCCTCGCCGGCGACGTCGGGGGTCACTGCTGAACGGCGTTCTTCAACTCGACGATCAGTCGCGGGGTCAGGGCGCCACCGGCCCGCCCGGCGAAGAGCGTCATCTCGTACGCGACGGTGCCCAGGTTCGCCGACCGGTCGGCGACCACCCCGAGCACGGAACCGCTGCTGATCGCGCTGATCAGCAGGTAGCCGTCGGCCATGTCGACGATCACCCGGTTCAGGCCGCCGAGCGCGTACCAGCTGGCGGCCCCGCCGGCGAGGCTGGTCATCCCGGACACGACGGCGGCCAACCGCTCCGCGTTGGACCGATCCTTGATCGCCGACATGGCCATCAGCAGACCGTCCGAGGAGACCGCGATCGCCTCCAGGACCCCGGCGGTGCTGGAGGTGAAGGAGTCCAGCAGCCAGTTGAACGTACGGGCCTCCGGGCTGAGGTCCCCATTGGTGCTGGGCTGGGTCTGGTCGACGTTGTCGTGCAGGAAGGGGCTGGTCACCGTGATGATCCTTCTTCGTTCCGGTGGTCGGGGCTGACTTCGCGGAGAGCGCGGGCGACGCCCGCCTCGAACTCGCTGATGAGGTCGCGGACCTCGGTCGGGTCACCGAGATGGGTGGTGGGCGGTTGGCAGGCCGGGACGGCGGCGAGGTTCGCCCCCGGTACCCGTCGGCTCAACCGGGGCCGCTCCGGTGCGGCATCGGTCGAGCCGCCATCACGCGGCACCGTGGGGCCGGCGCCTCCCGGTGTGCTGGGCAGGTCGACGGTCGGGCCCGGTTCGGCCACCCCGGCCCGCGCCGACGGGTCGCTGGTCGTCCGCGCCGACGCACCGTCGAGGCCCGGTGCCACCTGCATCTCGGCGCGGCGTACGCCGGCTTGGAACGCCTCGACCAGCGCGCGCGCGGCGGCGGGGTCCGCGCTGGTGGCGTCCACCGGCCGGGTCGTCGCGCCGGTGGCGTGCAGAGTGGCCCCGGGCACCCGCTGCCGCACCCGCGACCCGGCCGGCGTGCCCGCCGGCTGCGGGCTCTGGGGTTCGGGAACGGTCTCCTCCGGCTGGCCCCGACCGAACGCGTTCCAGGACGGGCCGGCGTCCAGGCTGCGGGTGGCCCGGCTGAGCAGGTCCGAGTCGAAGCGGGCCGGCACGGCGACGGCCGTCGCGCGGGGCGGCGCGTCGTGCTCGGGGTCGAGGGTCGCCGTGGTGCGCCGATCCCGATCCGGCACCGCGGCGCGGGCCACGGTGGCGCCGGCGCGGTCGGCACGGCGCAGCACCAGCGACGTCGACGGGATCTCCAACTGCGCGGTCACCCCGCCGCCGCCGGTGGAGGCCAGGGCAACCTGCCAGCCGTGCCGGCGGGCCAACCGGCCCACCACGAAGAGGCCGAGCACCTCGGTTGGGGCCAGGTCGAGCCGTTCCCGGCGGGTGAACCGGGCGTTCTCCTCAGCCAGCCGTTGCTCGCTCATGCCGATGCCGTGGTCCACCACCGTGAGCCGCGCACCGAGGCCGGACGTCTCGGCGGTCACCAACACCCGCGTGTGCGGCGGGGAGAAGACTGTCGCGTTCTCCATCAGCTCGGCCAGCGCCAGGACGAGGTCACCGACCACCGCCGGTGCGGCCGAGACGCCCGCCGGCACCTGTACCTCCACCCGGGTGTAGTCCTCGATCTCGCCGAGCGCCAACCGGACCACGTCGGCCAGCGGCACCGGCGCGGTGTGCGCGTCGGCCCCGGCCGAACCGGAGAGCACCACGAGGCTGCCGGCGTTGCGCCGCAACCGGCTGGAGATGTGGTCGAGTCGGTACAGGTGCTCCAGGCGGCCCGGGTCGGCCTCCTGCTGCTCCAGCCGGTCGATCAGCGCGATCTGCCGACCCACCAGATTCTGGGTACGCCGCCCGACGTGGCCGAACATCTGCGCCACGTTGCGTCGGCCGGCGACCTGCCGTTCGACCAGCTGCGCCGCGGTGCTCTGCACCCGGTCGAAGGCCCGCGCCAGGTCGCCGATCTCGTCGTTGGCGCGGATGTCCACCGGCTCCAACCGGACCGCCTGGGGTCTCTCCGTCTCGTCGTCGGTGACCCGGACCAGCTCCGCCTCGGCGACCCGGGCGACCCGGTCGGCCGAGCGGGTGAGCCGGGTCAGCGGTCGGGCCACCGTCCGCGCCACCGCCACGCTGAGCAGCACCACCAGCGTCAGGATCAACGCCGCCATGGCACCGACCAGGTACGCGGCGGTCAGCGCGCGCCGTTGCTCGGCCGTCACCTCGGCGAGCACGTCCGCGACCAGCTTCTTCTCGACGAACTGACCGAGCCGGATCATCGTGCGGACGGCCGGGAAGAGCGCCTCCATCGGCACGTCGCGAACGGCGCCGGCCGGATCCCGGGCGCTGGTCACCAGGAAGTCGGGGCTGGTACGCGCGGCCACCGCCGCCTCGTTGAGCTGGGCCACCGTGAGCTGCTCAGGCGTGATCAGGCTGCGGAAGCGCGAGTTGTCGACCTGGAGCGCGGCGATGCACGCCACGTACCCGGCGGTGGTGTCCGGGGTGCCGATCGCCTTGACCAGCAGGCTCAGGGTGGCGCAGGCGCCGAGGCCCTCGTCAGCGCGGAGCAACCCGTCGAGGGCGAGCACCTGCCGGCCCGGCAATGTGTTGGTGTCCACGCTGAACGGCAGCCGCAGTGACTCGATGATCCCCTTGTTGACCGGGCCGAACGCGTCCATCACCTGACCCGGGTTGGCGGCCCGGGCCAGGACGGCCGCCCGCAGGTCGATGAGGCTGGACACGCCGTCGAGGGCGCTGTCGACCTCGTCGGTCAGCGCGTCGCTGCGGGCCGCCCGGAGGTCGGCCACCCGGTCGTCCACGTCGGCGGACTTACGGACCAGTTCACTGCGTTCGACCCGGCCGAACAGGAAGCCGACGGAGAGGATGCGTTCCTGCTGGAGATCCTGGACCAGGCTGCCGACCCGGCTGGCCAGCCGGACCCGTTCGGCGGTGTCACCGGCCCGCTGCGCGGCGGCGACCCGGTCGAGCATCACCGGCACGGCCAGACCGACCATGCTGAGCAGCGGGATCACCACGAGCAGGGCGAGCTTGCCGCGGATCCGGAGCCTACCGAGCAGCATCGAACGCCCCCCACTGTGTGGTCTCCGGCTCACCGGCCGCGCCGGCCGGTTGCAGCGCCCGTGGCTCGTCGGCCGGCGGTTGCCACAGGTCGCGGTACAGCGGGGTGTCGTGGCCTTCCACGTGGGTCGCGGCCTGGGCGGCCCGACGCCGGGCCCGGCGAGCGGCGGCGATCAGCAACGCGGCGAGCCAGCTCAGCAGCAGCGCGGCAACGACCCCCGCTCCGGCGGTCAACCAGCGGTCCCGGTTGAACCGGTCGATGCGCTCGACCAGCAGGGTGTCCAGTTCGGTGAGGATGACCGGCTGAAGTTGGCGGGCCGAGCGGTGCGAGTTGAGCGCGGCGGCACTCAGCTGGCTCGGGTTGACCACGCCGGTGTCCTTGCCGGGCACTGAGTACGCGGCAAGCGCCTCCGCCGAACGCTGGTAGGTGTCCAGTGGGGTCAACACGTTGGCGCCGAGGTCGGTGCTCTCCGAACCGTCGACGGCCGAGCGCAGGTTGTCGACGAGGTCGGCGGCGGGTGCCAGGGCGGACACCCGTAGGCCGCTCAGCTCCATCAGGCCGCGCGGCTGCTCGGCGGCGGGCCGGCGGGAGACCAGCGTGCCGAGGTCGGCGAGTCGGCCGGCGGCGACCACCGCCTCGGGCAGCTCCTGGCCGGCGCTGTCCTGGAGGAAGAACGAGTCGGGGTCGGGGTCGCGGACCAGCCCGGAGCTTTCCCGGACCTTCCGGTGCAGGGCCAGCAGCAGGTCGGCGACCTCGCCGTAGGCGGTGTAGGCGGCCTCGGGGTCGGTGGCGCTACGGCCGCGCAGCGCCTCCAGCTTCGCCCGTACGCCGGCCCAGCGTTCCTGACTGAGCAGTTCCGCGCCGATGCGGGCGTCCACCGCGGCGGCCTCCTCGACCGCGCTGTTCAACGCGTCCCGTGCCACCGGGCGGCCGTTGACCGCGTTGGACTGGGCCTCCACGAGGGCGTCGGTGACCGCCGCCAGTGCGGTGAGGTACTGCACGCCGAGCCGTTCCCGGGCGGCGAGGTCCCGGTCGTCGGTGATCTGCCGCCAGTTCGACGTGACGAGCAGGCCCAATGGTGCCAACAACGCTCCGATGAGCAGCAGGGGCAGCAGTCGGCCCAGCGTGGACGGCCGTCGACGAGCCCGCGGCGCGGGGACTGTCATGTGTGTCTCCTCCGGCGTGGGGCGCGAGTCGGCGCGGCGTCGGGCTAGCCGACAAGTCCCGTCCACCGGACCGGAAAACTAATCGAACCCCCGACTGGTCAGACCTCACTGAACGAGTCAGGTTCGCGTCACTTCGAGTCATGTCACCATTTGTCCGCGTTGCCGACACGCTCTGTGTCAGCCGTGGGTGTGACATGGAGGGATCGAGGTGGATATCCCCGGAAGATCGGAATTCACGGGATCCGAAGTCAACTCGCTGTGCCGCGCCGGACGTTGCGCGCTCGCACCCGACTCCGCACCGATCGGGGCAACCGGACGGACGTACGGCGGATCTCAGCCAACGCTCAGGCTGCGGGCCGTACCGTGTGCCGCATGACATCGCCGTCGCCGGCCGCGTGGTTCCGGCGTGCCCTGCCCACCCGCCGCCGCGCGACCGCCGCCGCGGTGGTCGTCGTGCTGTCGGCCGCCGCTGTGACCTGGGCGGTGTGGCCAGAGGGACCGGGCGTACGCACCGAGAGCGCGATGCTCACCGTCCGCTCCGGACCGTCCGGCGACGAGCCGGTGGACCTGGACACCACGCTCTACCTGCCCGACGACGCCTCGTCCGGTCGGAAGGTGCCGGCGGTGCTGCTGGCGCACGGGTTCGGCGGCACGAAGGAGTCGGTGCGCTCCGACGCCGAGGAGTTCGCCGGGCGCGGGTACGCGGTGCTCACCTGGACCGCCCGAGGTTTCGGCCGCAGCGGCGGTGAGATCCACCTGGACAACCCGGACTACGAGGTGCGCGACGCTCAGCGGCTGCTGGACTGGCTGGCCGCTCGGCCGGAGGTGCGCACCAACGCCGCCGGTGACCCGCAGGTCGGTGTGGTCGGCGGCTCGTACGGCGGCGGGTTGGCGTTGCTGCTGGCCGCCCAGGACCGTCGGGTCGACGCGATCGTCCCCATGATCACCTGGAACGACCTGTCTCGCGCGTTCCTGCCGGAGAGCACCGGGGCAGCGCCGACCGAGGGCGTGTTCAAGAAGGGCTGGGCCGGCCTGTTCTTCGGCGGTGGCGGCAACGTGGGCTCCGGCCCGGCCGGGCTCTCCGGCGGGACCGCCGCCCAGCCGCAGGGCGCACCGGCGTCGGCCGGCCCGCCCAGCCCCGGGCCGGGTGCCGGACCGGGCACCGGCCCCGGTGGTGCCCCGACCGGTGCCGCCGACCCGTCCTGCGGTCGGTTCGCCGCCGACGTCTGCGCCGCCTACCTCCGGATCGCCACCACCGGACGCGCCGACCAGGCCGCCGTGGACCTGCTGCGCCGCTCCAGCCCGGCGGGTGTGCTTGATCGGATCAAGGCACCCACCCTGCTGGTGCAGGGCGAGGCGGACACGCTCTTCCCGCTCGGCGAGGCGGACGCGAACGCGCGCGGCATCGCCGCCACCGGCACCCCGGTACGCGTCGCCTGGTTCACCGGCGGCCACGACGGTGGCAGTGGACCGCGCTCGGACGAAGACCGGGTGAAGTTCCTGACCATCCAGTGGCTCGACCACTACGTCAAGGGCGAGGGGGATGCGCCCGGCGACGACTTCACCTGGTCGCGGATCGCCGGCTTCGACGCGCTCGACCGGGGTCTCGTCGCCACCGGTTTCCGTCGGGCCGACTACCCGGGTCTGACCGGCAACGCGCGCCGGGAGGTGACGGTCACCGGCCCGGCGCAGCCGATCGCCAACCCGCCGAACGGCAACCCGGCCGCCATCTCCTCCATCCCGTTCGCGGGCGGGCTCGCCTCGCTGTTGGACGGCGTGGCCGGCGACGTGCCCGGCCAGCACGCCCGGTTCGAGTCGGCCCCGCTGACCGAGGCGGTCGACGTGGCCGGTTCGCCCACCGTCACCCTGCGGGCCGCGTCGCCGACCGGTGAGGCGGTGCTCTTCGTCAAGCTCTACGACGTCGACCCGGACGGCGCGGCCACCCTGCCGAACGGCCTGGTCGCCCCGATCCGGCTCACCGGCCTGCCGCAGCAGGTGCAGGACGCCCGCCCGGTCACCGTGACGCTGCCCGGGATCGTCCGACGGGTGGAGGCCGGGCACCGGCTGCGCCTCGTCGTGGCGACCTCCGACCAGGCGTACACCACGCCCGCCGAGCCGACCGTCTACACGGTGGCCGCGGACGGCGCGGTCAGCCTGCCCACTGTCAGCGGCGAGCCGATCCCCACCGCTGCCACGATCTGGCGCTGGGTGCTCGCCGGCCTGCTCGCCGCCATCGTGATCGGGCTCGTCGTGGTCGTTGCCCTGGTCCGCCGCCGGCACCGCCGCCAGGACCGGTCGGTGCATCCGGAGTACGCGGACACCCCGCTGGCCGTGCGCGAACTGCGCAAGGAGTACGCGGACGGCTTCGTCGCCGTGTCGAACGTGGACTTCGAGGTGCACCCGGGTCAGGTCGTGGGTCTGCTCGGGCCGAACGGTGCCGGCAAGACCACCACCCTGCGGGTGCTGATGGGGCTGACCCAGCCGACCGCCGGGGAGATCTACGTCTTCGGTCGACGGCTGGTGCCCGGCTCGCCGGTGCTGTCCCGGATCGGGGCGCTGGTGGAGGGGCCGGGCTTCCTGCCGCACCTGTCGGGTCTGGACAACCTGAAGGCGTACTGGCGGGCCACCGGCCGGCCGTGGGAGGACGCGCAGTTCGACGCGGCGCTGGAGATCGCCGGGCTGGGCGACTCGGTGCATCGGAAGATCAAGAACTACAGCCACGGGATGCGTCAGCGCCTCGCCATCGCCCAGGCCATGCTCGGTCTTCCCGAGTTGCTGGTGTTGGACGAGCCGACCGACGGGCTCGACCCGCCGCAGATCGCCGAGATGCGCCGGGTGCTCCAGCGTTACGCCACGGACGGGCGCGCGGTGCTGGTCTCCAGCCACCTGCTGGCCGAGGTGGAGCAGACCTGCACGCACGCGGTGGTGGTCAACAAGGGCCGGATCGTGGCGTCCGGGCCGGTGGAGGAGATCGTGGGCGAGTCGCCGAGCGTGCTGTTCGACGTCACCGACCCGGTGGCGGCGCGCGCGGTCCTGGACCGGTTGCACGGGGTCACGGTGCTGCCGGAGAGCGACGGCCAGTTGGTGGTCGACACCAACGGCACGGCCCGCAGCGACGTGGTGGCCGAGCTGGTGCGCGCCGGCATCGGAGTGGACCGGGTGGTGCCCCGGCGACGCCTGGAGGACGCGTTCCTCGCCCTGGTGGGCGAGAACTCTCGGGGAAGCGGTGACCGGTGATGGCAGGCTCTTCAGTCGAAACGCCGCTGGGCGTGACCGACCCGGCCGGTGCGGCCCGGGGCTACCGGCCGTCGGCCACCATGCCCTTCGCGGCGGAGTTCCGGCGGCAGGCGTCCCGGCGGCGCACCCAGCTGGCGCTCGGGTTCATGGTGCTGCTGCCGCTGATCATCCTGATCGCGTTCCAGTTCGACTCGGGCGACGACGACAACGGTCGCAACGAGTTCTCCAGCCTGGTCGAGCTGGCCACCTCGGGTGGGCTCAACTTCACCCTGTTCTCGATCTTCGTCTCGGCGTCGTTCCTGCTGGTGGTGGTGGTCGCGCTGTTCTGCGGCGACACTGTCGCCAGTGAGGCGAGCTGGGGGAGCCTGCGCTACCTGCTGGCGATCCCGGTGCCCCGGGCCAGGTTGCTGACGGTGAAGCTGGTGGTCGCGCTCGCGTACTCGGGGCTGGCCCTGATCCTGTTGGCCGGCACCGCGCTGCTGGCCGGGACCCTGCGCTACGGCTGGTCGCCGCTACGCAGCACGGTCGCCGCCGAGCTGGAACCCACCGAGGGGTTGCTCCGGTTGCTGGCGGTGCTCGGCTACCTGGCGGTCGTACTCCTGGTGGTGGCCGGGCTGGCGTTCCTGCTGTCGGTGACCACGGACGCCGCGTTGGGCGCGGTGGGTGGTGCGGTGCTGCTCTGGATCCTCTCCAGCATCCTGGACCAGATCACCGCCCTGGGCGCGCTGCGCGACTTCCTGCCCACCCACTTCAGCACCGCCTGGCTGGGATTGCTCTCGACCCCTGTGCAGACCGACGACGTGGTACGCGGCTGCATCTCGGCGATCAGCTACGCGACCGTGTTCTGGGGGTTGGCGTTCTGGCGCTTCACCCGCAAGGACATCACCTCGTAGCGGGTCGGCTCACAGCCGGCTGTCGGGTGGGCTCACCGACGACGGCACCGCGCTCGGGGCTGGCGGCGGGGCTGGTCGAGTCGGCGCCGGGCTGGTCGGATCGGCCTTCTTCCAGGCGCTGACGCCGATCCGGCCGGTGTTGCCAAGGTCGATCGGCCCGTAAGGGTCAACCTCTTCGGCCGGCTGCCCGGCAGCGGGCGACACTGTCAGAAACTCGCCGTTGGTGGCGACCACTGTCGAGTCGGTGACCAGGTTGCGCCAGAGCACCGCGGCGGTGGCCCGCTCCCCGGCGGCGAGGGTGACCTGCCGGGGTGGTTGGTCGAAGCCGGAGGTGATCTCCTTGGCGCCGTTGACCACCTTCAGCATGATCGGCTCGCGGGCTTCGTCGAACACGTGCAGCACCGGGTACCCGTTGAGCTGGTAGGGGTGCTCGCCGCAGTTGACCAGCTCGATGCCGAGGGCGCGCAGGCCCGAGGCTGCGTCCCCGCCGGTCGACCGGATCCGAATGCCGGCCGGCGGGCACTCGGTCAGCGGGTCGGTGCTCGGCGACGGGCTCGGCGCGGTCGGCGGCCGGCCCGGAGGGTCCCCGCCCTGGCCCCGATGGTCGCCGGGAGTGCAGCCGCCGAGCACGAGAGCCATCGCGACCGTCGCGCTGATGCGCCGCCGTGCTGCCGTGTCGTGGGAGACCATTCGTTGATCATCGCCCACGTAGACGTGCCGCCGCCGCCCGCCCCTGACAGTCCCAGTGCTGTGTCGGGCTGCCCCGTGCCTGAGCCGGCTTCACTATCCTCGCCGGATCGCCTGCCGTTGCTCGCCGGGACGGGGCTCCTTGTCGTGAGCCTTTGGAGCTGATTCGTTTACGACATCGCTAGCCTGCTGACGCATCCTGGTCGAGCGATCCTCCGCCGTGTCGGTCACGGCGCTCGATCTCCAGAAGCTCGGCAAGGTCCCGTTCTTCCTGCCGGCGTGCCTCCTCAGCCTGCACAGCCCGGCGCCGATTGTCGTATTCGGCGTATATCTGACCCACCCGAGCCTCGGCGGCAGTGGCCGAAATCCCGCCAGCGCCAGCCAGTACCTGCCGTTCGTTGAAGGTCAGGAACGCGTCGGCGCGCTGAACCCACTCCGCCATCAGGATCTGCTGCCGACGGCGTGCCCGGTCTTCGGCGAAGTCGAGGAACATCGTCGTCAGGCGGTTCAGCTCGCTGACCTCGTCCGCAGTCAGATAGTTCTTGGAGATGGTCACGTCGGCCTTGCGGACCTGTTGGCCGCGCCAGGTGGTCAAACCCATGGTTGGCGACTCCGCGTCGCCCCGCTTCACCATCAGCTCGCCGGCGGTTTGGCCGGTGACGGCGTAGAGCAGCTTGTTCTGAATGGTGGCGAAGAACGTCTTGGCGGTGTCACTGGTGCCGGAGTAGTCGGCGCTGGTGGTGGCGAAGATGTCGCGAATCTTCTGGTAGAAGCGCTTCTCCGATGCCCGGATGTCGCGGATGCGTTCCAGTAACTCGTCGAAGTAGTCCGCAGCCGCGACGTCCTTGAGTCGCTCGTCCTGCATGGCGAAGCCCTTGATCAGGTACTCCGACAGGACTGTCGTCGCCCATTGCCGGAACTGCACCGCGCGGGGCGTGGTCACCCGGTAGCCGACGGCCAGGATCATGTCCAGGTTGTAGACCTTGATCTCACGCCGCACCTGCCGCGTGCCCTCGGCGCGAACTACTAACTCAGAGTTAATAGTTGCCTCAGTCACCTCCTCGTCGGCCAGCACTCGGCGCATGATCTGCACGATGTTGGGGACCGAGGTTCCGTACAGCTCGGCCATCTGAGCCTGAGTAAGCCAGACCGTCCCTCTGGTTGCACGAAGTTGGACGACGGACCCGCCGTCGTCGGCGCGGTAGAGGATCAGTTCGCCGACAGGGTCGGTCACCCGTGGCCCCCTTCGGCCAAGGCTCGGGTGATCTCGGTGGCGTCGAACCGGGCGGGCTGGAAGTCGGTGGCCGAGGCCAGTCCGAGCCACTCCAGCCGGTCGTCGTGTTCGGGGTGGCCGGGATCGTTCAACACTTCGACCAGTTCGGCGTAGCCCCAGATGCCACCGCAGTCGTCCGGCGGGGCCGCCCGCCGACCGCCCGTGCATCGTGGGTACGCGATGGGCTGGCGAGACAGCACTTTCTCCACCACGATCTCGTGGTCCCAGCTGTCGCCGAAGTCGTACGTGTAGTTGAAACGGTCTCCGACGGCGGGCGCGACCTGTTCCAGGGTCACCGGGCCTTCGGCGCGGTAGCCCAACTCCCGGTCGGCGACCCGGAAATCGCCGTATGCGGTCTCGAAGACATGCAGGTGGGAGTCGTTCCAGCCGAAAGCCACCTGGATGATGTCGTGCAGGTCGGCCAGGCTGGTGTCGGCGGGCAGTTCCAGACGCCGCCAGATCGGCGGCTTCGCCCCCCGCAGGCCCACCTTGAGCTGGTAGATGGGCGCTGCTGGGCCGGACTTCTTCCGCTTCGCCGGCAGCTTCCGCCCGGCGGCACGCCGTCCTGCGCGGGTTTGGATCTGCTGCGCCTGCCCGGCGATCTGGGTGATCATGTCCAGCAGATCGAGGGTGGTCTGACCGGCGTCGGCGTCGTGCTCGGCCGGTGGGCGCGTCGGCTCGGGCAGCGCACGGATTCGGGCTCGCAGCAGCACCGCCAGCAGGTGGTAGCCCGGACCGCCCTCGTCGTCGAATTCGTCGTCCAACTGCGCGGGGTCACGTTCCTGGTCGTGGTCTGCGCGGGCGTCGAGGGCCCGTGCGACCTGCCACCGAAACTCGGCCGGGTCCAACAGTTCCTCGGCGATCGTCAGACCGGCACGACGGCCGTTCTGCTGGATGGTGCTGACAACCTCGTCCAGGGCGTGGGCGGGAAAGAACACGATGTCGGCCGCCGCGTCACAGTCGAGGTGGTCGACGTGGAGGAGGAACCCGTACGAGCGTCCCGCCCGCTCGAAGGCGCAGACGAGCATGGAGGCGCTGCCAGCCGGGTCGGCAAACCGCCGACATGGGCCGACCCGCACGGGCTGGCGCAGCTCACTGGCCCAACTCGGCGCTGTGACGCCCGCGTCCATCAGACGCCGGGCGGCAGCCGCTGCGACGGTGCCCTCCCGGACGGCGTCGATCGCGAGTAGTACGGCGAGCGCCTCCGGCGTGCCGATCTCGGCGACGGCCGGCAGCATTCCCTCGTTGAGCGCCTCGGTGAAGTCTTCGCCGGCAAGATCACCGGCGGAGAGGAAATTCGCGGCAAACAACTCGGCCTCGACGGGGTCGTCCGTCTTGATCAGGTGTGCACCCTCGCCGACCAGGTCGTCGATGAAGTTCTGCGGATCAATGTCAGCACTTGAGCACGCCGGGCAGTCGCACTGATCCACCTCGGCGGGACTGGCCCGACGCACGACCTGCTGGCCGGATCGGCTGGGCTTGGCACGCTTACGACGGCGGCTCTCGGGACTCATCCGAGCATGTTTTCACGGCTGCGAGGGCCCGGCCGCACACGACCCGCCGGGGTGGTCGGTCGGCAGGGCGCAGCGGGCGCCGCCGGGGAGGCGACGGTCGCACCAGACCCGGGTATGCAGGAATTGCCGGTCCTCCTCGCTGAGGGTCGTCTCGCCGAAGTCGATGGCGAGCACATGGCCGAGGGAGTGGCGTAACGCCATGGCCAGCGCCGCAGCGTCATCGACCCGGTGCAGGGTGGTCGGCAGGTGGATGATCCAGTGCGGTTCGGTCACCGGGACCACCGGCTGTTCGGGGCCGTCGAGGTGTGCTGACAGATGGTGTGCCGCGACTGCCACTGCCGCAGGGCCTGCCGGATGCGTTCACCTTCGGTGTTGGCGGTGGCGAGGTCGCGGGCGAGTCGTTCCAGTTCGTCGGCGAGCAGGTCAAGGTAGGCGTACACCTGGGTGGGGTCGAGGCCGCGCCACCGGCGGGTGCCGAAGGTGGCGGCGCGGACGTGCTGGGGCAGCAGGCGCTGCATGGCCCGGTAGATCACTGCTGGACCGCCTTCCACTCGATGGGTTCGTCGGCGGCACCGGGGCGGGCGGGGTCGGCCGGCACGACCGCGCGTGGCGTACCGACCGGAGCCCGGCACCCACCCCGGGCCTTTTCCGCCCCGCGGAGGTCCGCGGGGAAGCTTCAGTCGGTGGCGGCTTCCGCGCCGGACAATCCGCCGGTGTACGACGTGAGCGCGGCGACGGCCGACGACAGGCTCTCGGTCATCAGCCCGAGCTGGTCGGCGGCGCGGTGCCACTGCCCGGCCGCCGTCTCGGTGGTCGGGTCGGTGGTCGGTTCGTGCTGGTCGGTGTCGAGGAGTTGCTGCCCGGCGGTGCTGATCCGGGCCGGGAGCTGCCCGATCCGGGTCGCGGCGACAGACAACTGGTCCCGGACGGTGTCCAGCACCTCGATCAGACCGCCGATGGTGGCCCGATCCTGGTGGCCGGCGTCGGCGCGGAGCAGGTGAACACCGTCGCTGAGCTGCCGCTCGGCGTCGCCGGCCAGGTCGAGCGCGTCCTCGCCGCTGCGGCGCGCCAGCCGGATCGCCGGGTGGGCGCAACCCGCCCCGGTCCGTTCCAGCAGCACAGCAGCGGCGGCGACGGCGAGGTACGTCTCGCGCAGCTCGGCCGTCACCTGCTCCACGGACCAGATCGCGCTCGCCGCTGGCGCTTCCGTCGCCGTCTCCGACACGGTCATGGGTGGATTCCTCTCGTGGGGTTACGGGGATGCCGGGGCAGCACAGCGGGGTGCCGCCCCGGCGGGGGAACCACCCAGTGCCTAGCTGGAAGCTCCATCCGCAGCTTTACCGATAATGCCAGTAAAGTCAACGATGCGCTTGAGGTATCTCGCGTGGTTGTGGTCAGATGGGCGTGCCTAGCTGGGAGTACCTCGCATGCCCTCACCACGAAAGTTCGAACCGCACTACCGGCGGATCATCGCTGACATCAGGAAGCGCATCGCCGACGGTGAGTGGCCGCCAGGTCACAAGCTGCCCTCGACCAAGGAGTTGGCGGATATCTACGACGTGCGTAGCCAGTCGACGGTCCGGCAGGCCATCACGATCTTGATCGAGACTGGCGAGCTGTACGGCCACCAGGGACTCGGTGTCTTCGTGGCTGAATAGGGCCATCGGTTCGGGACTGCGATATGCGTCGATCTCCTATACCGTATCCCCGATGTGCTTCGAGCGGGGACGGGTGGCCAGATGAGCATCGCAGATCTGAAGGCGACCCTTGGTGCTGCCATCGAGTCGGCCCGCCAAGGCCGCCGAACCCTCGATCTGGCGATTACTCAAGCTGAATCAGCCACCGGTGAAGCGGCCCGAGTCCTCCGGGGTAGCCAGCATGCCGAGGTAACCCGCACTCACAGCGCGCTCAGTTCCGCCCAAGCCGAGGTCGGACCGACTCGCCGACGCTTCGATGCCGTTGCCGAGAAGGTAGGCGACTACCGCTCTCAGCTCGGGTGACCAGCGTTGGCGATGTAGTCGCGCACCTTGTGGCGATACGAGCAAACCTCGACAGCGCTGCTGTGACCGCGTCTCGTGCACAGGCGGACGCCGAACAGGCGCTTGCGCATCTCTCTGAGGTCCGTCGGGGTGGCAACAATCAACTGCTGGCGGCTGCTGCCGCAGATGCCGAAGTCGCCAGGGACAAAGCGGGTCGTTACGCGCGGCTGCTGGCGGATGCCGCCCGGCACATCAGTGCCTACGTGAACGTCATCGCCCCCGGGGCCGCACCAATGGACCCGTCCGTCGACGCCTCCGCGCCCTCGGGGGAGCGTCTTGTCACCGAGGCGGAAGCCCGCGGCAGCAAAGCCGACATACTGTGGCGCCGGCAGGTCCAGAAGGCGGACGACACCGAAGACGCCCTCAAGAGCAGTGAAAGCGGCGCGAACCAGTTCCACAAGTTCCTCAGCCAGGACAATCGCGGCGGATCAAGTACTGGCACCGCCTCGCACGGACCAGCTCAGGAGTCTCCCCAGATCGACAATCCCGTGACGGCGATGGTGATGGCGGCGGGTGCCCTAGCCGTGATCGCCAAGGCGATGTGGAACTATGGCCACACTCGACGAGCGAGGAGACGGGACAGCGATGATCAAGCCTGACCTGATCGATTACGTCCGGACGATGATTCAGGGCGACTACGCTGCCAACGAGTCTGTCGGTGCCCGGCTCGACGCCGAGGGCTGGGACGGCTTTCCTCGGTTCCTTGCCGCTCTGTTCTTCGTCGCCGTCGACCGTCGATTCGGCGAGACTGCAGACCGGGCCGGCGTCATCAGATTTGTCGCAGACCTGCGCGCTCAGTATGACGGTGGCCCTGAGATCGGCGCTGAAGACGCCGAATCGTTGATCCTCTCCACCATCGATCCTTCGCTTGACTATGCGATCAGCCAGGAGATGATCGGACGGATCCAGGCGGCGACGGTCCAGAAAATCTTCACTGACGAGGCTCTCGCTGACGCCGAGTTGGAGGCGCTGCTCACGGAGGCAGCCCAACTCGCCTCGCGGAACTGAGGAATACCAGCGACAGAACAACCCACAGTGGCCTCGTCAGAGAGCTGACGACCAGTTACGCCCGAAGCGCAGGCTGTGGCGGGGGGACCACCTTGTCGAGCTGTCGCTCCAGGCTCAGCGGATCGTCGAAGAACTCGACATCGCTCACCGTCTGAAGCTCCGTCACTATCGCCGCCGGCCAGTCCCGCTTCGAGCCGGCCAAGGCGGCGATCCGGCGCTCCTTGGCGATCGTCGAGAGACCGAAGACGTGGTAGCAGTGCTCTGCCGCTTGGTCCGGGTCTCGCAAGCTGAGCGCTTGCACGTATGCCGCCTTGCCATCGTTGGTCACTCGCACCGTCACCGAGCGGGTGCGCCCGGACCCGAGCGGGATCGGCGCGTCCCGTTGGAGGTTGCGAGTGCGACCGGCCCAGACGGTGACCCGATCGGCAACCCGATCGACGAACCTCATGCCCGCCTGCCGGGGTGCGAGCCACCGAAGCTGATCGGCCCGCAGGGACGCCTGGGCGACGGCAAGGATCAGGCGGCCCAGATCGTCGGCGGTGCCGAAGGTAGCAAGCTCACCCGGGACGGCGTTGACCCCATTGAGCCCAGCACCGCGGGTGATCTCTGCGAACGCCTCCGCTGCGCGACCGGCGAAGAGGTTGACCCCCGCCATCGCCAGCAGAGTGGCCGCCGTTGCGCGATCACTGACCCGGAAGCCGGTGCCCATCGGCTCGACCAGCACGCGCACGCCGTCGCCGTCGCCGTAGGCCAACGGCAGATCAACCAGCAGGCCATCGCCGTACGGATACGCGACGGTGTTGTCATTGGCGGTCCGCAGGACCGCGCCGATCACGGTCGTGGCGTCCACGATCATCCCCCTCACGGTTCTGACCAGCCGAAGTCGGTGCCGAACGTGATGAAGCATTCCGCAGCGAACGCTTCCAGGAGCGCACGGTAGGTCCCAGGAGGCACCCGTGGTTGCAGCGGAACGAAGGGGATGTCGTCGGGCTCGTAGGCGGCCTCCTCGCCCCCGCCGGGCTCGACCCGGTGCTTGTGGGTGCCGGCGAAGGGACGGTGTGGCGTGTTGACGCACAGTCGGCGGGCCGAGAACGCCAGCCGGCCGTCACCGGCGAGATATTGAAATGCTGGCTCGCTGGGCTTTAGCTCGTTGATTAGTACTCGGAGTCGGCATGGGGCGAGCGCGGGGATCGACGTGTCGACCCGGACCAAGCCCTCCCGTGTGACGTGGTTTCTTGTGGTCCAGGTGATGCGGCCGACGGTCACCGCTTCCGCAAGGGGGACAACAGTGCACCGAGGTGGCCAGCCGTCATTAGCTGAGACCTCTGCTGACTCACAACTCGCCCTCCCGACGTGCGCTGTTCTGGCGGAGGTCAGCCGAGCACGTTCATGTAGTTGCGTGCGGCCTGAGAACTCCCCTGGAGCAGGGTCATCGCCTCCACGAGGCGTTGCTTGCTCTGCTCGCCGCGCGCGATCGCCTCAGCGATCGTCGGATGCCCGGTGCCAGCCGCCACCGCACGCAGCCGGGCGAGCGTCTGTTCGGTCGCCTCGATAGCCGCGCGGATCTGCTGCTGGGTGCTGTTGCCCTGCTCGGCGGCCTGGGCGAGTGCGGCCTTCACTTCCTCGATGCTCGCCATCTGGCCCCCTCCGGCTGATAGGCGAGACATTCTCGCTCCGCGTGGTGGGCCGGACACTATCGGATACTGCCGTCTCGCCGCTGCCCCGAAAAATCGCCAGAGTCGGCAAGGCGACACCACGTCAAAGGCATCGGGCGCAGGGCGACGGGTTCCCGGGATCAGCGGGTGTGTCGTGGCCTTGCGGGCTCATGACGGGCCGTACCCACAGTGTGGGAGCGTGCCCACGGCGGTCGGCGTGGCTCGAATCTTTCTCTTTTCGCAGCTCAGGGACTCGGGCGGCCCGCCTGCGAGGCTGCGAGCGCTCGACGTGGGGCCCTGGACGTCGGTACATTCCGACCGGGGACTTTCCCACTAACAAGGAATTTATAAACGTCGATACTTAGATGCCTCACATTGGAGAGATCCGATTCCTTCGATGGAGGTACCGATGAACGTTTCTCGGCTCGGCGGGCCGACCCTGTCCCTGTTTCGCATCGTGATCGGTCTGCTGTTTGCGTTGCATGGCTTGACCTCGGTGTTCGGGTTGTTCGGCGGCAACCCGATGACCGGCCAGGCGGAGCCGGTCGGCACCTGGCCGGGCTGGTGGGCCGCGCTGATCCAGCTCGTCTGCGGCGCCCTGGTGCTGGCTGGTCTCTTCACCCGACCCGTCGCTCTGCTCGCATCCGGCTCGATGGCGTACGCCTACTTCGTCGTGCACCAGCCGGATGGTCTGCTGCCGTTGCACAACGGTGGTGAGCTGTCGGCGCTCTTCTGCTGGTCGTTCCTGCTGGTCGCGGCCCTCGGTCCGGGTTCTTGGGCGCTCGACACGCTGCTCGCGCGTCGCCGCGACATTCGGCCTGTGCCGGTGTCGTCGATGGCCGAGAGCAGCTCGATCGTCGTCTGACCGCACCCGTGCTGCGTCGCCGGGGCCTCGACTAGGCGGCCCCGGTGACGCGCCGGTCAGGGAGTGGCCTGCTGAGGAGCGTGCGCGGGTGGCAGGTGTCTACCCGCCCCGCAGCGGTGCCCGACGCGAAGCGCGAGGGGTGAAGCGTCAGGCCGGCGGGCGTTGGGTGAGGACCGCGTCCAGCAGGCCGGGGTAGAGCTGGTCCAGCTCGTCCCGGCGGAGCCGGACCAGTCGGCTCGTGCCGGCGGCGCGGGTCCGGGTCAGGCCCGCCTCGCGCAGCACCTTGAGGTGATGGCTGCGGGTCGCCTTGGAGACGCCGAAGTCGAAGCTGCCGCAGGCGGACTCACCGCCTTCGGCGAGCGCCCGGACGATCTGTAGGCGCACGTCGTCGGCGAGCGCGGCCAGCACGCTGGTGACCGGTACGGCGGTCAGGTCGGGTTCGTGCGGCTCCATGTGACCAGTGTAACCCTTGTTCGACAATAATCGAACAACACCCTATGGTCGGTGTCGTTGGTTCGACGATACTCGAACAAGGAGTTGCCGATGCGATCCCGCGCCGTCGCATACCCACTGCTCGCCGTGCTCGGCTGGGGCGTGATGTTCCCGATCCTGGCCAGCGCGCTCAACCGGGTCGACCCGCTCAACCTCACCATCGCGCGCTACCTGCTGGCCGTCGCCGTCCTGGTCGCCATCCTGCTGTTCCGCGAGGGTGCCAGCGCACTACGGCACGGCGGTCGGACGGCCGAGGTGGTGGTGCTCGGCGTGGTCGGCTTCGCGGGCTTCAACCTGCTCACCAACCTGGCGCTCGAACACGCCACCCCGCAGCAGGTCTCCCTCTTCGTGGCCACCACGCCGGTGATCACCCAACTCGTCCGCTGGGTTCGGGACGGCATACGCCCGAAGCCGCTTCTGCTGGCCCTCTCCCTGGTGGCGCTCATCGGGGTTGGCCTGGTGATCACGCGCGGGAGCCTGGCCGGCCTCGGCCAGTTCGGCCTCGGTGGGCTGATGATGATCGGCGCCGTGTTGGGCTGGGGCATCTACACCCACGGCGCCAGCCGGTTCGGCGAGTGGTCGCCGCTGCGCTTCACCACCCTGACCGCGCTCGCCGGCACAGCCGCCATGCTCGTCGTGAGCGTCGGCGCCGACGCCGTCGGCTGGCAGCACGCGCCGGGCGCCGCCGACCTCGTGGCGATCACCCCGCAGTTGGCGTACGCCGTGTTGGTGGGCGCCGTCATCGCGGTCCTGGCCTGGAACACCGGCGTGCAGCGACTCGGCGCGGCCAACGCCGCGCTGTTCATGAACCTGGTCCCGGTGACCACCTTCGCGGTACAGATCGCCCGCGGCTACCGGCCGGTCGGGGTTGAGCTCGCCGGGGCGGCGCTCACCATCGCCGCCCTGGTCGCCGCCAACGTGGCGACCCGTGCCCGCACCACCCCCGCCTCCCAGGCGACCGCCGTCGCCGACCCGGTGGCGGTTGTCGACCCGGTCGCGGTGGTGAGCCGTTAGCTAGCCCGGCCGGGTCAGTTCCACGGCGACCAGACCGGCGGGGTGGTTGAGCACGACCCGATAATCGCCGACCCGGCCCTCCTCCCGCTCGGGCCGCGCAGCCTTGCCGACGGTGATCCGGCGATCCAGCCAGGCGTCGAGGCTGTCGCGGTCCGCGGCGGCGGCGAGGACCCCGAGAACGCAGTCGTCGATGAACTGCCGCCCCTCGTCGGTGAGCGACCGATCGCCCGGGCCGCTGGCCCCGCAGTAGACGCCGCGCAGCCGTTTCTCCTGGTCGATGAGCAGCGTTACCTGCCGGGTTCCGCTGGCCGGGTCGCCGGCCGCCCCGCTGCGCCGGGTGGCGGAGCCGAAATACGGATTGCTGTAGAGCCGCAGCTTCCACCGTTCTGCCAGCCGTTGCATCAACGCCTGCGGATCGACATCGGGTATCGGGGTGTCGCCGTTGTCGAAGGGTGAGCGGGTGGGCGCCGGCTTGCCTCCGTCCAGGGAGGCGCCGGGGGCCGCGGAAGCCCCTGCGGTCGGCGTGCCGGTGTCCGGCCCGACCGCCCCTGCGGCGCCGGGGACGGCGGCGCTGCTCGGCGTGTCTCGCGCCGCGTCGCGCCCCACCGGTGGGGCGTCGGTCCGCCGGGTGACGGCGACCGCCGCGGTGACGACCACTGCCGCGATGGCGAGCACGAGCGCCAACCACCACGGTGGTCGCCTTTGTCGGTGCCGCTCCGAAGAGTCGGCCGAAGGGTGCCCGGTGGCCTTGTCGATGGTCATGCGGTTGCCACCATGCTCGATGCCTATCACGCAATATCGACACACGCCACCGCCGCGCGTGCGGCGGGGTCCCGCGGGTCGTTCGTGGCGGGGCTGGTCGGCCTGTTCACCACGCGGGACGGGCGTGGGCGTCCCGCTCGGCGGTGCGTAGACTCGACGGCACAACTGAATACCTCATCCAGAGGGGCTGAGGGATACGGCCCGACGACGCCCCGGCAACCACCCCGCGCGCTCACCGCTGAGCGCCCCGCGGGGCAGGTGCCAATTCCGTCCCCGCCGCACGGTGCGATGCGGGGAAAGATGAGAGGACTCTCGACATGACGTCGACGCTCGCCGCCTCCGGCATCGACACCTCCGCCAGCCCCGCCCGCGCCCTGGTCTGCCGTGCCTGTTCGGCCCGCTACCCGCTCGCCGCGCAGCACGCCTGTTACGAGTGTTTCGGCCCGCTGGAAGTCGACTACGACATCGCCGCACTGGCCACCGTCACCCGGGAGCAGATCGAGGCCGGCCCGAAGAACATCTGGCGGTACGCAGCCCTGCTGCCCGCCGGTCAGGACCCGGCCAGCCGGGTCACCCTCGACCCGGGGCTGACCCCACTGGTGTCGGCCCCGCACCTCGCCGCCGAGCTGGGCATCACCGCGCCGCTCTGGGTGAAGGACGACAGCGCCAACCCCACCCACTCGTTCAAGGACCGGGTCGTCTCGGTGGCGCTCACCGCAGCCAAGGCGCTCGGCTTCACCCGGTTCGCCTGCGCGTCGACCGGCAACCTGGCCAACTCGGTGGCCGCCCACGCGGCCCGCGCCGGCGTACCGTCGGTGGTCTTCATCCCCAGCGACCTGGAGCAGGGCAAGGTCATCACCACCGCCGTCTACGGTGGCGAGTTGGTCGCCATCGACGGCTCGTACGACGACGTCAACCGGCTCTGCGGCGAGCTGGTGGAGACCGACGAATTCGAGGACACCGCGTTCGTCAACGTGAACGTCCGGCCGTACTACGCGGAGGGCTCCAAGACCCTCGGCTACGAGGTGGCCGAGCAGCTCGGGTGGCGGATCCCGGCGCAGGTGGTCATCCCGATGGCCAGCGGCGAGCTGCTCACCAAGATTGACAAGGCGTTCTCCGAGTTGGTGGAGATCGGCCTGGTCGAGGCGCCGGTCGGCGGCTGGAAGGTCTTCGGTGCGCAGTCCGCCGGCTGCAACCCGATCGCCGCCGCCCTGCACGCCGACACCGACACGATCACACCGGTCAAGCCCACCGGCATCGCCAAGTCGCTCAACATCGGCGACCCCGCCGCCGGCCTCTACGCGCTGGAAGCGGTCCGCCGCACCGGCGGCTGGATGGAGTACGCCGACGACGACGAGATCCGGGCCGGCATCCGCGATCTGGCCCGTACCACCGGGGTCTTCGCCGAAACCGCGGGTGGGGTGACAGTGGCCGTGCTGCGCAAGTTGGTCGAGTCCGGTCGGCTCGACCCGACCGCCGAGACCGTCGTGTTCAACACCGGCGAGGGCCTGAAGACCATCGACGCGGTGGCCGGCCAGGTCGGGCCGACCCACCACATCAAGCCCTCGCTGCGTGCCGCCCGCGACGCCGGCCTCCTCGGCTGACCCGCCGGCCCGGTACCCGTCGGCCGCCCTCCGGGTGGGGGATGGGCGGCCACCCGAATGGGGGACCGGGCGGATCCGCCGGGTAACTGGCTTTTCGCGGTGAGTGTGGAAAACCCGCCGCTACGGACTTGACGGCAGGAACCGGACGGCGCAAGATGCTCCGTGCGGGAGGGCATTTCGCCGAAGACTTTTGAAGTTCTTGCGACCCAACGCCGGAGGCGTTGTGCGAGTGTCCCTCCCGACCACGTTCGATCGGGCCAGCGATTAATTCGCTGGCCCGATCGCTTTTCTCGGGTGCACGCTCACCGGCATGAGCATCACGATCGCGTCGTTCGACGGCGCTGACCGGACCGCGGTCGACGAGGCGTACCGGATCGGGTCGGCGGCCAACGACGCCGATCTGCCGGACTTCCCGCCCTCCTGTCGGCGCCGCTTCGACGCGCTGTTCCACACGCCGATGCCCGGCACCCGGTCACTCTGGGCGCTGGCCCGACTGGACGGCGTGCCGGCCGGCTACCTCCAACTGGACCTACCGCAGCTCGACAACACCGACAACGCCACCGTCGAGCTGCTGGTGCATCCGGAGCTGCGGCGTCGCGGCGTCGGCCGGGCCCTGCACGAGTACGGGGTGCGCCTGCTCCGCGAACACGGCCGCAAGCGGGCTGTGGGGATGGCCGTCTCCGCGCTGCCCGGCGGGCCGGCCCGAAGCGTGGCCGGTGACGCGTTCGCCGCCGCGACCGGAGCCCAGCCCGCCCTCGCCGAGGTGCGCCGCCGGCTCGACGTCAGCAAGATTGACCGGGTCGCGCTACGGGCGGCGCTCGCCGAGGCGCGCCCGCGGGCCGAGGGCTACCAGTCGGTCTGCTGGCAGGGGCCGACCCCGCAGGAGTACGTCGCCGACGTCGCCTACCTCGACGGCCGGCTGCTGATGGACGCGCCAATGGGCGACGTGCAGTGGGAGCCGGAGCAGGTGGACGCCGAGCGCATCCGTGGCAACGACCGGGCGCTGGACGCCCGGGGTCGGCGGCGCTACCACCTCGGGATGCGCCACGAGGAGTCCGGTCGCCTGGTCGCCTGGACGCTGCTGGACGTGGGCGCCTCCGCCGACTGGCACGCGTACCAGCAGATCACCATCGTCGACCCGGCCCACCGTGGGCACCGGCTCGGCCTCATCGCCAAGGCGGAGAACCTGCACCACCTGCTCACCCACGAGCCGGCGGTACGGGTCATCGACACCTGGAACGCGGCCAGCAACAGCTACATGGTGGCGATCAACGAGCAGCTCGGCTTCCGCCCGGTGGACTCCTGGACCGACTGGCAGCTCACGCTCTGAGCGGCGATCGGCGCTACTGCTCGGGGGCGGGACTCAGGCATGATGGCGGGCATGACGGAGACCCCGCATCCCCTGTACGACAGGCACGCCGACACCCTCAACCGTGCGCTGACCGCGATCACGGAGCGGGGCTACTGGTCCGCCTACCCTGAATCCCCCAGCCCCCGGGTGTACGGCGAGACCGCCGCCGCCGACGGCAAGGCCGCCTTCGAGGCGTACCTCGGTGGTGACTTCCCGCTCGACCAGCCCGGCAGCGGCGCTCGGGCCGCCACCGAGACGAGCCCCTTCGGGGTGGAGTTGGCGGTGCGGTACCCGCACGCCGGCACCGGTGAGCTGGTCGACGCCGCCTCCGCCGCGCTGCCGGCGTGGCGTGACGCCGGCCCGCAGGCCCGGGTGGGCGTCTGCCTGGAGATCCTCGACCGGCTGCACAAGCACATCTTCGAGCTGGCCAACGCTGTGCAGTTCACCAGCGGGCAGGCGTTCGTGATGGCCTTCCAGGCCGGTGGCGCGCACGCGCTGGACCGGGCGCTGGAAGCCCTGGCGTACGCGTACGCCGAGATGACCCGGCACCCGGGAACGGCGGGCTGGGAGAAGGCCGCCGGTAAGGGTGACCCGCTGCGGATGATCAAGACGTTCCATGTGGTGCCGCGTGGGGTGGCGCTGGTGATCGGCTGCAACACGTTCCCGACCTGGAACTCGTACCCCGGGCTGTTCGCCTCGCTGGTCACCGGCAACCCGGTGATCGTCAAGCCGCACCCGCGCGCGGTGCTACCGCTGGCCATCACCGTGAAGTACGCCCGGGAGGTGCTCGCCGAGGCCGGGTTCGACCCGAACCTGATCATGCTGGCGGCGGAGGCGCCCGGTGAGAAGCTCGCCAGCGACCTGGCGCTGCACCGCTCTGTGAAGATCGTCGACTTCACCGGCTCCACCGAGTACGGCGACTGGCTGGAGACGCACGCCCGGCAGGCATCGGTCTACACGGAGAAGGCCGGGCTGAACACCGTCGTCATCGACTCCACCGACGACTTCGCCGGCATGTGCCGCAACCTCGGTTTCACGCTGACCCTCTACAGCGGGCAGATGTGCACCACCTCGCAGAACATCCTCATCCCGGCCGGCGGCATCGAAACCGACCAGGGGCACAAGAGCTTCGACGAGGTGGCCGGCGGGATCGCCGCCGCGGTCGGCAAGCTCACCGCCGACCCGGCCCGAGGCGTGGAGCTGACCGGCGCCATCGTCAACGACGGGGTGCTGGAGCGGCTGGCCGAGGTGACCAAGGTCGGCGAGCCGGTGCTGGAGTCGCGCGCCGTGGCCCACCCGTCGTACGCCGACGCGGTGGTGCGTACCCCGACGATCGTGAAGTTGGGCGCGGACGACGCGGAGACGTACGGCCGGGAGTGGTTCGGGCCGATCTCGTTCGCCATCGCGACCGACTCCACAGCGCACAGCCTGGAGCTGCTGCGTCGGACGGTCGGCGAGAAGGGCGCGCTCACCGCCGGGGTCTACTCCACCGAAGAGGCGGTGCTGGACGCGGCCGAGGCGGTGGCGGTCGAGGTCGGGGTGCACCTGTCCTGCAACCTCACCGGCGGTGTCTTCGTCAACCAGTCGGCGGCGTTCTCCGACTTCCACGGCAGTGGAGCCAACGCGGCGGCCAACTCGGCGCTGACGGACGGGGCTTACGTGGCGAACCGGTTCCGGATCGTGCAGTCTCGGCGGCACGTGTAGCGGTTGCGGTTGGGGTTTCCGGGGCAGCCCGACCCGCTCCGGGCGGTCAGGCTTGATCCCTGCGCGGGTCGGGCTGCCCCGGAAACCCTGACGTGGACACTGTTGTCGCTGACGCGTCCGGCCTTGGGACATCACCGGGGTTCGTTCTGCCTTGGGATGAGTTCTTGGGTTTAGGCGGTTTTGCGCATTTGCAGCTCGGTGAGGGCGGGGACGGTGGGGTGGGGGACGCGTACGCCGGTGTCCTTGAAGCCCAGGCGCTGGTAGGCGCGGTAGGCGCGGTCGTTGCCGACCACCACCTCCAGCAGCAGCTCCGGTCGGCCACAGGCGCGCGACCAGGCGGCCACCCCGTCGATCAGCTCGCCGAGCAGCCCGCCGCCGCGCCAGCGCGGCGTGACGTACACGGCGTAGATCACTGTCAGCCCGGGTTCGTTCGGGGCGGTGGTCCCGCCGGCGTGCCCGACCAGCCGGCTACCCGGGTCGGCGATGAACTGGGCGTTACTGGAACCGGCTGAGGTGTAGGCGACCCGGGCGGCGAACTCGTTGTGCGGCCGGGCCGCCGCGTCCGCCAGGGTCTCCAGGAAGGCCAACGGCGCGTCGGCCAGCATCTCCAGGCGCAGCGCCCGCATCCGGGCGGCGTCCTCCGGCCGGACCCGGCGGATCTCCGCGAGCCGCAGGGCCGCTGAGCCCATGTCGGTGGTCATGTCCGCATGCCTACCACAGGAGATGGACGCCCCGCAGGGTGTCCGGTTTGTGGCCGTGCGCGGCCGTCACACCTCGTGTAGCGTGCGATTTCGGTCACTGATTCAATGGCGGTCATCGATCGCTGAGTCGGTGGTCCGGGGCGCCCGGCTGCGCCGTGCGCCGGGTCAGGCAAGGCCGTGCTGAGTAAGGGAAGTGCACCGTGGCACAGGGCACCGTGAAGTGGTTCAACGCCGAAAAGGGCTATGGCTTCATTGCCGTCGACGGCGGTCAGGACGTGTTCGTCCACTTCTCCGCGATCGAGATGGACGGTTACAAGGCGCTGGACGACGGCCAGCGGGTCGAGTTCGAGATCTCCCAGGGTCAGAAGGGCCCGCAGGCCGAGCACGTACGCGTCACCGGCTGAGCTTTCGGGCCGATCGGCCCCGGTGAGTCGGGGCTGCGGCAGGGGCGTGCAGCCGGGAAGATCGTGAACCGTTCCAGCCGATGCTGAGGAGCGTTCATGACCGACCTGCCGCCCCCGCCCACTCCGTCCTCCGGGTCGGGGGAGCCGGACCCGTCCTCGCCCGCCGGCAGCCCCGGCCACTCCGGTCCGCAGCCCGGTTGGGAGCCGGGCCCGGCTGGCCCGCAGCACGGCTGGGGGTCGGACCCGTCCTCGGCTGGCCCGCCGCCCGGTGGGGATCCCACCCAGGGTGTCTGGGGTGCTGCCCCGCCGCCACAGGGCTGGGCGTTCCCGCCCACCGGGGGCTACCCGCCCGGGCCGGGCCCCTACGGCGGCCAGCCGTGGTATCCGGGGCCGCCGCCCGGCTGGTATCCGCCGGGCTACGGGTTCGACCCGAACGACGCCCTGGTCACGCCGCCCGGCGCCGGCCTCGGTGGCTGGTTCAACAGGTGCGGGGGAGCGTTGCGCCGGGGCTGGCGGCAGTTGGTGCCGATCATGTTGCTCACCCAGGTGCTGCCGGCGGCGGTGCTCTCGGTGATCTCCCTCGGGCTGGACCCGTCGGCGAAGTGGGCCGCCCAGGCCGAGTCGAATCCGAGCCCGGCGCTGCCGGACAACTTCGCCGTCGATCTGCTGAGCCTGCTGGTCGTGCTGGTCGGCGGCAGCCTGCTGGTCGGGTTGGTGCAGGCCGTCGGCTGGGCCGCCGGCACCAGGGTGATCACCCAACAGGCTGCCGGTCAGCCGGTCAGCCTGGAGTCGGCGCTGCGCTACGGCCTGCGTCGGGCACTCGGGCTGTGGGGCTGGACCCTGCTGATCAGTCTGCTGATCGGCGTTGGCCTCTGCTTCTGCGTGCTGCCGGGCATCTACCTGGCCTTCGCGCTGAGCATGGCCGGACCGGTCTACCTCTTCGAGCGCCACAATCCACTGGGCCGAGCGTTCCGGATGTTCCACGACCGGCTGGGCCTGCTGCTCGGCCGGGTCGCCCTGGTGGTCCTGGCGGTGATCGTCGGCACCATGATCCCCGGCGCCCTGGAAGGGGTGGGCACCTCCGCGTTCGGAACGGATCCGTTCACCTCGGCGGGCACCGCCGCCGGTGCGGTGGTGGTGATCGGGGTCACCTCCGTGCTGACCCTGCCGGCCCACCTGGCCCAGTTGATCGGTCTGCTGGTGACGTACGCCGAGCAGCGGGCCCATGAGGCGCCGGTGAACACCGCTGGACTGGCTGCGGAACTCGGCTGAGCGGCGGCATCGTGCTTGCACTCGGCAGGGGAGAGTGCTAAACAAGTCATTGGCACTCGCATACCGTGAGTGCCAATGGTCGGGACGGTGGGGCCAGGTTGCACCGGCGTGGAGACGCCGGGGTGACACATGGCCGGTCGTCGCGGGCTATCCGGCCCGGCCGAAGGACGTCGTCGTCGCCAGGTGGCGACGTCCCAAGGTGCGTACACCAGGCGGCCCATCCGGGGCACACATCTCGGGTGGCCCGTGAGTGTCCAGGAGGACAACGCCGTATGGCCAAGATGATCGCGTTCGACGAAGAGGCGCGCCGCGGCCTCGAGCGGGGCATGAACCAGCTCGCCGACGCCGTAAAGGTGACCCTCGGCCCCAAGGGCCGCAACGTCGTGCTCGAGAAGAAGTGGGGTGCCCCCACCATCACCAACGATGGTGTGAGCATCGCCAAGGAGATCGAGCTCGAGGACCCGTACGAGAAGATCGGCGCTGAGCTGGTCAAGGAGGTCGCCAAGAAGACCGACGACGTTGCCGGTGACGGCACGACGACGGCGACCGTCCTGGCCCAGGCCCTGGTTCGCGAGGGCCTGCGCAACGTGGCCGCTGGCGCCAACCCGATGGCCCTGAAGCGGGGCATCGAGGCTGCGGTCGCGAGCGTCTCGGAGGAGCTGTCCAAGCTCGCCAAGGACGTCGAGACCAAGGAGCAGATCGCCTCCACCGCCTCCATCTCCGCTGGCGACAGCACCGTCGGCGAGATCATCGCCGAGGCGATGGACAAGGTCGGCAAGGAAGGCGTCATCACCGTCGAGGAGAGCAACACCTTCGGGCTGGAGCTGGAGCTCACCGAGGGTATGCGCTTCGACAAGGGCTACATCTCGGCCTACTTCATGACCGACCCGGAGCGTATGGAGGCCGTCTTCGACGACCCGTACATCCTGATCGCCAACAGCAAGATCTCGTCGGTGAAGGACCTGCTCCCGATCCTGGAGAAGGTCATGCAGTCGGGCAAGCCGCTGCTGATCATCGCCGAGGACCTGGAGGGCGAGGCCCTCGCCACCCTGGTGGTCAACAAGGTCCGTGGCACCTTCAAGTCGGTCGCCGTCAAGGCGCCGGGCTTCGGTGACCGCCGCAAGGCCATGCTGACCGACATCGCCATCCTCGCCGGTGGCCAGGTCATCAGCGAGGAGGTCGGCCTCAAGCTCGATGCCGCCAGCGTTGACATGCTGGGCCGCGCCCGCAAGGTCGTGGTGACCAAGGACGAGACCACCATCGTCGACGGTGCCGGTGACGCCGAGCAGATCCAGGGCCGGGTCAACCAGATCCGGGCCGAGATTGACAAGAGCGACTCCGACTACGACCGGGAGAAGCTGCAGGAGCGGCTGGCCAAGCTGGCCGGCGGCGTTGCGGTGATCAAGGTCGGCGCGGCCACCGAGGTCGAGCTCAAGGAGCGCAAGCACCGCATCGAGGACGCCGTTCGCAACGCGAAGGCCGCCGTCGAGGAGGGCATCGTCCCGGGTGGTGGCGTCGCGCTGGTGCAGGCCGGCAAGACCGCCTTCGACAAGCTCGACCTGGTCGGCGACGAGGCGACCGGTGCGAACATCGTCAAGGTCGCGCTGGACGCCCCGCTGCGGCAGATCGCCGTCAACGCCGGCCTTGAGGGCGGCGTCGTGGTGGAGAAGGTCCGTAACCTCGAAGCGGGTCACGGTCTCAACGCCGCCAACGGCGAGTACGTCGACCTGCTGGCCGCGGGCATCATCGACCCGGCCAAGGTGACGCGCTCGGCGCTGCAGAACGCCGCTTCCATCGCGGCGCTCTTCCTCACCACCGAGGCTGTTGTCGCGGACAAGCCGGAGAAGACCCCGGCTGCCCCGGCTGGCCCGGGTGGCGGGGAAATGGACTTCTGAGTCCAGTTCCGACACCGAACGGGGCGGGCCGCTGACGCGGTCCGCCCCGTTCGTCGTCAGGTCGGTAGGGGGCGCTGGTTGCGCCGTTTCTGTGCCCGGTTGTACGGCGGAAGCAGTTGGATCGGCGCGTCCACCATCTCCTGCGGCTCCTCGGTCACCGACGACTCGCCGTCGGTGGTCATCTCGGCCAGTTGCTCGGCGTCGCCGTAGTCGAGCCGGTCGAACGGCAGTTGGCCGGGGAGTTCACCCACCGGTTTCCAGGTGATCGGCGGGCCGTCCTCGGTCTGGTTGTCATCCGTGGTCATGGCTGCCTCCTCTACCGAAACGGTAGGGGGCGTCGATGGCCGATGCGGGCGAATGGATCTACGTCCTGTTTGCCCCGGTTAGGTGGTCGGTAGCACTCGCCGGTACAGGAAAAAGACCCGCTCGATCCGCGCACCCGCGCTGCCCGAATAGAACGGCACCGGCCCCACCCAGCCAATCTCGGCCCGGTCCAGCCCCGCCGCCCGCTGGTCGCGCAGACAACGCCGCAACAGCACCCCGCCGATACCCGACCCCTCCGCGGCCGGCGCGGTGCCCATCGGCCCGAACCAACTCGGCCGGGACGACCCGTACGCGGCGAAGCCGAGCACCTCGCCGTCCCGCTCCGCCAGGTGGCAACCGGCGTCGGCACGCCCGACCGACCCGGCCAACTCGCCATCCCACGTACCGCCGAAGGTGGACCGGGCGAACGCCGTCAACGCCGGCAGGTCCGCCGGCTCCGCCCGGCGTACGGTGACGCCCTGGCCGGCCAGCCGCCGCTCGCCCGCCTCGGTGGACCGCAGTGCCGGCGACCCGTCGTACGACAGGTCCGCGGTCATGTTCCAGGCGGTCCGGTCCTGCTGGTAACCGATCGCGAGGGCGGCGCAGACCGCCGGCGTGTAGCGGACGTCGATGCCCGGCCACGCGTAGTACGGCGGATTTCCGGCCAGCAGCACCTCGGTCGCCCCGCGCTCGGCGAGCACCCGCTCGGCCCGCCGGAGCAGTGCCCGGCCGACGCCCTGACGCCGCTGATCAGGCAGGACCGCGACCAGGTCCACGTGCCCGATCCCCGGCTCGGCCGACGACATCGAGCAGATCAACGCCCCGACCAGGTCCGCACCCCGGTACGCGCCGAGCCCGACCACCGGCCGGTCGGCGGCCCGGGGCCAGAGCACGTCCACGATGGAAGCCGCCTCGGCGGCGTCCTCGGGTAGGTCGAGAGCCTGCTGGCAGAGCTGGACGACGCTGGGGACCAGGTCGGCGGTCAGCTCGGTGACGGTGATCTCGGCGTCCATGGTCGCCGACCATAGATCACCCGTTGTCGGATCGCACCCCCGCCCGTGAGGCGTCGACTACTGCTGGGCGGCGCGAACCGCGGCGTACGCGTCGACCTGGCCGGCGCCGGTCACGTTCGACGGGCCACCGCAGGCGTCGGAGGGGCTGTCGGAGCGATAGGTGGGCGTCGCCGCCGTGGCGGTGTCCCGAAGGATCTGCCGGGTCCGGTTCACGTCGCCGACCAGCGCCGGGTTCGCCGACCACATCAGCGCGACCACCCCGGCCACCTGTGGGGTCGCCATCGACGTGCCGTCCAGCGCGGCGTACGTGCCGCCCGGCATGGCCGACACCACCCCCACCCCCGGTGCCAGTACGTCCGGCTTGCCCGAGCCGCCCGGCACCGGCCCGCGCGAGGAGAACTCCGCGACCCGCCGCTGGGCGTCCACCGCGCCGACGGTCAGCACGTCCGTGTACGGGGCTGGCGGGTCGTCGATCGAACCGCACCACGGGCCGGTGTTGCCGGCCGCGGCCACCACGAAGATGCCGGCGGCGTCCAGTGCGGCGGTGGCCGGTCGCAGGACCCGCTGGTCGCAACCCTCGATGGGTGGGCAGCCCCACGAGTTGGTCAGCACCTGCGGGGCGCGCTCCGGACGGCCGTCGGTGAACGGGTCGCCGCCGGTCGGAAAGGGCGCCAACATGAACTGGAGGCAGTCCAGGTAGTGCCCGGGGCTGCCGAGGTTGCGGTCCAGGTTGACGCAGCCCACCCACTTCGCGTCCGGTGCCACTCCGATGCCGTCCCGCCCGACCGCGCTGCCCACCGTGTGGGTGCCGTGCCCGCCCTGGTCGGTCGGGCTCCGGGTGTCATCCCACGGGTCGTACCACGAGTCGTCTCCACCACGGAACCCGGCTCGTAGCGCCGGATGGGTGCCGTCCACCCCCGAGTCGGAGCTGCCGACCACGATGCCCGCGCCGGTGACCCGCAGTTGGGACCACACCCGGTCGGCCCCGATCTGGCGAATGTTCCACTCCGGGCCGGTGGGCTTGGGCGCGCTGCCCCGGCTCTGCCCGGCCGGGGCCGGCAGCGGGCGTAGGCGCTGGCTGACCAGCACCCGGGCCACCTCCGGTCGGCCGGCGAGCCAGGCTCGCACCGCCGGGCCGCCGTCCACCTCGACCGCGTTGACCAGGTAGTACGACACCGGGTCGAGTCGAAGGCGATTCAACCCGCGCAGCAGGTCGCCCTGGCTCTGCTCGGCTGTCCGGACGAGCCGCCGGTAGACCTCCGTCGCGCGGGTGTCCCGCCCGGCCTGACCCGGCGCGCCGGCCGGAAGATCGCTCAGGTCGGCCTGCGCGCGCAGCACCACGAACAGTCGTTCGCCGTACAGGCCCGGCTGGCCGGGGCCGAGGTCGACCACGCCGAACGCCACCAGCAGCACCACGGCCGCCACCGCGGCGACCCGCCTGTCCGGGGTGCGTGCCGTCGGGCGGGCGAGCAGCACCGCGTACCCGATGGCGACCAGGACCGCGACGGCGAGCCCGACGCCGGCGGCGGCCGCCACCCAGAACGGGACGTCCCGGGTGCCGACCAGCAACAGGGTGATCTCTTCCGGGTCGGTGAAGGCAAACGGGCCGAGCGCGGCCAGGCCCACGAGCCAACCGCTCGCCGTTCGGCCCGCACGCCTGGCCTCGGCCGGGTCGGCGGTGGGTCGCCAGGCCGCCGCCCAGAGCGCGGCCAGCGCGAAACCCACCGGCGGCACTGTCAGCAGCGCGGGTAGCTGCGCGCCGGACTGGCCGGACCCGGCCGCAAGCAGCAGCAGCGCCACCCCGGCGACCAGGCCGCCGACCAGCACCAGCCGAGCCGGCCGGGGCGGTCGACCAACCGCGAACGCCGACCAGAAGGGGGCATCCAGCAGAGTCGCGGCCAGCACCCCCAGCGCGGCCGCCGCCAGCAGCGCCAGTGCGGTCTCCAGGAGGCCGCCGAGCGCGCCCAACCAGGCCCACGGCAGCAACAGCGCCAACCCGGCGGCGACCGCGAGCAACGGCACCGGGCCGGGCCGGCGCACCCGCCGTCCGACCGGCTGCGGGCCCTCGCCAGCCCTCGAAGCGGCGTCGGCGCTCGACCCCGGGCCTCCGACGGCCTCGGCTCGGGCGGCGTCACCGCTCACTGCCGCACCACCACCGCTGCCGTCGGCGGCCGTCGACGCGGTGGCGTCGGGCGGGGTGCCGACATTCGAACCCGACGAGCGGCGCACGGCGAGCGCGCTGAGCAGCGCCACGCCGGCCAGCCCGGCGAGGTACGCCTCGTGATGCACTGGCGGCACGACCCGCAGCAGGGTGAGCGCCCCGAGGGCGAGTGCCCCGATCAGCCAGGCTCGCCCGGTGGCCCGGACCGCGGCCGACCGGGGTAGCACGGCCAGCAGCGCGGCGGGCGTGCCGACCAGCACGACGGTGGCCAGGCCGAGCACCGGCCAGAGCCAGCCGAGTCGGTCCCGCCCGAAGCCCAGCAGCACCTGATCGGTGAGCCAGCCACCGGTCTGGGTGCCCACGGTGACCGCGACAGTCCAGCAGCCGACCAGTACGGCCGCGACCGCCGGCCAGGGGGACGTTCGAGCGCTGACTACGTGGTGCGGGGGCTGACCTTGCATCCGAGAACCTTACGACCACGACGACGACTTTCGACCCGACTGCCGGCCCACGGCTCGACCGAAAGAGCAACCAGCCGACGACCCCCACCGGGGTCCGCCCCGAGCTGATCGACGGGCGCGATCCGCCCCGAGGTGGTGGTAGCGAGATGTGAAGGTCCTCCCGGGGCGGGCGGCGAAATGTCGACACGGTGGCACGGCGGTTACGGTGGACGGGTGCGCGACCCCAATATCTCCCGATCCGTCGCCGGCCAGCTCTCACCGGTCCGCCGTGCGTCCGACCTGCGTCGACTGCGTGCCGAGCGCTTCGACGTGCTGGTCATCGGTGGTGGGGTGACCGGCGCCGGTGCCGCCCTGGACGCGGCGTCCCGCGGCCTGAAGGTGGCGCTGGTCGAGGCCCGTGACCTCGCGGCGGGCACCTCCAGCCGGTCCAGCAAACTCATCCACGGTGGCCTGCGCTACCTGGAGCAGTTGGAGTTCCACCTGGTCCACGAGGCGCTCACCGAGCGGGGCCTGTTGGCCACCCGGCTGGCGCCGCACCTGGTACGCCCGGTGCCGATCATGGTGCCGCTGCCGGCCGGGCGGGGCCTGCGGGACCTGCCGGCGCGGGTCTTCCGCCGTTCGTACTACGGCGCCGGGGTGGCCGCCTACGACGCCTTCGCGGGGGTCTTCGGCGGTGGCCGGGGCATGCCGCTGCACCGTCACCTGACCCGGGAGGGTGCCCGGCGGATCTTCCCCAGTCTGCGGGCCGACGCGCTGGCCGGGGCCATCCGCTATTACGACGGGCAGGTCGACGACGCCCGGCTGGTGGTCACCCTGGCCCGCACCGCGGCCAGCCTCGGGGCCACGGTCGTGAGCAGCGCCCGCGCCGTCGGGCTGATCCGGCAGGCGCGCGAGGTGACCGGGGTCCGCGTCCGGGACCTGGAAGCTTCGCCCGGCTCGCCGGACGCGGAGTTCGAGGTGCAGGCCCGTACCGTCATCGCCGCCACCGGGGTGTGGAGCGACGACATGTCGCGGATGCTCAACGACGTGGGCCTGCGGCCCGGCGTCCGGGTGCGCGCCTCCAAGGGGGTGCACCTGGTGGTGCCCCGCTCGGCGATCACCGGCGAGACGGGGCTCATCCTGCGTACCGCGAGTTCGGTGCTCTTCGTCATCCCGTGGGGCGGGCACTGGATCATTGGCACGACGGACACCGACTGGCGGTTGGACCGCTCCCACCCGGCCGCCTCGGCCCGTGACATCGACTACCTCCTCCAGCAGGTCAACACCGTGCTGGACCGGCCGCTGACCACCGCCGACATCGAGGGGGTGTACGCCGGGCTGCGGCCGCTGCTGGCCGGCGAGGCCGACTCGACCTCGAAGCTCTCCCGTGAGCACGCGGTCTTCGAGCCGATGCTCGGGCTGCTGCTGGTCGCCGGCGGCAAGTACACGACGTACCGGGTGATGGCGTCCGACGTGGTCGACCGGGCCGCTCGCCGGCTCGGTGGGGCCCGCCAGTCGCGCACCGCCGACCTGCCGCTGCTCGGCGCCGACGGGTACCCGGCGATGTGGCGGGACCGGGCCGACCTGGCTCGCCGGCACGGCGTGCCGGTGGGCGTGGTGGAGCACCTGCTGGAGCGGTACGGCACCCTCACCCTGGACCTGCTGGCGCTGGTGGACGCCGATCCACTGCTGGCGTCGCCGCTGGCCGGTGCTCCGGAGTACCTGGCGGCGGAGGTCGCCTACGCGGCGCGGGCCGAGGGTGCGCTGCACCTGGAGGACGTGCTGACCCGGCGGACCCGGATCTCGTTCGAGACCAGCCACCGGGGGCTGGAGTCGGCGGAGCACACCGCCGAGCTGATGGGGGCGGTGCTCGGGTGGGATGCGGCCACCCGGGCGCGCGAGGTCGAGCACTACCGCGCCCGGGTGGAGGCGGAGCGGCAGTCCCAGTTGATGCCGGACGACGCGGCGGCGGACGCTGCCCGGCTGGGTGCTCCGGACGTCCGGGGTTACGCGGCTGACCGGGGTGGCGACGACGATCAGGCGGAGCTGCGCCCGTCCGCTAGGTGACGAATTGCGACGTTACCAATGGGTAACTATCGATACCAGCCCGGATGGTGGTTTCGGACGCTACCTACGGTGGGGTAGGTTTCCGCGCGTGCAACCCCGCGCGCGCCCTCGTCTGCTCGTATCCCTGCTCGCCGTCGCGCTCGCCGCCACCCTGACCGGGTGCTCGCTCTTCGACCAGGACAAGCCGAGCGACCCGGTGGCGCAACCGACCGCCGGCACAGCGGGTGGCGGAACGCAGCTGGAGATCCCCACCACGGTCGCCGCCGGTCAGGTCAGCCTGCTCCAGCGGCTCGGCGAGGACGGGCCGATGCGCACGCTGAGCGTCGAGCGCAACGGCGCGTGGCAATGCGTCGACTGCGCCGGCGACGGTGTGACCTCCCGGGGCACCCTCGCACCCGAACTGACCGAACGGCTCCAGGTGCTGCTCGCCAACCCGGCGCTGGCCGACGAGACCGATCAGGCCCGCCGGTACCGCACCACCTGCATCGACGCGCTGACGTCCAGCCTCATCACCTCGACCGGGCTGATCACCTCACAGGACTGCCCGGGTGAGGAGCTCACGCCCGTCGCCGGGGAGATCCTCCTGCTGCTGACCCAGGCGACCCCTGCCGAGGTCAAGGGTTGACCGCAGCCGGTCAGAGCACCTTGCCCGGGTTGAGCAGGCCGGCCGGGTCGAGCGCCGACTTGATCGCCTGATGCACCCGGACGCCGACCGGCCCGATCTCCCGGGCCAGCCAGTCCCGCTTGAGCAGCCCCACCCCGTGCTCGCCGGTGCACGTGCCGCCCAGATCCAGGCCGAGCCGCATGATCTCGTCGAAGGCCCGTCGGCCGCGCGCCACGCTCGCCGCGTCGGCCCGGTCGACCACGATGTTCGGATGCATGTTGCCGTCCCCGGCGTGCCCCACCACGCCGATCGGCACCTCGCACTCGGCCGCGACCCGGGCGACCCCGTCCAGGAGCGCGGCGAGTGCGCCGCGCGGCACCGCCACATCGTCGATCACCAGGCCGCCGTTACCGCCCGGGTAGGCGTCGGCCGCGAACTTCTCCATCGCCGGGTGGGCCAACCGGCGAGCCTGGAGCAGCGCCGCCGCCTCCACCGCGTCGGTGGCCGCGTACACCTCGTCGGCACCGACGGCCTCGCACACCTCAGCCAGCACGGCCAGGTCTTCCGCCGCCCGGGTGCCGGTGTCGGCGGCGGCCAGCAGCAGGGCCTGCGCGTCGGTCCGCAACCCCATCGGCTGGTACGCCTCGATCGCCCGTAGGTGGGTCTGGTCCAGCAACTCCAGCAGGCTGGGGGTGAGCCCGCGAGCCGCGATCTCGGCCACCGCCGCGCCGGCCGCTGAGATGGATCCGAAGACCGCCACCAGGGTCAGCGAGTCAGCCGGGGCGGGGCGCAGCGCCACGGTCACCTCGGTGATCACGCCGAGGGTGCCCTCCGAGCCGACGAACAGCCGGGTCAGGTCGTAGCCGGCCACTCCCTTGGCCGTACGCCGCCCGGTGCGCAGCACCTCGCCGGAGGCGAGCACCACCTCCAGGCCGAGCACGTACTCGGTGGTCACGCCGTACTTGACACAGCACATGCCGCCGGCGTTGGTGGCCACGTTGCCGCCGATCGTGGAGGACTCCCAGGAGCCGGGGTCCGGCGGGTACCAGAGGCCCTGTTTGGCCACCGCCCCGGCCAGCGCCGCGTTGACCACCCCCGGTTGGACCACCGCGATCCGGCTCACCGAATCGATCTCCCGGATCTCGTTCATCGCGACGGTGCTGAGCACCACCGCGCCGTCCACCGCGTTCGCCGCGCCGGCCAGCCCGGTCCGCGCGCCCTGCGGCACCACCGGTACGCCGTGCCGTGCCGCGGCCTGGACCACGGCGACCACCTGCTCGGTGTTGCGCGGGCGGGTCACCACCAACGGGATGCCGGCGGCACACAGGTCGGCCTCGTCGCGCTGGTGCATCCGCAGCAGGTCCGGGTCGGTGAGCACGGCGTCGGCACCCAGCGCGGCGCGCAGGTCGTCGAGGAGCGCGGCGGTGGGGGCCATGCAGCCGAGGTTAGGTCGCCGACCGGCGATCATCAACATGATCGACTCGGCGGGATAGCTTGTGCGTCATGCTCTACCTGGACCGGCCGGCCTGGCCGTGGCGCGGTCGACTCTGGTCGCACCTGATCAGTGACCTCTCGTACGCCGAACTGCACGCCTTCGCCGAGACGCTCGGCGCACCCCGGCGCGGATTCGACCGAGACCACTACGACCTTCCGGCCGACCGGTTCGAGGCGGCGGTGTGGCTTGGCGCACAGGTGGTGCCGAGCCGGGAGCTGGTCCAGTTGCTCCACACCGCCGGCCTGCGTCGCCCGAAGCACCTGGTCAGCCCGCGTTCTTCGGCTCTCCGCTGAGCGCGGCCAGTTCGCGGCGCACGTTGTACCGGGCGGGCTCTTCCCACCGGGTCGCCAGCGGCGGCAGCCGGAACAGCGCGGGCAGCGCCAGCAGGCCGGTCAACACCGCGGCCCGCCCAGCCCGGAAGGCCGGTTCCGGCACATGGGCGTACTCCTGGCGGATCGCCGCCGCGTACCGCTCGTAGTGGGCCGGCGGCGCCGCCAGCACGGCCAGGTCCGCATCGCAGAGCAGCGCGCCGTCCCGGTCGTCCTCCGCCACCGAGTGCCCGGCGGTGAGCAGCACCAGCCGGCGTACCTCGGTCACCGTGGACGTCGGCACCCCGAGCCCGGTGAGCACGCTCCCGGCCAGGGCCGCGCTGTCCCGTTCGTTGGCGTCGCCAGCGGCCCGGGGGTCGTAGACCGCGTCGTGGAACCAGGCCGCCAGGCGGACCACGTCGGCCCGACCGGCCAGGTCGGCGTGCTGGTCGACCAGATCGAGCACCACCGTCAAATGGGCCAGGGTGTGATAGTGCCGGTGCGGTTCCCGCCACCGGGCGATCACCATCTCCCCGGCCCGGGTCGTATCCGGATCGGGCCTCGCGCCGGCATCCCGGGTCGCCGCCCGCCACCGGTCCAGCAGATCAACCACCGCCCGAGTCTGCCGCATCCGACCGCGACACGCGGGACGGAAGGATTCAGCGAGCCCACCACGGGTAGTCGCGCCCATGGCCGTGGCCCGGGACAAGCGACCTCGGATGATGCGACGTACCGCGCTGCGTGCAGGGCTGGTGGACATCGACGGCGCGCGGATCGCCGAAGCCACCCAAGAGCTGCGCCATCGCGGTCGGGCCACCCTGCACGACCGGCTGCACCGGGTACGGATGGCCGGTGGGCTCGCGGTGCAGGCCGGGCTGGCTGCGGGGATCGCGTACCTGATCTCGCACAAGTTGCTCGGCAACCCGCAACCGGTCTTCGCGCCGATCTCCGCGGTCGGCACCCTGGCCGCCTCGGTCGGCCAGCGGTTCCGCCGGACCGTGGAGCTGATCGCCGGGGTCGGCATCGGGGTGGCGATCGGCGACTTCCTGATCTACCTGCTCGGCACCGGGGCATGGCAGCTCGGGCTGGTGGTCACGGTGGCGATCCTGTTCACGATCTTCGCGGGGGCGAGCGTGGCGATCGTCATCCAGGCGGCGGCCACGGCGGTGCTGATCGTCACGCTCAGCCCGTCCACCCAGAACCTGGAGATCCCTCGCTTCGTCGACGCGTTCCTCGGCGGTGGGGTCGCGCTGCTGGTGACGGCGGTGCTGCTGCCACTGAACCCACTCCGAGTGATCAACCGGGCGGCCCGGCCCGCCCTGGACCTGCTCGCCGCCCAGCTCGACGCCACCGCCGACGGGCTGCGCAACCGGGACCGCGCCAGCATCCAGGCCGCACTGGACCGTTTGCGCAACAACAAGGAGGAGTTGGCCAACCTTTCCGAGGCGATCGAGGGCGCAAAGGAGACGGCCACCCTCTCTCCGGCCCGCTGGCACCGCCGCAGCGAGCTGATCCACTACGCGGAGGCGGCCGACCCGATCGACCGGGCGATGCGCAACAGCGGCACGCTGATCCGCCGGTCCGTCACCCTTATCGAGGACGAGGAACCGGTGCCCGATCCGATGCCGGACGCGATCGGCCACCTCGCCGAGTCGGTCCGGCTGCTCAAGCACGAGTTCGCCGCCGGCGAGGAGCCGGAGAAGGCCCGGGAACGGTCGCTGCGGGCGGTCAGCGAGGCCGGTCGGGGGTACGGCGACGGGGTCGGCTTCTCCGGCAGCGTGGTGATCGCCCAGATCCGCACCACCGCGAGTGATCTGCTGGTCGCCTCCGGAATCGAGCAGGAGGAGGCGAACCGGTGGATCCGCACCGCCTTCGGCGAGCAGGAACGCCCGGTCGGTGAGCCCGCCGAACCCGGCGAGGCACCGAAGCCACCCACCGCCCCGCCGGTCGGCTGAGCGCGGGCCACCGCCGGCCGGCCTCAGCCCAGCTCGGCCAGCGCGGCGAGCAGCCGGTCCACCTGGGCGGCCGTGCTGCCCAGCCCGATGCTGGCGCGCAGCGCGGTGGGCGGCAGATCCCGCCGGCCGGTACGCCCCGCCGCCTCGCTGAGCAGCCGCCGGGCCAGCGGGTGGGCACAGAACAACCCGTCCCGTACGCCGATGTGGTGCTCGGCGGCCAGCCTCGTGGCCACCTCGGTGGAGTCCCATCCGGCGACCACGAACGAGACGATGCCGACCCGGGGCGCGTTCGGGCCGAAGGTGCGCAGCTCGACGACGTGCGGCAGGGCGGCGAGGCCGGTCCTCAGCCGGGCCAGTAGGGCCTGCTCGTGGGCGGCCAGCGCGGTCTGGTCGGCGTCGTCGAGGGCCGCGCACACCGCCGCCAGCGCCACCGCGCCGAGCAGGTTCGGGGTGCCACCCTCGTGTCGGGCCGGACCGGTCGCCCAGGTCACGTCGTGGGTGGCCGGCCCGACGTGGCTGGTGGCTCCACCGCCGGCCAGGTACGGCGGGGCGGCGTCCAGCCAGTCGGCTCGGCCGATCAGCACGCCCGCGCCGAACGGCGCGTACAGCTTGTGACCGGACACGGCCAGGTAGTCCACGTCGAGCGTGCGCAGGTCGACCGGGGCGTGCGGGGCGAGTTGCGCGGCGTCGAGCACGATCCGGGCACCGTGCCGGTGGGCCACCCGCGCCAGTTCGGCGACCGGCCACCGCTCACCGGTCACGTTGCTCGCACCGGTCACCGCGACCAGCACCGGCAGTGCCGGGCTGCTGCCCCGACGCAGCTCGGCGAGGGCGGCGGCGAGGTCGCGTACCGCCCCGTCGGGGTCGCTGGGCACCGGCAGTCGCACCGATCCGCGCGGCCAGGGCAGCAGGTTGGCGTGGTGCTCGGAGGCGAACGTGACGACCGTCGTACCGGCCGGCACGGCTCGCGCCAGCAGGTTGAGCGCGTCCGTCGTGTTGCGCGTGAAGATCACGTGATCGTCGGCGCGAACGCCGAAGAAGTCGCCGACCGTCTGCCGGGCCTGCTCGTACGCGAGGGTGCAGCGCCGCGACAGCGCTCCCGCTCCGCGATGCACGCTCGCGTACCAGGGCAGCAGCTCGGCCACCGCGTCGGCGGCGGCCCGCGCGCACGGCGCACTGGCCGCGTAGTCCAGGTTGATCTCACCGGGCACGCCGAGGACGTCGAGTGGCGCGGACGGCGCGGACGGCAGGGTGGGCAGCGCGGGAACGAGAGTGACGGACACGCCGGAACCTCCGGGGTCAGGGACCCCGGGGTGCGACATCGGGACGGGGTCCGCGCTTGCCCAGCACACCGATCGGGCTGGGCCCGGTCATCACCCGGGGCACCCCACCGCGAACTCGACGAGGGTTGCCGGCCAGCAAACCGGGGCTTGACGCTGGCGCTCGTGACCTGCCGGCAGCATAGCGGCTACCGATGCGACCGAACCAGCCGGCAGCGGATGGCTACGCTGACCGCATGGCCGACACCCCGCCCGGTTCACCGCTGCCGCCGTCGCCCCCCAGCCCGCCTGCGCCCGCCGTCCCGCCCGTGGGCGGGACGCCTCGGATGCCGCTGCGTCGGCTGGGCTGGCGGCGGTTTCTGGTGCTGGCCGGGGTGGTGCTGTTCATCGCGGCGTGCGCGGTGTTCATGGTCTTCACGCTCGGCCAGTCGCTCGGGGCGCAGGCCCTGCTGATCGGGGTGGTCGCCGCGATCCTGCCGGTACCGGTGCTGGTCGGCTGCTTCCTCTGGCTGGACCGGTACGAACCCGAGCCACTGAAGTATCTGATCTTCTGCTTCGCGTGGGGGGCGTTCGTCTCCACCGCCGCCTCACTCACCGTGAACGACTTCGCGGCCAACCGTTTCGCCGACTGGGGCCTTCCGTCAGCGCTGACCGGGGTGCTGGTGGCACCGTTCATCGAGGAGCTGACAAAGGCGCTGGGCCCGATCCTGCTGCTGGTGTTCCGCCGTCGTGAGTGGTCCGGGATCACCGACGGCCTGGTCTACTGCGGGCTCTCCGCGGTCGGCTTCGCGATGGTGGAGAACATCCTCTACCTGGGTGGGTTGGGGTTTGCGTCCGGCGCCGACCGCTACGGCCCGGCCACCGGCATCCAGCAGGTCATCGCGATCTTCATCCTGCGGATTCTGCTGTTCGGGTTCGCCCATCCCCTTTTCACCTCGATGACCGGTGTGGGGCTGGGTATCGCCTCCCGGACGGCCGATCGGCGCATCCGGGTGCTCGCCCCGATCGCCGGGCTGCTGCTGGCGATGATGCTGCACGGCACGTGGAATCTGCTGCCCACGCTGACCCAGGCCACCGGCGAGGCCATGATCATGCTGTACGGCTTCCTGGGCCTGATGGTGCCGGTCTTCTTCGGCACCGTGGGGCTGGCGCTGTGGCTGCGCGCCTGGGAGGGGCGCCTCACCGAGCGGGTCCTGCCCGACTACGTGCGCGCCGGTTGGCTCAGCCCGCCCGAGGTGGCCGCCCTGAGCAGTCTCGGCAGGCGGCACGCAGCCCGCAGTTGGGCGCGCCGGGTGGCCGGCGACGCCGGGGTGCGGGCGATGCGGGGTTACCAGTCCGCCGCCACCCGGCTGGCCCTGCTGCGCGACGGGACGCTGCGCGGTCTGGACCGCAAGCCCGCCGACCAGGAGCGGACCGCACGCGAGGAGCGGGAACTGCTGGACGCGATCAGCGCGTACCGGTCGTTCTTCGTCGGTCGGGACCCGCAGGCCCCGGTGGGGGTCTGGGACGGCAGCCGCTACCTGCTGCGGTTCCCGGACGGTACGCGGCGTCCGGTGGACGCGCCGGACGAGCCGGTGGTGCCGATCCCGGTGGTGCTGGCGCCCGCCCCGGCTCCCTTGGGGTACGCCGCGCCCGGCTGGCCCGGCCCGCGATCGGCGCCGCCCTGGCCGCCGACGCACCCCTGACGGCTGACGGCACCCGGCCGCCAGCTCAGGTCGGCGCCGAGCGGTTCAGGTCGGCGCAGCGGTTCAGGTCATCAGCGAGGTGAGGAAGTCACCGAGGCCCTGGAACATCGCGATCAACGCGGCTCCGATGGCCCGGAACATCTGCGCGGCGCCGTCCGGCCGGAAGGCCATGAAGTAGATCAGGAACGCGACACTGCCCCAGGTCAACAGCTTCTTCACGAATACCGGCATCGTCCCTCCCCAGGGCCACGGTCGCCGGATGGCTTCCCGTCGTGCGGCCGGGCAAACGGTGCGCGACGGTGCCTGGTGGCCGGGGGAGGTGCGTCAGAGGTAGAGGCCGGTCGAGTCGTTCTCGATCCGCTCGGCGGCGACAGCGTGCACGTCCCGCTCCCGCAGGAGCACGTAACCGCGGCCGTGCAGTTCGACCTCGGAGCGGTCGTCCGGGTCGAAGAGCACCCGGTCGCCGGAAACGATGGCGCGGACGTTCGGCCCCACCCCTACGGCGGTGGCCCAGGCGAGGCGCTTGCCGACCGCGGCGGTAGCCGGAATGACGATGCCAGCGGTGGAGCGGCGTTCGCCCTCGCTGCCCTCCATCCGTACCAGCACGCGGTCGTGCAGCAGGCGGATCGGCAGGCCGGCGTCGAGATCGTTGTCGGCGGTCACGCCGCAGACGCTACCGTGTGGGCCGATGGTGGCCCGCCGGTGGTTACGCCGGAGGTCGTCGGGGCATTGTGTCGCGGAACCCCCCTATGGTGTCGGGAACGGACGTATGCTGTCCGACCTGTCGCCCTGGGCGGGCCGGGTTCTCTGCCAGGAGGTGCGCTTGAGCCGCTTCGAGCGGGTACGCGGGCGGCTTCGCCGCGCCTACCAGTCACGACAGGAGTCGGCGCGGGCCGACGAGGGCGCAGTGAGTGACGCGCTGGACGACGCGTCGGCGGACGCCCGGGTGGCGTCGCCGGGCGTGCCGGGGCCGGCCGCGCCCTCGAACGCCATGGTCTACGGCGCGGAACCCCCGACGGACCTGCACAGCTCCACCTCCAGTCGGGACGACGCCGACGTTCCGCACGGGCTGCGCATCGCCGCCGCGTGGTGTTGGCGGCTGATCGTGATCGGCGTGGTGGCCTGGGCCCTGCTGCGGATCGTCGGCACGATCAAGATCGTGATCATCCCGCTGGCCATCGCGCTGCTGCTCTCCGCGCTGCTGGCCCCGGCGGTGGGCTGGCTGCTGCGGATCCGGTTCCCCCGGTCGCTGGCGACGGCGGTGGTGCTGGTCGGCGGCCTGGTCGCGGTGATCGGCACGCTGACGCTGGTGGTCAACGAGTTCATCCGGGGCGTACCGGAGCTGAGCCAGAAGTCGTCGGAGGGCGTCCGGCAGATCCAGAACTGGCTGAAGACGGGCCCGCTGCACCTCTCCGACACCCAACTCGACCGCTACATCGACGAGGCGCAGGTCTGGATCAACGGCAACACGTCGAAGTTCACCAGCGGCGCGCTGAGCACCGCCGCGACGCTGGCGGAGGTGCTGACCGGCACGCTGCTCGTGCTCTTCGCGACGTTCTTCTTCCTGCGCGACGGCAACCGGATCTGGCGCTTCCTGGTCCGGCTGCTGCCGGTGGCCGCCCGGTGGAAGGTCGACGACGCCGGCCGCGCGTCCTGGCACACGCTCGGTGCCTACGTGCGCGCCACGGTGCTGGTCGCCTTCATCGACGCGGTCGGCATCGGCATCTTCCTGGTCGCCTTCGACATCCCGTTCGCCTTCCCGCTGGCCGCGCTGGTCTTCCTCGGCGCGTTCATCCCGATCGTCGGTGCGGCGCTCTCCGGCGGCGTCGCGGTTCTGGTGGCCCTGGTCGACAGCGGCCCGCTCACCGCGCTGATCATCCTGGGCGCGGTGATCGTCGTGCAGCAGGTGGAGGGTCACATCCTCCAGCCGCTGATCATGGGCCGGGCGGTCGCCCTCCACCCGCTCGCGGTGATCATCGGTATCGCCGCCGGCGTCGTGCTCGCCGGCATCACCGGCGCGCTGGTGTCCGTGCCGCTCATCGCGGTGCTGAACACCCCGTTCGCCTTCCCGCTGGCCGCGCTGGTCTTCCTCGGCGCGTTCATCCCGATCGTCGGTGCGGCGCTCTCCGGCGGCGTCGCGGTTCTGGTGGCCCTGGTCGACAGCGGCCCGCTCACCGC
>NZ_QGSZ01000275.1 GCF_003857055.1 Micromonospora inaquosa | reverse complement strand
GACGCAGCGTTCGCGCCAGACGCAGCGTTCGCGCCAGACGCAGCGTTCGCGCCAGACGCAGCGTTCGCGCCAGACGCAGCGTTCGCGCCAGACGCAGCGTTCGCGCCAGACGCAGCGTTCGCGCCAGACGCAGCGTTCGCGCCAGGCGCAGCGTTCGAGCCAGGCGCAGTGCTGAAGCCGGGCGCCGCGCTCGAACTTGGCGCAGCGTTCGAGCCTGGCGCAGCGTTCGAGCCTGGCGCAGCGTTCGAGCCTGGCGCAGCGTTCGAGCTGGGCGCGACTGGCGGCGCGCTCGTCGGACCGGCGGCAGCAGTCGGGGTCGCGGCGTTCGGCGCGGCGGGTCGGGTGGGTGCGGCGGGTTGCGAGCGCGGCGGGCCGGACAGTGACGCGCCACCGCGCTCGCCGGCCACCTCGCACCGGATCTGCCAGCGCCCGCCCAACTCCTCGTAGAGCGCGTCGGTGAGCACCGCCGCGTGGTCGGCCATCATCTTGGCCAGCACTGTGGACTTCACCGTCAGCACCAGCATGTCGCCGTCGAGTTCACGGACCACCGCGTCGCGCATCAGGGCGGCGATCCGCTTGTTGGTCCGGTTGACCTTGCCGACCACGTCGGGCCAGACGCGGCGGACCGCGACAGCGTCCAGCGCGGCGGCCGGTGCCCCCGGGCGGGGCGGCGCGGGCGTCGCCGGGTCGGGAAGCACCGCCGACGGTGGCACCACGCGACGTGGGGCCGGCCCGGCGGGCGAGACGGGAACGGTCGGGTCAGCGGCTGCCGACCCGGTCGACGCACCGGGTGACGCCGGGATCGGCGAGTCGGCCGCCGAGACGTAAGAGGCCGGTGCGCCGGAGGTCGGAGCGCCCGGGGCGGGTGCAGCCGTGGCCGAACCAGCCGTGGCCGAGGCACCCGAGGCCGCAGCGCCCCGGGTCGGGGACGCCGCCGGGTCGACCGCCCACGGCGGTGCGGAGGTCGGGGCGTTCGCCGGGGTGGCGGCAGCCGGGACCGGGGTGGCTGGCTGTGGGCGTACCCCTGGGTGGTTGGCGGGCGCGGAGCCCGCGGCGGCCGACGGCGCGTCGGTGCCGCCCAGGGTGAGCCGGCGTTCCATCCGTTCCAGGCGCTGGAGGAGGCCGCCGGTGGAGTCGTCCACGCCGGGCAGCAGCATCCGGGCGCAGATCAGCTCCAGCAGCAGGCGGGGCGCGGTGGTGCCGCGCATCTCCACCAGGCCGTCGTGCACGATGTCGGCGCAGCGGGAGAGCGTGGCCGGGCCGAGCTGGGAGGCCTGGGCGGCCATCCGCTCGATCTGGTCGGCCGGGCCGTCGATCAGGCCCTTCGCGGCGGCGTCCGGCACCTGCTGGATCACGATCAGGTCGCGCAGCCGTTCCAGCAGGTCGGAGGCGAACCGGCGCGGGTCGTGCCCGGCCTCGGCGACCCGGTCGACGGTGGCGTACGCGGCGGCGCCGTCCCCGGCGGCCAGCGCGTCGCACATCTCGTCGATCAACGCGGCGTCGGTGACCCCGAGCAGGGCTGCGGCCCGTGCGTAGGTGACCCCCTCCGGGCCGGCACCGGCCATGAGCTGGTCGAGCACGGAGAGGCTGTCCCGGGCGCTGCCGCCGCCGGCGCGGACCACCAGTGGGAAGACCGCCGGCTCGACGGCGACGCCCTCGGCCTGGGTGAGCTGCTCCAGGTACGGACGGAGCACCTTCGGCGGGATCAGCCGGAAGGGGTAGTGGTGGGTCCGCGACCGGATCGTGCCGAGGACCTTCTCCGGCTCGGTGGTGGCGAAGATGAACTTGACGTACTCGGGAGGCTCCTCGACCAGCTTGAGCAGGGCGTTGAAGCCCTGGGTCGAGACCATGTGCGCCTCGTCGATGACGTAGATCTTGAAGCGGCTGCTGGCCGGCGCGAAGAAGGCGCGCTCGCGCAGCTCGCGGGCGTCGTCGACACCACCGTGGCTGGCCGCGTCGATCTCGATCACGTCGATCGAACCGGCGCCGTCGGTGGCCAGCGAGCGGCAGGACTCACACTTGCCGCACGGCTCCGGGGTGGGGCCCTGCTCACAGTTGAGCGATCGGGCCAGGATCCGGGCGCTGGAGGTCTTGCCGCAGCCGCGCGGGCCGGAGAAGAGGTAGGCGTGGTTGAGCCGACCGCTGCGCAGCGCCTGCGACAGCGGCTCGGTCACGTGCTCCTGACCGATGACCTCAGCGAAGGTACGCGGCCGGTACTTGCGGTAGAGCGCCAGCGTCACTCGTCCCGCCTCCTCTCGACCGAGCCATTCTGCGCCGGTCGGGCGCGGGTGACCACCCACCCCGCCGGGCATCATGGGTTGCCCCGGGTTGCCGCGCTTGATCGACTCGGCTTCCTGGAAATCGGGGTGTCCGCTTACCCGGGATAACCCGACATCACGGATGTCGAGTGGATCAACCGGCCCACAGACAAAAAGGCCTCCCGTGCACCCGGCAGAGCTCGCTTATCCTTGCTGCCTTCCGGCCCTGGGGAGGTTCACGAGATACCGCCGCACGGGAGGTGACGCCCAGCCTACCCGACCGCCCGTCGATCTTCAGGGGGTGGTGGGGTGGCCCGGCCGACAGGGGCCTGTATCCTGGCTCGCGGAGGATTCGCCTAGAGGCCTAGGGCGCACGCTTGGAAAGCGTGTTGGGTTTACACCCTCACGAGTTCGAATCTCGTATCCTCCGCTCGCTGAGCAGCACGAACGACAGGGCCGGCCCCACTGGGACCGGCCCTGAGTCGTCTGCGCGGTGGGGTCAGCCCACCACCTGGACGTGCTCCGCGCCCTGCCCCGAGAACCACGCCTCCAGCTCCGCGCCGCCGAGGGCCCGGGTCGCCCCTTCGTCGACGAGGACCGGGCCGACGACGGCACCCTTCGCGCCCTCGAACTGGCTGCCGAACATCCTCGCGCCGGTCAGCACCGTCGGCATGCTCGTGCTGCCGAGCGTGCACCAGCGCAGGCTGGCCAGCTCCAGATTGGCGCCGCGCAGATCGGTCTTGTAGAGCTTGGCGGAATTGAGAATGGCGTGGCGGAGATCCGCCCCTTCCAGAACCGCATCGTCGAGTTGCACCGCGAACAGCCGAGCCGACCGGAACAACGCTTTACCGGCCGAGCAACCGACCATTTCCGCCTTGGCCAGGTCGGCGAAGGAGAAATCCGCGCCCTGCAACTCGGCGTTGCTCAGGTTGGCGTCGCCGAGGTTGGCCTCCTCGAACCGGACGCCGACCAGGTGGGAATTGGCGAGATAAGCGCCGATCAGGTCGAGACGGCTGAGGTCCGCACCGCGAAAATCAAGAAAATCCCCCGACAGGTACGCCGTTGCCGACGTGTCGGCGAACCACTCCTCCAGCGCTTCCCGCGCGTCGGGGCTGTCCGGCCAACGGATCACGTCGCCGCTGGCCCGCTTGTACTTACTCATTGTCGAACACCACCTTGCCGTCCCACTCCGGTCGATCAGCGACCCGCGCCCTGAGATCGGCCAACGCGCTCGGCGACAGGCTCCGGGTGTTGAGAATGACGTTCTGTCCACCAGCGACCTCGTCGGCGAGTTTCTGCTCGAACTCCTCGCCATCGTAGCGGCCCTTCATACCCTCGGGCATCGGCTCACCAGCCCGCCGACCGGCGGGGAACAAATCGTTGGGCGACTTGACGTCCCAGTTCTGTCCCTCGGAATCGAAGAACTCACCCTGATCCTTCTGGAATGCGGGATCCGAGTTGTCGAGTTCGGCCCGCCGAATGGGCCCAGGGATCTTCCCATCCGCCTCGGCCGCCAGCCCGACCTCGGCCTCGATCCGGGACTTCGCGCTGATGTTGCCTTTGTGGGCCGGGTCGGTGGCGAGTTCCTCCAGCCGCCGGTCGTACTCGGGGGTGCCGGGCTTGGGGCTCTGGTAACCGTCGTCCCCGGCGGGCGGACGGCCCGGTGGGTCGCCGGAGTCGCCGCCCGGCCGACCGAGCTTGAACTCCTCGGCGGCGAGATCCTGCCCGCCGGTGACGGTCTCGGGCACCTCGCTGGAGCTGCGGCGACGCTGCCCGGGGATGTCGCTGTCGCCGTCACCCGGCCGCGACGTCGTTCCGCCGTCACCGTTCCCGCCGGGGGGCGTCTTGGGCTTCGCCATCGTCTTCGCCCTAGCCGTTCAGCAGCTTGGACAGGTTGGTGAGGCTGGAGATCAGCGCGCCGACGTACGTCAGGATGCGTCCGGCCCACTTGACGACGGCCGCCACGATCGACGCCGCGATCGCCGGGATGGTGACCACGAAGATCGCCTCGACCGCCCACACGATCACGCGCGCCACCAGGTCGGCGATGAGGTCGCGGACGACGTCGCGGGTGAACGCCACCAGGTTCCCGGCGGCCTGGGTCGCGGCGGCCATCGCGGCGGAGATACCGCTCAACGCGTCAATCCCGGTGACGTTGTGCGCCATCAACGCCTGGTACGCCGTGGCGGCCTGCCCCTGCCAGCCGGGCATGTCCACCCCGAGGTGGGTCTTCAGGTCGGTGGCCATGCTCTCCAGTTCGGCGGCCATGTTGTTCCAGGTCGCCGCGTGTGAGGCCACCACGTCGGGCATACCGGTGAGTTGGTCGAGGATTTCGCGCAGCGGCTCGAAGTACTCCATCGCCCAGCCCAGCCCGTTGGCGAGCAGGGCACTGAAAGGGTCCAGCACCGTCGCGACGGCCTCGACGCCGAACGCCGCACCGGCCAGCAGGTCGTCGACCCAACCCTCGCTGTGGATGGCGTCGACGAGACCTTGGAAGCTGTCCGCGGCTGCCGCGCCGGTCCAGGGCTTGCGGGTGGACTGGACGTCGGCGATCAGCGACGCGTCGGTCAGGACGCCGTGTCCAGTTGGCTGCCGACCTTGCGGATCGTGTTGTCGGAGTCCACATCGGCGTTGGCGTAGTTGTCGGCGGTCGTGCCCAACCCCTTCACCACCAGGGACAGGTTCTCCTCGGCGTAGGCGATCAGCTCGTCCTGCCGACTGTGCCTACCCTCCAGGATTCCGGAGATCCACCCACACAACAGCCCGTACGCGGCGTCGTCCTGGGTGATGTGCGCGCTGGCGTCTCTGACCGCGCCGAAGCGGGCGCGCAGCGCCTCGATGTTGCGCGCGTGCTGGCGGATCTGTTCGGCGTCGACCTCGAACCCGCCGCTCACCGACTCACCACCGGCCGTGCTGCTCGTCCGGGCCACCCGCCGCGGGCTCGGCATCGCGCAGTTGCTGCCCGACGCGCTCGGCGATCGCCCGCGCGGCAGGCGAATCGGTGCCCAGGGTGTCGCCGACGATCTCCTGAGCGCGGTCGGCCAGTTGCCGCTTGGCCGCAGCGATCGTGGTCATGATCGTCCGGGCGACGACATCGGGGGCGACCCGTTGCACCCGCTGACCCAGGTGCAGGTCGACAAGCGCGCCCACGGAGTCGACAGTGACCTCCACCAGCCCGTTGCCGTCGGCGACCGTCACCCGCAACTCCTGGATGCGTTCGCTCATCGCGTCGGTGGCGGTCGCCAACTGGTCCAGGCGGCCCTTCCACTCGGCGAGCCGGTCCATGGCACCGCCCGGGTCCAGCAGCCCTCCCGCGTGTGGAACGTCGGCCGTCATGTGTCCCCTCGGTCGCTCAAGGTGATCATGCTTAGCTGGGGGAGATTAACATGAGGGCCTCTGCACGACTGTCCGCCTGGGACGGTGCAACCGTCAGTACGCCCGGTCCTGTGGTCTCATCGACGTCGTGACCGACGCGACGTGGGAGTGGGACGAGACGTTGTACGCGGGCAGCGCCAGCCACTACCGCGTCGGCCGGATGCCCTATCCACCCGGCCTCGCCGAGGCGATCGGCGCGGCACTCGACCTCGATGGCACCGGCAGACTCCTCGACGTCGGCTGCGGGCCCGGATCGTTGACCCTGCTGCTCGCGCCCCTCTTCGAGGCGGCGGTGGGCGTCGACGCGGACCGGGACATGCTCACCGAGGCCCAACGCAGAGCCGACGAGGTCGGGGCCACCAACGTCGAGTGGCGGCACCTGCGGGCCGAGGCCCTACCGGCCGACCTGGGTACGTTCCGGGTGGTCACGTTCGCCCAGTCGTTCCACTGGATGGACCGGCCGCTCGTGGTCGGTCGTGTCCGCGACATGCTCACACCCGACGGGGCCTGGGTCCACGTCGGCGCCAACACGCACCAGGGCGTGACCGGGGACGACCCGCTGCCGTACCCCCGACCGCCCTGGCAGCAGATCGACGAGCTGGTAGCGAGCTACCTGGGGCCGGTCCGCCGGGCCGGGCAGGGGTTGCTGCCGACGGGCACGCCCTCCGGCGAGGGGGAAATCATGCGCGGGGCGGGCTTCACCGGTCCCACCCGAATCACTGTCGAACAGGGCATCGTCGTGGAGCGCTCCGTGGACGAGATCATCTCGGCGGTGTTCTCACTCTCCAGTTCGGCACCACACCTGTTCGCCGACCGGCTCCCGGCGTTCTCGGCGGATCTGCGCCAGCTCTTGACGGCTGCGGCACGGGACGGACGCTTCGCCGAACGGCGACGCGACATCGACGTGGCGATCTGGCGCCCCTGACGCTGCGGTCAGGCGGCCGAGGTCACCTCCTGGTGCTGGAGAACGACGCCGCCCCGGGTGATGTTCCGGAGGCCTCCCGCGACCTGCGCGGGGGCGCCCAGGGCCAGGCTGGCCAGAACAGTTGGGAGAACCAAAAGAGATGCGCTTCGTTGCACAGAGACCCCGTTTCGATAGGCGCCCGGACACCATAGGCAGCCGACCCGGACATCGACATGAGGCGAACGGACAGTGCGGTCACCGATCACCACGGCTGATTCGAGGGCGAGCACGGACGGCGGGTACGGTCCGGGGACCGGCGGGCCCTGCCGCCGTCGTACACATGTTCTATCCACAGCCTGTGGATGGCGGAGGGACAGATGAGTTACCAGCTCAGCGCGGTGGTCGCGGACGCCGAACTGCTCCGCGAACAGACCGCCGAGCTGGATCACGCGGTTCTCGGCGAGCTGCGCCAGGACTTCGCGTTGCTGCCGGTCACCCCACAGTTGGTGATCGAACTGACCGGGTCGTTGCCGGATTTCGCGACCGACGACCGGAGCGCCACACGTCCGTTCGGCCTGGTGTTGTCGACGACGCTGGTCGAGGTGCTGACCCGCTGGTCACAGTCGGGGCCGGTGTCCTATCTGGAGGCGGAGTTCGGTGGTGGCGCGGGATACCAGTCGGCGGCGGTGTGGTTGGGCGGGGCGCTGTCCTGGGGTCCATGCTTCGACGACGAGTTGGACGCGCCGCGCACGCAGTGGCCGATCAACGGGGCACTGACCCGACTCGGCGTCGAGCCCGGCACCTGGATCGACCCGTTCGCCGAACTGGGGTTGCACCTGGAGCGGAACACCGACGGCTGGTTGGCGCACGGGCGGCGTCGACTCAGCGCCGATTACTGGGATGAGCTGGTCGAGCAGTGGGAAAACCAGTAATCCGGCGATCGGCAGCAACCTGAGGGCTCCCGTTCCGTTGGGGGACTGGGGGATTCCATGAAATTGCGACAATTTGCGTTTATTGCCACGTTGATGACGGCTGCCTCGATCGCAGGCAGCGGCGTACCGCCGACCGGGCCGATCCCGGATGGCCGACCCGTCGGCAGCGTGGCAGTCATCGACCTGAACGGCCTGCAGAACATCGAATTTGGTGCCACCGAGGACGAGCTGACCCGACGCGGCATCCTGCGTACCAGCCTGGATGCCTGCGGGCCGGTGCTCGCCGGCCATGACACCGTCAGCCCGGTCTTCATGCAGGACAAACTCGTGCTGCTCTGGGTCGGCGACCCGATGCGGACACCGGAGGGCATAACCGCGGGCTCGCCCGTCGGCCAGATCTGGGACCGCTATCCGGAGGTCAGCCGACTTCGCGCTCCACAGGGGACGCATCGCCTCGACGGGCTGCTCGCCCGCAGCGGCGACCGCGCGTACCTGTTCCTGCACGACGGGCGCACGGTCCGAAAAACCATCGCCGGGTACGCGGACTGGGCTCGCCGCCTCTTCAACGATGGCGTCGGCCCCTGCTGAACCGCCACTCACCGGAAGCCCGACCAGCCGATTGTTGGCTATCGAGCTTCGTCGGCCCGCAACGACTGCTCGATCGGGTGGCGACGCTGCTCGAAGAACGGTGACCGCTCAGACCGGGTCGGTGGCTCGCTCCGGCAGCCGCGCCCCGGACGCGGCGGAGAAACCGGCGAGCGCGATCTCCGCCGCCTGCCGCAGGTCCTCCCGGCTGACTCCGGCCGCGGCATGCACCGCCTGCCCCTCGGTGACGATCATGACGAAGCGGGCGAGCGCGATCGGATCGGCGTGCGCGGGGAGATCGCCCTCGGCGACTGCGCGGGCCAACCGGTCGGCGAGCGCGCCTTCACCGGCCAGCCGACTGCTGGCGAGGAATCCGGCGACTGGTGCGTTCTCGGTGGAGCAGGCGACGCCACCCTGGATCGACAGGCACCCGTGTGGCTTGTCGGGCCGGGTCACGGCGATCACGTTCTCGCGTAGCAGGGTGGCCACCACCTCGTACGCGCTCGGTTGGGCGAAAGCGTCGCGCGCGTACCCCATGTCCCGTTCCGCGTAGCGGGCCACAGCCTTGCGGAAAAGCTCCTCCTTACCGCCGTAGGCGGCGTAGAGGCTGGGCTTGTTGATCCCCATCGCCTCGGTGAGGTCGTTCACCGAGGCGCCCTCGTACCCCTGGCGCCAGAACACCTCCACCGCGCGCTCCAGCGCCTCGTCAGCGTCGAAGCCCCGCGGTCGCCCTCGCTGCGGCACAGCCCACCACCCCTTCCCCGGCACATCCTACCGGCAACGAAAACCGATCGGTACAGAAATTTGCGGACCCGGCCAGAAGTTGCTACGGTCGAATCCTTACCGATCGGTACAGAATTAGCTGGAGGTTGGCGTGACAGCAGAACTGCCCGCACTCGGGCTCTGGAGCACGGAGCTGCGCGGAGCCACCGACCCGACCGACGCTGAACACGGACCCCGGACGGTGCTCGGCTCCGGAGTGAGCAACGCCCACGCCGCAACCCAGGCAGGCCAGGAGTACGGCCGCCCGGTGCAGACGATGGGTCTCTGGCTGGACGCCCTCGACTCCGCGCCTCGGCCGATCCCCGCCCGCCTCGGGTTCACCGACGACGACCTGGTCCCCGGTGGCAGCGACCGGCTCATCGACGCCCTCGTCGGCTGGGGCGGCCTGGATGCGGTGGCCACCCGCGTTCGGGAGCACCTGGACGCGGGCGCGAACCACGTCGCCCTGCACGTGCTGCGACCCGACGTCCCCGATCGGCCGACGCTGCCCCTGCCGCAGTGGCGCGACCTGGCAACTCTCCTGCCGAGCTTCGCCGCCGCAACCCATTGACCACCGGCCCCACCGGCCGGCCGCACGACCACACCCCAACAGAGGAGAACCATCGTGGGACAGCTCGACGGCAAGACCGCTCTCGTGACCGGGGGCACCACCGGCATCGGCCTGGCGACCGCCCGCCGCTTCGCCGCCGAAGGCGCACACGTCTTCGTCACCGGCCGCCGCAAGGGCCCGCTGGACGAGGCCGTAGCCAGCATCGGCCCCAACGCCACCGGCATCATCAGCGATGTTCGCAAGCTCGACGACCTGGACCTGGTGATGCGAGCGATCGAGGAACGGGGCGCCGGACTGGACGTGGTCTTCACCAACGCCGGCGGCGGCGAGTTCCGTCCGCTCGACTCGATCACGGTCGAGCACGTCACCAACACCTTCGACACCAACATCTACGGCACGATCTTCACCGTTCAGAAGGCCCTGCCCCTGCTCAACGAGGGTGCCTCGATCGTGCTGAGCGGCTCGACGGCCGCGAGCAACGGCACCCCGGCGTTCAGCGTCTACGCCGCGTCCAAGGCGGCCGTCCGCTCGTTCGGCCGCACCTGGGCCGCTGAGCTGATCGGCCGGAAGATCCGGGTCAACACCCTGGTGCCCGGCTCGACCGAGACCCCCGGGCTGGCGGGCCTCGCGCCCAGCCCCGGGGAGGCCCCCGGGTTGCTCCAGGCCATCGCCTCGGGCGTGCCCATGCAGCGGATGGCACACCCGGACGAGATCGCCAACGCCGCGCTCTTCCTCGCCTCCGACCAGAGCAGCTTCATGACCGGCGGCGAGCTGTTCATCGACGGCGGCGAGCAACAGCTCTGACGCGAAAACGCCCGGTCGATCCTCGCGGATCGACCGGGCGTTTCTGCATTTCAGAGCGGTGGCGGAGGGATTTGAACCCTCGGAGGGCGTTAACCCTCACACGCTTTCGAGGCGTGCTCCTTAGGCCGCTCGGACACGCCACCGCCGACGAGGGTACAGGACCGCTGGTTCCGACGCCGAACCGGTATCGCCCCGGCCGGCCTGGCAGGATCTTTGTCATGAGTACGCACATCGGCGCGAAGCCGGGCGAGATCGCCGAGCGGGTCCTGATGCCGGGCGACCCCCTGCGAGCCAAGTGGATCGCGGAGACCTACCTCGAGGGCGCCACCTGCTACTCGACGGTCCGGGGCATGCTGGGCTTCACCGGCCGCTGGAACGGCGTCGAGGTTTCCGTCCAGGGCTCCGGCATGGGCATGCCGTCGGCCTCCATCTACGCCCACGAGCTGATCAACGAGTACGGCGTGAAGACGCTGATCCGCGTCGGCTCCTGTGGTGCCCTCAGCACCGACCTGCAACTACGGGACGTGGTGGCGGCGATCGGGTCGTCCACCGACTCGAACATGAACCGGATGCGCTTCGACGGGCTGATCGACTACGCGCCGGTGGCCGATTTCGGGCTGCTGCGTACGTCGGTCGAGGTGGCGGAGCGGCGTGGCATCACCATGCACGTCGGGCCGATCCTGGCGGCGGACGCCTTCTACACCGACCGGCCGGACCTTTACGACACCCTTGCCGAATACGGCGTGCTGGCGGTGGAGATGGAGTCGGCGGCGCTCTACACGATCGCCGCCCGGTTCAAGGCCCGCGCGTTGACCGTGCTGACCGTCAGCGACCACATCAAGACCGGCGAGAAGACCACCTCGGCGGAGCGGGAGCAGACCTTCAGCCAGATGGTCGAGATCGCCCTCGACACGATCATCGCCTGACCTGTTCGGGTGGGGCGGTGTCACCGCCGAGAGCGGTATGACTCAGGGGTATGAACATGCCGCAGAGTCATACCGCTCTTCCGCGTCGTGCCGGGCTCAGCCCGCCACGCCGACCCGGCACGCACGCACCGCGCCGCGCCGGCACTCAGTCAGACGGCGGCCAGCGCCTCGGTCGGTGAGAGGCGAGCGGCGCGCACGGCCGGGTAGAGGCCGGCGAAGCCGCCGATGACCAGTGTGGCACCCACCCCGCCGAGCATCGCCCAGGCCGGCACCACTGTCGGCCAGTGCTGCGACAGCGCGTATCCCGAGGTCACCAGGATGCCCAGCACCACCCCACCGATCCCGCCGAGCGCGGAGAGCAGCAGCGACTCGGCGAGGAACTGGGTCCGGACCTGACCACGGGTGGCCCCGAGTGACCGGCGTAGGCCGATCTCGGCTCGGCGTTCCAGCACCGAGATCACCATGGTGTTCGCCACCCCGACCCCACCGACCAGCAGGGCGACCGCGCCCAGGCCCAGCAACAGGCCGGTGAACGCGTCGTCGGTCGCCTCGGCGGCGGCCAACGCCTCCGAGGGCCGGGACACCTCCACCTCGTTCGGCGCCTCCGGGTTGGCGGTCGCGCCGAGCACCGACCGGACCGCCTCGACCTGCGACTCCTCTGCCCGTGTGTAGACGGTGGTGGGGTGGCCGTCGAAGCCCAGGTACTCGGTCGCCGCCGACCAGCCGATCAACGCCGAGGTGTCCAGCTCCGGGGCGAGAGGTGCGGCGGCGAGGGTTCCGACCACGGTGAACGGCCGCCCACCCAGCCACACCTGCAGCTGCGGGTCGGCCGTGGTGATCCCGAGCCGCTGCGCCGCGGTGGCGCCGAGCACGACCGCCGGGTAGCGGGCGGTCGCCTCGTTGAGCCAGGTGCCGGTGGCCACCTCGGCCCCGACGGTGCCGAGCAGGTCCAGCCGGGCCGCCCGGGTGGCGATGCCGCCGGTCTCCGCCGCCGGAATCCGGTCCGAGCGGTACACCTTGGCGTCGGAGACCTGCCCGGTCGCGGACACCTCGGTCACCGGGCCGATCCGCCCGATCATCGCGATCGACTCCTCGGGCAGTTGCGCGTCCGCACCGAACAGGGTGCTGCCCGGTTCGACGGTGAGCAGGTTGGTGCCGAGCGCGTCGAGCGCCCGGTCCAGTTCGGCCCGGGACGACGAGGAGATGCCGACCACCGCGATCATCGCGGCGATGCCGATCGCGATGCCCAACGCGGAGAGGAACGCCCGCAGCGGACGGGTCCGCAGCCCCACCCCGCCGACGCGCAGCACATCCGCCGGTCCCAGTCGGGCCGGGGTCAGCGTCGCCATCAGCCGACCCCGCCCGACGTGCGGGCCGAGTCGTGCCGGACCGCCCCGTCGCGCATCCGCACCTGCCGGGGAAGGCTTCCCGCGATCTCCCGGTCATGGGTGATCACCACGACGGTGGTCCCGGCCCGGTGCAGGTCGTGCAGCAACTCCAACACCCCGGCACCGGAGTGGGAGTCCAGGTTGCCGGTCGGTTCGTCGGCGAGCAGCACCGCTGGCTCGCCGACCACCGCACGGGCCACGGCGACCCGCTGCCGTTCCCCGCCGGAGAGTTCGTGCGGCCGGTGCCCCAACCGGTGGCCCAGGCCAACCCGGACCAGCGCGGCCTCCGCGCGGTCGCGCCGCCGCCGCAGCGGTACGCCGGAGTAGAGCAACCCGTCGGCGACGTTGTCCACGACCGGAACACCCGGAGCGAGGTGGAACTGCTGGAACACGAAGCCGATCCGGGTGGCCCGCAACGCGGACAGCTCCCGGTCGGTCAGCTTCGCCGCGTCGTACCCGTCGATGAGCACGCTGCCCGACGACGGCCGGTCCAGGGTGCCGATCAGGTGCAGCATCGTCGACTTTCCCGATCCGGACGGGCCGACGATCGCGACCAACTCGCCGTGGCCGATCCGCAGCGACACGTCATCCAACGCGACGACGCCGCCGGTGTACCGCTTGCCGACCCGGTCGAGCACGATCACCTCGCGGCTCACGTCGGCACCACCACCATCGCGCCCTCGGTGATGCCCGTGCCGGTGACCTCCACTCGGCCGCCGGCGAACAACCCGGTGGTCACCGCGAGGACCCGGCTCGTGCCACCCTCGGAGACCTGGACGCCGTAGCCGCCCTCGGCCAGCGCCAACAGCGCCGCCACCGGCACGGTGAGCACGTCGCGGCGCTCCGAGACGGTGAACGTGACGTCCGCGCTGGCCCGGTCGAACCCGGTGAGGGCCTTCGGATCGGTCACTGCGACGGTCACCTCGATCTTCGTCTCGGCGTCGCCGGACTGTCCGTTGGCACCGGCCGTACCGGCCTGGACGACCGTCTCGACGGTGCTGATCGTGCCCGCCACCGCCTGGCCGTCCGGCAGCCGCACGGAGACCTTCGCGTCGCGCTTGGCCAACCGCTGGTCGTCCACATCCAACTCGACTGTGACAACTCGGCTGGTACCGGTGTAGGTCAGCACCGCCTGGCCGGGCTTTGTCAGGTCGCCGACGTCGGCCTGGTGGCTGTCCACCCGGACCTCCCGGTCGGCGTACACGATGCGCCCCGGCTCGACCCGACCGGTCTCGGTCAGACCCAGGTCCTCCTGCCACTCCCGGACCGCGTCCGCGGTGGCGCCGGTGTACTCGTCGTCGACAGTGAAACCGGTGTAGCCCAGCGCGTCGAGGTTCCGCTCGAACTGCGCGACGTCGGCACCGTCCACCCCGGGGGCGAGGGTCCGGTACGCGGGCAGCCCGCCGTAGAGGAGCACCACCTCCTCGTTGTCGACCAGGTAGAGCGCCTTGCCCCGCCGAACCGTCGACCCGGTGGCCGCCAGCGCGGTGACGGTGCCGTTGAGCTTCGCCGTGGCGGTACGCGTGGTGCCGTACCCCAGTTCGCCGTCGGCGGTTTCCGAGTCGGCGAGGGTCTGCCGGGTGACAGTGGCGGTGGCGGGTGGTGCGATGCCGGCCTGGGCGCGTCCTCCGTCGGCACGGCCACCGAAGCCCACTGCGGCGACCACGCCCACCGCGGCGACCAGCAGAACGATGCCTCCGGTCACGGCGGCGCGCAGCCGCGAGCGTCGGATGGTCACCGGCCACCCCCGAACTGCGGTGCGTGCTGCCGGCACTTTTCCAGCGCCGCCTTCATGGCCGGGTCGCCGATGTCGATCGCGTTGTCCCCGGCCCCGATCCGGACCCGTCCGTCGGCGTCCGGGTCCGGGAAGTCGGGCACGCCGTTCTCCCGCATGCACTTGGCCAACGTGCGCATCCGCTCGGCCTGCTCGGGGTTGAGCTGCGGTCCCTGCCCGCCGTTGGGCAGCTTGTCCTGGCACTTCTCCATGGCCGCCTGGACCTTCTGCTGGTCCACGTCCGCGCCGAACCGGAAGCCGGGACGGCCGCCCGCCTCCGGGTCGGGCAGGTCCACCCCGTTCTCCCGCATGCACCTGGCGAAGGCGAGCTGCCGGTCGGAGTCACTGACCGGCGTGCCGCTCGCCGTGGCGTCGGTCTTCGTCCCGCCGGCGGTCGCGACCCCGCCGCCGTCGTCACCTCCCGCGCCGCACCCGGACAACGCCAGGGCGAGCAGGACGGGGATCGCAAGCATCTGTCGTCGCATCATGTCCACCTCCGCTCAGGTCCGGCGCGGTTCGCCGAACGTGGCACCCAGTGCACGGCAGCGGGCGTATCCCCGGCGTTACCGTCGGCGGTTATGCCGCCGTTACGGGACCCCGAGCACCATGGAGGGGTGAGAGTGCTGGTGGTCGAGGACGAGAACGTGCTGGCGGACGCCATCGCCGAGTGGCTGCGTCGAGAATCGTTCGCGGTCGACGTGGCGTACGACGGGGACGCCGCGTTGGAACGGCTCGGCGTCAACGAGTACGCGGTGGTGGTCCTGGACCGGGACCTGCCGGTGGTGCACGGCGACGACGTGTGCCGGGCGATCGTGGATGCGGGCGGGGAGACCCGGGTGCTGATGCTGACCGCGTCGGCGGCGGTCCGGGAGCGGGTGGCCGGGTTGGCGCTCGGTGCCGACGACTACCTGACCAAGCCGTTCGCCCTGGTCGAGCTCTCGGCCCGGGTGCACGCGTTGACCCGCCGGTCTCGTCCGGCGGCGCCGCCGACGCTACGTCGCGCCGGCATCCAGCTCGACCCCGCCCGACACGAGGTACGCCGGGACGACCGGTACGTGGCGCTGTCCCGCAAGGAGTTCGCGGTGCTGGCCGAGCTGCTGCGTGCCGACGGCGCGGTGGTCTCCGCCGAGGATCTGCTGGAACGGGCCTGGGACGAGCACATCGACCCGTTCACGAACGTGGTCCGGGTGACCGTCATGAAGCTGCGCCGCAAACTCGGCGACCCGCCGGTGATCGAGACGGTTCCCGGGGCGGGGTACCAGATCCGATGAAACGCCTGACGATCCGCGCCCGGCTCACCCTCATCTACGGCGGGCTCTTCCTGTTGGCCGGCATCGTCCTGCTCGCCGTCACGTACGTGCTGGTGGATCAGCGGATGCCACAGCCGTTCGGGGTGAGCCTGCGCGACCTGCCCAGGACCACCCCCACGACGCCCACCGGGCAGAACATCGACAACCTGCGCGCCCTGGTGCAGGAGGTGCAGGACGAGGCGAAGCGCAACGCGTTGGAGTCGCTGCTCACCCAGGGCGGCATCGCGTTGATCGTGGTGTCGACGGTGGCGATCGCGTTCGGCTGGTTGCTCGCCGGCCGGGCGTTGCAACCACTGCACCAGATCACCGGAACGGCCCGCCGGATCGCCGGCGCGGACACCGCCGGCCGTGGCCTGCACGAGCGGATCGCGCTGACTGGGCCTCCCGACGAGGTACGCGAACTGGCCGACACGTTCGACGAGATGCTGGAACGACTGGACCGCTCCTTCGACGGGCAGCGCCGGTTCGTGGCGAACGCCTCGCACGAGCTGCGTACCCCGCTGGCGCTCAACCGCGCCCTGGTGGAGTTGGCGGTCACCCGCCCGGACGCCTCGGCCGAGACCCGGCGACTGGGCGAGTCGCTGCTGGCGGTCAACGAACGCCACGAGCGGCTGATCGACGGCCTGCTGACCCTGGCCGACTCGGAGAACGAGCTGACCGAGCGTACGCCGGTCGACCTGGCCGAGGTCTGCGCGCACACCACCGATCAGGCTGGCAGGCAGGCACCCGGCGTGCGGGTACGGCGGGAGCTGGCTCCGGCGCCGACGAGCGGCGACCCGGTGCTGTTGGAGCGGCTCACGTTCAACCTGGTGGAGAACGCGTTGCGGCACAACCTGCCCGCCGACGGTTGGGTGGAGGTGCGTACCGGGCTGGTCGGGGGTCGGCCCACCCTCACGGTGACCAACACGGGCCCGGTCATCCCCGGCTATGACGTCGAGACGATGTTCCAGCCGTTCCGGCGGCTGTCGCGGGAGCGGGTTGTCGGCGCGCGGGGCTTCGGGCTGGGGCTGTCCATCGTCCGCGCGGTGGCCCGCGCCCACGGTGGCATCGCCGAGGCGCAGCCCCGTCCGGCCGGAGGGCTGGTCGTCACGGTCACCCTGCCACCGGCCTGAGCGGCGGCCCGGCCTCAGCGGAAGAACGCGCGCAGGACGGTGGCGGTCTCGGCCTCCAGCACCCCGCCGTAGACCTCGGGGCGGTGGTTGAGCCGACGGTCCCGCAGCACGTCCCAGAGCGAGCCGGCCGCGCCGGTCTTGGGCTCCCACGCGCCGAACACGACGGTGGAGACCCGGGCCAGCACCAGCGCCCCGGCGCACATGGTGCACGGTTCGAGGGTGACCACCAGGGTGCAGCCGTCCAGCCGCCACCGGCCGGTGCGCTCGGCGCCCCGGCGTAGGGCCAGCACCTCGGCGTGGGCGGTGGGGTCGCCGGTCAGCTCGCGCTCGTTGCGTCCGGTGGCCAGCTCGGTGCCGTCCGGGCCGTAGAGCACCGCCCCCACCGGCACGTCGTCGACGTCGGTGCTGACCGTGTCGTCGACGGGTGGACCGGCGACGGCGACCTCCAGGGCGCGGCGCATCCACAGCTCGTGCCGCTGTCGTCGGCCGACCTCGCCCAGGTCGGCCAGGCCCTCGTGGGCGCCGGGCCCGGCGCGGCCCACCGCGCCCGGGGTCGGCTGGCCCGGTCGGATCGACTCCAGCGACGGATCGGTGGCGTCGGCCGGCTCAGACCTCACGCAACTCCTCGACCTCGTCGGCGCAGCCGAGCACCTGGCAGATCTCGGCGGTGACGTCCGCCGGCATCATCCCCTCGTGGGTGCAGAGGGTCAGCAGCTTCTGCGCGGAGATGCCCAGGTTGGCCAGCAGGTCGGCGTCACCGACCGGGTCGGCCTCCGGGTCGACGACGGGCTGCTCGCTCTCGTCGTCACCGGTGCTCACCGGGCGTGGCTCGTCGTCACCGTCGAGCCCGGTGACCGAGGTCTTCAGGTCACCGACCAGCAACGCTCCCAGCTGTGACTCCTCGGCGTACGCGGAGTCCGAACCGAACACCCGCAGGTCCTCGCCCTCGTCCAGGCGCAGGATCACCAGGTACGCGTCGTCAGCCTCAACGAAGAGCAGCGACACGTCGGCCTCCTGGTCGACGTCACGCAGCCGGTCGGCAACCTCGTCGATGTCAGTGGCGCCACGCAAGCTGACCTCGGCGGCGGTCCAGCCACTGTCGTCGCGCACCACGGCCGCAGCGAAGTACGACACGGTCCCCCCAATAGCCCTCGACACAGCGTCGACTCGTTACGCGTGCACGTTAGCCGGTCGGGTCGGCAGGCGACCCGTCAACGCCCCGAAGGGCGGGTCATTCATGACAAAGTCGGCTCAGCCGACGACTCGGCGGCGGGTGGCGATGAGCTGGCGCAGACGCTCGGTGCGCTGCCGCTGCGGTCGGCTGCGCTGGCGGACCGCCCGGGCGCCCGCCAACTCGGCCAGCAACTGCAGGCGACGGCGGCTGCGATCGGGATCCTGCCGGGGAGTGGTCCAGGCCATAGTGCCGAGCGTGCCGAGTCTCGGCGGCCACGTCAAGACGGCGTTCGCTACGCAGCCAACCGGGCACACGGTGCAGTCACCGAGCGCCGTTTGGGGGCCTGTCCGTGCCGGTCACCACAGCGGCCAGTCACCACTGGTGGCCCAGCGGACGGCCACCACGGCGGCGGCGATGCTCCAGCCACCCGCCGTGACGATGGCGACCCCGGTGGCCACCCCTCGGTCGCCGAAGCGGACCAGCACCAGGGCGGTGGCCCAGGCCAGCAGGCCGGCGAACACCGTCCACCACGCGTAGCTGGCCACGTCGGTGCCGAGCAGGCCGAACAGCAGCAGCCAACCGGCCGCCGCGCCGCCGCCGGCGGCGACACCACCGCCGGTGACCGGGTGCGGTTCGCGGTAGGTGGGCCGCATCGGTGGCCCGGAGGGGAAGAGACCCGACGGGGTACGCGGCCCCGGGCGGGCAGCACCGAAATCCGGGCCAGGTTCGGGTCGGGCAATGGTCACCGTCGCTGCCCTCCCTCACGCGTGCCGCTCGTGCCCACGGTACCGGCTCTGCCAGGATGACCGGATGGTCTCGCCGACGATCAGCCGCCGCGCTCGTCCGGCGTACCCGATCCTGCTGCTGCTCGCCCCGGTGCTGGCCGCCGGCTGCGCGACCACCCGGCCGGGGGTGCCCGACGGCGCGGCGCCGACGCCACCGGCGGTCTGGGCGACCGCCGACCAGCCGGGGTCGCCGTCGCAGTCGCCGTCGGCGACCGACCCGAGCCCGCCGGCGCCGTCGTCGGCCCGGCCGTCGGCGACGGCACCCCGCACCGGGCTGAAGCATGTCTTTCCGGTACGCGCCGACGACGTCGACTACCACCCGACGCACGGGGCGTACCCGGCGACGGATCTCTTCGCCGACTGCGGCGAGCCGTTCGTGGCGGTGACCGACGGTACGGTGCTGGAGGTGAGCCGCGTCGACCGGTACCGCAAGCGTGGGCCGCAGGGCCCGGACAACGGCGGCCTGTCGGTCGCCCTGCTCGGCGACGACGGGGTGCGCTACTACGGCTCGCACCTGAGCGCCGTGACCGGCGGCGTCGACGTCGGGGTGCGGGTCCGCGCCGGGCAGCAGCTCGGCAAGGTGGGCCGCACCGGCAACGCGAACAACGTCTGCCATGTGCACTTCGGCATCTCGCCGGGGTGCGCCGGTAAGGACGGTTGGTGGATCCGGCGCGGGGTGATCTGGCCAGCGCGTTACCTGGACTCCTGGCGGCGCGGTGGCAACAAGGAACCAGCCGCCGAGGTCACCGCGTGGCAACGCCGGCACGGCTGCCCGAAGGCGCCCTGACATGGCTCGCGCGAGAGATCCCATCGCCGATCTGCGCCGGATCGCGTTCCTGCTGGAGCGGGCCAACGAGGCCACCTATCGGGTGCGCGCGTTCCGGTCGGCGGCGAAGGCGCTGGCCGGCCTGCCCACGGCAGAGCTGACCGAACGGGCCGGCAACGGCACGCTCACCGAGTTGGCCGGGGTCGGTGACGTGACGGCCCGCTGTGTGGCGGAGTCCCTCGCCGGTGAGGAGCCGGTCTACCTCCGCCGGTTGGTGGCGACCGAGGGCAGCGACCTGGACGCCGAGGCCACGGCGCTGCGCGCCGCCCTGCGCGGCGACTGTCACACCCACTCGGACTGGTCCGACGGCGGCTCACCCATCGAGGAGATGGCGTTGGCCGCTGTGGAGTTGGGCCACGAGTATCTGGTGCTGACCGATCACTCGCCCCGGCTGACGGTGGCCCGGGGGTTGACCGCGGCACGGTTGCGCCAGCAGCTCGACCACGTGGCGCAGGTCAACGCGGCGCTGCCCGAGGGTTTCCGGATCCTCACCGGGATCGAGGTGGACATCCTCGCCGACGGCTCGCTGGACCAGGACGACGACCTTCTGGCGCGGCTCGATGTGGTGGTCGGGTCGGTGCACAGCGGTTTGAAGGACGAGCGGTCGAAGATGACCCGGCGCATGTTGAAGGCGGTCGCCAACCCACATCTGGACATCCTGGGCCACGTCACCGGCCGGATGGTGTCGTCCCGCCCCGCCGGGGTGACCGGTCCGGGCGATCGGGGGCACCGGGCGCGTACCCGGGCGGAGAGCGACTTCGACGCGGACGCCGTCTTCGCCGCCTGCGCGGAGCACGACACCGCCGTCGAGATCAACTCCCGGCCGGAGCGGCAGGATCCGCCGAAGCGCCTGATCCGCCGTGCGTTGGAGGCTGGTTGCCGGTTCGCCATCAACACGGATGCGCACGCCCCCGGCCAGCTCGACTGGCAACGGTTCGGCTGCGAACGCGCCGCTCTTTGCGGCGTCCCCGCCGACCGTGTGGTCAACACCTGGTCGGCAGAGCGGTTGGTGGCCTGGACGCACGACCGCCCCTGATCAGCCCGCCCCTGCCCTTCAGGGCTGATCCACTCGCGTTTCATGAAATCGGGGTGTCCCGGTCCGCCGGACACCCCGATTTCTAGGAAGCCGAGTCGATCAGGTGGTCTGTCAGCGGTGGACGGGTTCGGCGACGGGGGTGGCGGGTGTGCCGACGCCGACGACGGGGCTGGTGCGGCGGCGACCGAACATCCCCTGCGAGACCGCGACCCCGAGCAGCACGATCAGCGCGCCGACCGGTTGGTGCCAGTTGAGTCGCTCGTCGAGCGCCACAGCACCGATCAACACCGCGAAGATCGGGATCAGGTACGTGACGGTGGACGCGGTGCTCGCGCCGGCCACCCGGATGTTGCGCATGTTGATCACGAACGCGAGGCCGGTGCCGAGCGCGCCAAGAGTCAGCACACTTGCCACCACCCCCGCCGACAGCTCGGTGGGCAGCGGCGGCAGACCGGCGACGAAGGGCGTGACGATGGCCAACTGCACGGCGGCGAGCAGCAGTTGCGCGGTGGAGAGCGACAGACCCGAGTACGCGCTGCCGGCGACGAACCGCTTCTGGTACGGGATGGCCACACCGTAGCAGGCCGCCGCGCCGAAGCACATCAACTGCCCGGTGAAGTGCGCCCCGCCGATGCCCTCCCAGACCCCGAGCACCACCAGCACCCCGACGAAGCCGAGCCCGAGCCCGACGGCCCGGCGCGCTGTGAGCCGCTCGGTGCGGAAGACCAGCACCGCCAGCGGCAGCACGATCAGCGGCGTGGTGGCGTTCCAGATGCCGGCCAGCATCGACTCGACCCGCTGCTCGCCGTAGCCGAAGAGGGTGAACGGCACGGCCACACCGAAGGCGGCGACCACGGTCAGGTGCGCCCAGACCCGGGGCTCGCGGGGCAGCCGGTCGCGCAGCACGGCGAGGACCACCAACAGGGTCAGCGCGCCGGCGAGGACCCGGTAGAGGGTGAGTTGAACCGGGTGTAGCTCAGCCACCCCGACCTTGATGAAGAGGAAGCTGGAACCCCAGATCGCGGCGAGCGCGATGAAGCCGGGCAGCCAGGCGCGGACCGGCGCTTTGTCAGGAGTGGTATCGGTGGTCACCCCTGACACTCTGCCGCACTCGTACGACAATGTCGCGCGCCTTTCGGACGTCGCGCCGTGCCCGAACCCGCAGCTCGAACACAACAAACGTCGGCGACAAAGGGGTGGGGTGGTCACGTAGTGTCGCAGCGTGGGACGAATTGATGAACTCGCCAACCGCTACGTGGCCGAGTGGGCGCCGTTGAGCCCCACCGGCGCGACCTTCGTCGGCATCGCCGGCCATGACGATCAACTCGACGACCTGTCGCCCGACGGCTACCGGGCGCGCGCGGACCTCACCCGCCGGACGCTCGCCGAACTGGAGGTGACCGAGCCGGAGACCGAATCGGAACGGACCGCCAAGGAGGCCATGCAGGAACGGCTCGGCCTGGACCTCGCCCGGTACGACGCCGGCGAGGTGACCAGCGAGGTCAGCGTGATCACCAGCGGGCTGCACGAGATCCGCATGGTGTTCGACCTGATGCCCACCGCGACCAGCGACGATCAGGCCAACATCGCCGCTCGACTCAACGGCTTCGGTGCCGCGCTGGAGGGCTACAAGACCACGCTGCGCGAGGCGCTCGCCGCCGGTGCGGTCAGCTCGAAGGTGCAGCTGGTCGAGGTGGCCAAGCAGTGCGACATCTGGGTCGACCCGACCGGGGACAACTTCTTCCACGGGCTGGTCGAGCGGCTGGGGGCGGACGGCACGCTCGGCTCGGAGCTGCGTCGGGGTGCGGCGGCGGCGACCGCGGCGACCGCCGAGTTCGGCCAGTTCCTGCGTACCGAGCTGGCCCCGCACGGGCGGGACAAGCAGGCGGCCGGCCGGGAGCGTTACGAGCTCGCCTCTCAATATTTCCTCGGCGCCAAGGTCGACCTGGACGAGACGTACGCCTGGGGCTTCGCGGAGCTGGCCCGCCTGGAGGCGGAGATGCGCGTCGTCGCGGGGCGCATCGCCGGCTCGGGTGCCACCGTCGACGAGGCCGTGGCCAGGTTGGACGCCGACCCGGCGAGGACCATCCAGGGCAAGGAGGCATTCCGGGACTGGATGCAGGCGCTGGCCGACAAGGCGATCACCGAGCTGCACGGCACCCACTTCGACATCCCGGAGCAGGTCCGCCACATCGAGTGCTGCCTCGCCCCGACCAGCGACGGCGCCATCTACTACACCGGCCCCAGCGAGGACTTCTCCCGTCCGGGTCGGATGTGGTGGGCGGTGCCGCAGGGCATCACCGACTTCTCCACCTGGCGGGAGGTGACCACGGTCTACCACGAGGGCGTGCCGGGTCACCATCTCCAGGTCGCGCAGACCGCCGTCCGGGCCGACCTGCTCAACCGCTGGCAGCGGCTGCTCTGCTGGGTCTCCGGGCACGGCGAGGGCTGGGCGCTCTACTCGGAGCGGCTGATGGACGAGCTGGGTTACCTGGACGACCCGGGCGACAAGCTGGGCATGCTCGACGGCCAGGCGATGCGCGCGGCACGGGTGATCGTGGACATCGGCATGCACCTGGAGCTGGAGATCCCGAAGGACAATCCCTTCGGTTTCCACCCGGGCGAGCGGTGGACGCCCGAGCTGGGCTGGGAGTTCATGCGGGCGCACTGCCGGGTCCCGGACGAGAACCTGCGCTTCGAGCTCAACCGCTACCTCGGTTGGCCGGGGCAGGCGCCGTCGTACAAGGTGGGTGAGCGGATCTGGCTGCAGGCCCGCGAGGACGCCAAGGCCCGCAAGGGCGCTGATTTCGACCTGCGGGAGTTCCACCGGCAGGCGTTGGACCTGGGTGCCCTGGGTCTCGACCCGCTGCGTCGGGCGCTGGCCCGGCTCTGACCCGGCCACGGCCGCGCGCGCCGACGGTACGACGAGTCCGTCGCCGCGCGCGGCCACGCCCGAGCCGAGGATGCTCGCGCGGCCGGCCGATCAGCCGAGGGTGAGCGCCAACGCCGGGCGGGCGGTCAGCGTGTCGCTGGTGACGTACGCCAGGTCGATAGCGGGATCGGTGAACGTGATCGGGATGGGCGAGGTGATCGGAAGGCCGTCCGGTAGCGGCAGGTCCGGCGTCAACGTGATCTTGATGCCGAGCAGTCGGCCGACGAACCGGGTCGCGTAGAAGGCCACGTCGCCCCGGACGGTCAGTTGATTCGTCGCGTACCGCTGGTTGCGCCCTGCGGGGCCGTCGGCCTGCAGCAGGAAGTCGGTGGTCACCGCCTCCCGCATGCTGAACTTCAACACCTTGAGGTCGCCCTGGACGGTGTGCAGGTCGGTGACCCCATCGAACCGCAACCCGGTCATCCGCACCGACGACCCGGTGAGCTTCGACGGCGTCCGGGCCACCGTCGGCAGGCCCGGATCGGCGGCGATACGCGGCAGCGGCTTGCCCGGCTGCACCGTTTCCGGCTGGTCCGGCGTCGGCTTGCCCGGCGTCGGCTTGCCGGGGGCCGGT
>NZ_QGSZ01000136.1 GCF_003857055.1 Micromonospora inaquosa | reverse complement strand
CCCACGCCGCCACCATCGCGGCCCAACTCACCGCCCACTACGGCCGCGAACGGGTCACCTGCCGCACCAGCACCCGACCCGCCGGCTACAGCGGCGAAAGCCGCACCTACATCACCATCACCCGAAAGGAGCCACGATGACCGCACCCACCCCCCTGCCGATGCCGGACCTGTGGTCCATCAGCGACACCGCCGCGTTCCTGCGGGTGCCCGTCGGCACCCTCTACCAGTGGCGGCACCGCCGCACCGGCCCGCGCGCCTTCAAGGTCGGCCGACACCTCCGCTACGACCCGGCCGACGTCCGGGCCTGGCTCGAAGACCAGGCGGCCTAACATGGCAATCGATGATCTCTGGTACCTGACCAAGCGCGGCCCCAACAAGGAGCGCTTGAAGTCGAAGCGCTACGGGCGCGGCAAACGGTGGCGCTGCCGGTACGTGGACCGCAACGGCGAAACCCGGGAACGCCTCTTCGACCGCAAGGTGGACGCGGAAGAGTGGGATGCCAAGGCACGCGCCGGAATCGCCGAGGAAACCCGGATCGACCAGGCAGAGCGCCGGCTGACCTTCCAGGACTACGGCGAACGGTGGCGGCTGTCCCGCCAGATCAGTCAGGCCCTCGACTACCAGCGCCACACCGAATCCCGGCTACGCCACCACCACTACCCGCACTTCGGCGACCGGGCTATCCGCGCGATCACCGTCACCGACGTCCTGGAGTGGGTCGCCAGACTGCTCCAGAACAACGTGGCGCAATCATCGGTGAAGACGTACTTCGACCTGCTGAACAACATCATGAACTCGGCCGTCGCGGACAAGGTGATCCCCGACAACCCCTGCAAGTCCATCCGGCTGTTCGCGATTCTGCGGGGCTTCTCCCGCGCGCCGAAGTGGGTACCGACCGATGACGACGTGCTCGCCCTGGTCGACGTGGTGCCCGACGAATATCAGGCGGCTATCTGGGCCGGTGCGGGTGAGGGGATGCGACTCGGGGAAGTCCTCGGCCTGGAGGACAGCACCCGGTGCATCGACCCGGGCCGTCAAGAACTGCACGTGGTTCAACAACTGCGGTTTCACAAGGTCGCCTACGGTGGCTTCTACCTCGCCCCGCCGAAGGCCGGCTCGGTCGGGGATGTGGACCTGGACGACCACGTTGCGGCGGTCTTCGCCGACCACGTCCGCGGCTACCCGCCCGCCCTGGTCGAGCTGCCCGACATCACTGCCGGCACCCCCGACCCGGGCAAGGAGCCCAAGCGTCGGATGGTCCCGCTGCTGTTCACCGACGACCAGGGTCGGCCGATCCATGACCAACGCTGGTCGCAGATGTGGCGGACCTGGTGCAAGGCGGCCGGTTGGCCCGATGAGGGCACCTTCCACTCGCTGCGGCACTACTTCGCCACCCGCCTGATCACCTCCGGGGCTGATCCCACGGACGTGCAGAACGCGCTTCGGCACTCCAGCCTGCGGATCACGCTGGAAACCTACGTCCACTGGTGGCCGAAGAAGGACCGCCGCCGCAACATCATCAGCAGCGCTCTCCGCGACGCGAGCGCCAAACGAAAACAGGGCCCGAAGGCCCTGGATTCTCGCTGATCTGTGCCGGATCTGTGCCCGCTGATCTTGCTAGCGGGGTTTCCCCTGGTCGTACGTGTTGCTGGTGGAGCTGAGGGGATTTGAACCCCTGACCCCCTCGATGCGAACGAGGTGCGCTACCAGTCTGCGCCACAGCCCCCCACCGGCGAACCGGCTTCGGTCCCACCCGGCTTACACCGGGCGGGCCGGCAGCAAGGCTAACAGGTCGCCGGCCCTCACCGCGAATCCGCCCCCGGTGCGGCGCTCCGGCACTCCCAGAGATCCACTCGGGTTCCTGAAAACCGGGGCATCCCGGACGCCGGGACACCGCGACTTGCAGGAACCCGAGTCGATCAAGCCGGACGCGGGGGCGTCAGGCGCCTCGGCCGGCCTCGTAGGGGCGGCCACGGAGGCCACCCGACCGCCGGTACGAGACCGATCCACCATTGACCGCCGCCGGCAGGTCTCCCGGTCGGTCCAGGCCCATGGCGGCTCGGCGTACCCCCTCGCGTTGGGCGGCCAGACGGCGCTGCGCCTCCCGGCGGGCTGCGGCCCGGCGGGCCTGTTCCCGGCGCACCTCGGCCTGCCGGGCGGCCAGCCACGCGGCCTCCCGGGCACGGGCACGGCGGCGACGCCGTCCGGCGAGGGCCTGACCCCGCAGGTGGACGACGTACAGCGTCAGGAGCAGGAAGGTGACCCCGAAGCCGACCCAGAAGCCGGGGCTGACGAACAGCACGCCGATCAGCTCGACGACGTTGAGGAGCAGCAGGGCTGCGAGCACCCGGCGGCGTCGGTACACGGCGGGGGTGTGCTGTCGGCGTGATGGCGGGCGACGTCGGGACCGCTTCGGCGCGGCGGGCACGGCGCGCAGCCGCCCGGAGCGACGGGCGGCTGGAGGCGCGGAGACCGGCGCACCCAACGTGCCAGTAGTCGCATCCTCACTGAGGGTGACGATCAGTGAGCGTGGCGGATGGACGGGTCGCCGTCCCGGCACAGTGCGGCGCCGCCGGCGGCGCTGGAGCACCCGCGCCGTCGACTGCGCCCGCTCCGCCACCAGCCGCTCGGTGGCGTCGTACCGGCGAACCAGCGCCGGGGCCAGGGCGAGCAGGCCGGCGGCGGCGAGGACGGCGAGGAGCACCGAGGTCGGCACCCTCACCCCTCCCGTCACCGAATTCGAAGCAACCGCCATCCGACCGCAGGATCTTCCACCAATCGAGCGTGGGTGCGTGGATCGTCCGGCCGGGGAGCGCTTGCCGCAGCTTGCAGTTACTTGAGGTTACGGCGCACCGACCGGGATGCCACCGCGCCGCGCCGATCCCGTCCGTGGGACGGCTCACCGAGCGGCAGCGCGTACCCGGTGCCAGCGGGCCAGCAGGCCACCCTCGGCGGCGATCTCCTCACTCGTCATCGCGTACCCGATGTGGTCCCGCCACGCGCCGTCGATGTGCATGTAGCGCACGTGGTACGACTCCTCGCGGAAGCCCAACTTCTCCACCACCCGCCGGGACGGCCTGTTCTCCGGACGGATGTTGACCTCCACCCGGTGCAGCCCACCCGGGCCGAACGCGTGGTCCACGGCGAGCGCGAGTGCCGTCGGGATGACCCCCCGGCCGGCGACCCGTGCGTCCACCCAGTAGCCGACGTAGCCGGAGCAGAGCGCCCGCCGCACGATGCTGCCCACGTTGATGTGCCCGACCAGCCGGTCCCGGTCGGCCTCGCGCAGGCAGACCGCGAACGGCATGCCCTCACCCTCGCGGGCCGAACGCCGCTGGTCACGGTGGACCCAACGGAACGCGGCCGGCGAGTTCATCTCGTCCCAACCGCCGGGCAGCGTTGACTCCCAGGGCGCCAACCAGGCCCGGTTGGCCCGCCGCACCTCCGACCACGCCGCCGCGTCGGAGCGGCGGTAGGGCCGCAGCAGCACGGGGCCGTCGGCCAACTCCACCGGCCAGCCCGGCGACCGCGCGGGTCCGAAGAGACTCACCCGCACAGTCTCCCGCGCGGGACCGTGTCGCGCGCAAGTGCCTCCACCGCGCCCACCACTACCGCCCGAGGGTCGAACACCCGGTGGACACCGGGTCGACGGACCGGCCGGGACACCTCACCGGCGGCGGTCCAGCAGCAGGACGTCCACGGTGGAGCCGGCCGCCGCCGTGGTGACCCGCTCGCCGAGCACCAGCAGCCCGTTCGCCTCGGCCAACCCGGAGAGGGTGAACGGGCCGCCGCTGAGCGGCTGGACCGTGTAGCCGCCGCCGCGTCGCTCGGCCACGTGTGCCGGCCGGAACTCGCGCAGCCCCGCCGGGGACGACACGGTCTCCAGCAGGTGTGCCCGCACGCTGGGCCGGAACACCGGCTCGGCACCGGCCAGCAGCTGGATGGCGGGGCGGGCCAGCACCTCGAAGCCGATCAACGCGGCGCCCGGGTCGCCGGGCAGGCAGACCACCGGCACCTCCTCCGCGCCGACCGTGCCGAAGCCGAGCGCGGTGCCGGGATAGAGCGCCACGTCGGTGAAGGTGACGGGCCCGGCGCGACCGCCCTCGCGGCGGGAGAGGATCCGGCGCACCATGTCCCCGGGGCCGGTGCCGGTGCCCCCGGTGGTGATGATCAGGTCGGCGCGCAGTGTCTGGTCCTCCAGCAGCCCGCGCAGCCCCTCCGGGTCGTCGTCGCAGATCCCCACCCGGTACGCCAACGCGCCCACCTCGGCCGCCGCGGCGGTCAGCGCGTGCGAGTTCGCGTCCACCACCTGGCCGGGCTGGCTGCCCCGGCCCACGTCGACGAGTTCGTCACCGGTGGCCACGATGACCACCCGTGGACTGGGCCGGACCACCACGTGCCCGATGCCGGTCGCCGCGAAGACCGCGACCAGGGCCGGGGACACGTAGGTGCCGGCCCGAGCGAGCAGGGTGCCGGCGGGCAGTTCCTCACCCGCTCGGCGTACCCCGTACCCCCGTTTGGGGGTGCGGAAGATCTCCACCGCGGCCATGCCCTGGTCGGTCCACTCCACCGGGACCACGACGTCCGCGGCGACCGGCAGTGGCGCCCCGGCGGCCACGGAGAAGCACGAGCCGGGGGTGAGCCGGACCGGCCGCCAGCTCGCGGCACCGAGATCGCCGACCACGTTCAGCCGGATGCTGCGACCACCGGGCGTGCCGGAGGGGGCCGGGACGTAGCTCGGCCCCCGGCCCCCTCCGGAAATGTCCTCCCAGCGCGCGGCGTAGCCGTCCACGGCCGCCTGGTCGAAGGCCGGGAAGGCGTGCGGCGCGACGACGTCCTCGGCGAGGACGTTGCCGTGCGCCTGGGTGAGGTCGAGGTCGAGTGGTGGCAGCGCGCGCAACCTGCGCAGCACGCTGCCCAGGTAGTCGGCGAGCGGCGTCAACTCGTTCGCGGCCGCCTCGGCGTCGGCCGTCGCGGTCATGTACCAGATCCGCCTGCCGCGTCGGCCTTGACGAAGTCGGCCAGCCAGGACCGGAACTCGGTGCCCAGGTCGTCGCGCTCGGCGGCGATCTGCACCACCGTCTGGAGGTACCCCAGCGGCATGCCGGTGTCGTAGCGGGTGCCCCGGTAGACGATCGCGTGCACCGGGGTGCCCTCGGTACGCAGCAGCTCCATCGCGTCGGTCAGTTGGATCTCGCCGCCGCTGCCCGGCTTGGTCCGCCGGATCGCGTCGAAGATCTTGCCCGGCAGGACGTAGCGGCCGAGCACCGCGAGGTTGCTCGGGGCGTCCTCCGGTTGCGGCTTCTCCACCATCCCGGTCACCTTGACGACCTCGCCGATGTCGCTCAGCTCCGACTCGGCCGGCTCGACGGAGGCGATCCCGTACCGCTTGGTCTCGGCCGGGTCGACCTCGAAGAACGCGAGCACCACGCCGCCCGTGCGGGCCTGAAGCTCCAGCATCGCCGGCAGCAGCGGCTCCGACGGCTTGACGAACTCGTCGCCGAGCAGCACCGCGAAGGGCTGGTCGCCGACGTGCGACTCGGCGTACCCGATGGCGTGGCCGAGCCCGAGCTGCTCGGGCTGCCGCACTGTGTAGATCTCGGCCAGCTCGCTGGGCCGACGCACGGCGGCCAGCCGCTCGGAGTCGCCCTTCTCCTCCAGCCTGGCCTCCAGGTCCGGACGACGGTCGAAGTGGTCCACCATCGACGTCTTACCCCGACCGGTGATCAGCAACACGTCGTCGATGCCAGCCTGCGTGGCCTCCTCGACGATGTACTGCAACACCGGCCGATCCACCACCGGCAGCAGTTCCTTGGGCACCGCCTTGGTGGCCGGCAGGAACCGGGTGGCCAGTCCGGCGGCCGGGATGACGGCCTTGACCGCCAGGGGACGGCCAGTTGCGGCGACCGTCGACGAGGGATTCGCTGAGTGCTCCGACATGCCGCGAGACTATCGGCCACGGCTCTGCCGCGGCGGGTGTGGCCCAGAAGACGCGCCGCCGCCCGACCCCGGCCGCGCCACGTCCGGACCGGCCCGCGCCCCGCCCGGCGCGCTGTCCGGCGTGTCGTCGGCCGAATCCGGTCGGGCGTGCGCCGGGCCCACCAGCGATTCCGGTACGCCCACCGCCGGGTCGGACCGGGCGGGCCCGCCCGGCTCCCGGATGGCCTGCACCGGCTGGCCGGCGCGCGGCAGCCCGTCGGGTGGGCTCACCGCACCCGCGAGCACCGGGATCTCCCGGGTCGGCAGATCCGAGCGCACCTCGGCGACCCGGTACGTGTCGCGGCCCGCCGCCTTGGCCGCGTAGAGCGCGTCGTCGGCGGCCTCCAACACCTCCCGCCCGGTGCTGCCGTGGTCCGGGAAGACGGCGATGCCCACCGACACGGTCACCAGGACCGGCCCGGCGTACGCCTCGACGGCGATGGGCGTGTCGCGGACCGCCGCGCCGAGCCGCTCGGCCACGATTGCCGCGCCCCGCGCGTCGGTCTCCGGCAGCAGCAGCACGAACTCCTCACCACCCTGGCGGAAGGCCAGGTCGACCTCACGGATCTCCCCGCGCACCCGCCGGGCGAACTCGGCCAGCACGGTGTCCCCCGCGGCGTGCCCGTACGTGTCGTTGACGTCCTTGAACCGGTCCAGGTCCAAGGCGAGGACGCTGAGCATCCGCCCGAAGCGGCTGGCCCGTTCCACCTCCCGCCGGATCGACTCGCGCAGGTAGCGGTAGTTCCACAGCCCGGTGAGCGGGTCGGTGAGGGAGAGCCGCTGCGCCTCCTCGTGCACCCGGACGTTGTCCACCGCCACGGCCGCGTGGCCGGCGAAGGTGCGCAGGGTGGCCAGGTCGTCGTCGTCGAACTCGTCGGCGCCGAGCCGGTCGTAGAGGGCCAGCACGCCGAGCGCGGCCGCCGCGCCGGCCTCGTCGGCCGACCCCGAGGGTGCGCCGGGGGTGGCGGTGGCACCGCCGCCCGGGGCGGCGAACGGAACAGCGACGTACGTGCGGCAGCGTGGCTCACCCGTTGGCGCCTCGGTCGGCTCGACCCTCCCCCGCTGCGGTTCCCCGGTGGCGGCGACCGCACCGACGATGCCGACGCCGACCGGCACCCGCAGCGTCTGCGCCCCGTCCACCTCGTCGTGCGGCCAGTGCCCGTCCAACCCCTCGGTGCACTGCGCGACGAGCACCCCGCCGGTCTCCACCAGCAACACCGCACCGGCCCGCGCGCCGGTGGCCCCGATGGCACTGCGCAGGATCACCCGCAGGATGCGTTGCTGGTCGTGCGTGCTGGCCAGGGTGTCGCCGAGCACCGCGAGGTGCCCGCGCAACTGATCCCGGTTGCTGGTCAACGCCGCGACGTAGGAGCCGGTCTCCCGGGTCATCCGGTTGAACGCGGCGGCCAACCGGCCCAACTCGTCGCGGCTGCGTACCGGCACCCGGGTGGTCAGGTCACCCTGGGCCACCCGGTCGACCGCGCCGGCCAACTCGGCCAGCGGCCGGGTGGTCACCCGGGCCAGTCGCCAGGCGGTCAGCACGGCGAGCAGCCCGGCCAGCACGACCACCCCGACCAGCGTGGCGTTCAGCCCCGGTGGACGTTCACTGGGCACGGAGAGCACCAGCGGCAGCGGCTGCGCGTCGGAGGGCCCGAGCCGGCGAACGTAGCGGCCCTCGTTGGTCTCGGTGACCTGCTCGCCCCGGACGGCGACGGCGGCGGCCAGCACCGCGTCGCGTACGTCACGGGACTCGGTCGTGTGGGTGACCCGCGCGGCGCTCGCCCCACTGTCGAGCAGGGTGACCGCCACCCCGGTCACCGCCGCCAGTCGGGCCACGAAGGCCGGGTCGACCAGTTGCGCGGCGGTCACCGTGCCCAGCCGGGCGCCGGCGCGATTGTGCAGGTCGACCTGGGCGGCCAACGCACGGACGGCGCCGCCGGAGCCCTCGGTCACGCCCCCGTTCGTGCCCTCGGTCGAGCCGGCGCACTCCTGCCAGGGGGCCGACGGCGCACCGGGCGAGACGTAACTGACCTGGCCGGCCACGTCGGTGATCAGCACCGCGGCGGCCAGACCCCGGCCGACCAGTTGCGCGGCGGCGGCGGCCGGATCGGCGGTGAGCGCCACCGCGTCGGCGGTGGCGCGTAGCTGCTGACAGAGCGCGTCGACCGAGGTACGCACGGCGGACGCCGCCACAGCCAGGCGCTCGGTCGAGCGGCTGCGGTCGACCGCCGCGACGGTGGAGGCGACGAAGAGCGCGCCGAGCAGGACCGGCCCGAGCACCACCACGAGGAAGGCTGCCGTCAACCGCCCGCGTAGCGTCACTCGGTCCCCCCGGAAGTTCCGCCTCCGTTGCTTGCGATGCTGACACAGGGCGACCGTGGGAGAGGCGTTGCGTCAGGAGTGTTGCGTGCCGGAATTTTCTGATGAAGCGGAAGTGACCCGGATGGCGAAGCGGGACACCCGCGTCGAGCTGCTCGCTCGCCGCCGGTCGCTGCCCGCCGCGACGAGGGCAGCCGCCGCCGGGCGCGTCCAGGCCGAGCTGGTTGCCCTGGTACGCCGGCTGCGCCCGAACCGGATGACGGCGTACGTGCCGGTCGGTTCCGAACCGGGCGGCGCCGACCTGCCCGAGGTGCTGCGGGCGGCCCTGCCGGCGGACGCCGAGTTGCTGCTGCCGGTGCTCCTCGACGACCTGGATCTGGACTGGGCGGCGTATACCGGGCCGGCTGCCTTGATCGCGGCGGGGCGGGGTATCCGAGAACCAGTCGGTGCTCGTCTCGGGGTGGCCGCCGTGGCGGACGCGGAGCTGGTGGTCGTACCGGCTCTCGCGGTCGACCACCACGGTCGGCGGCTCGGGCGCGGCGGCGGCTCGTACGACCGCGCACTCGCCCGGGTACCGGAGACGGTCGTGACGGTGGTGCCCCTGTACGACGGTGAGCTGGTCGAGGCGCTGCCGGCAGAGTCACACGACCGTCGGGTGCGCGCGGTCGTCACTCCCGCCGACGGGGTGCGTACGCTTGACGGCGGCCCGGGTGCGGCGCACGGTGTCGCGCCCCACACGTCCGCTGGACGAACCCGGGGCGAATGACGCACCATTGGCACTCGAATACGTCGAGTGCCAACTGGCCGAGCCCAGATCCGGAGGAGAACGTGCCCACGTACCAGTACGCCTGCACCACGTGCGGTCACCAGCTCGAGGCGGTGCAGTCCTTCTCTGACGAGCCGTTGACCGAGTGCCCGGCGTGTGAGGGGCGGCTGCGCAAGGTCTTCAACTCGGTCGGCATCGTCTTCAAGGGTTCGGGTTTCTACCGCACCGACTCGCGGGCGTCCGGCTCCGAGGCGACGGCCGGCGGCACGGCCAGCAAGCCGGCCAAGTCCGAGTCGTCCTCCGGTGACAGCTCGTCGTCCTCGTCCGGGTCGTCCTCGTCGTCGTCTTCGGGGTCCTCGTCCTCGTCCGGGTCGTCCTCGGGCTCGTCGTCCTCCTCGGGGTCGTCGTCCTCCTCGGGCTCGTCCTCGGGTGGGTCGGGCGGCGGCAAGGCAGCGGCGGCAAGCTCCGCGTCCTGATCGTCCTGATCGTCGAAGGCCCGCCACCACGGGTCGGGCCTCGATCAACTCGGGTTTCAGGAAGTCGGCCCATCCCGGTCGCCTCGATAGGCCGATTTCCTTGATCGCGAGTCGATCAAGGTTGGTGCCTTAACAAATCGACCCGCCGGACGGGCGTTTTCCACAGGCCGGGCGGTTGTCCACAGGCGTCGGCCGTGGGTCGGCCGAGGCGGCGGAAACTGCCTAACCTGCCGTCCATGGGTGCCACTGCGGCGCTCGGGGACGGGAGGCGGCAGACGCGATGGTCGATCCGGATTCGTCGCGGGCGTTGCGCCCGCTGCGCAAGCTCACTCTGCCCCGCGGGCGCACCCTGCTCCGGGCCGGCCTGGTCGCCGCGCTGCTCTGCCTGGCCGCCGCAGTCCTGCACACCCCGGCCGGATGCCCGCCAACCGTCGCGCCCGCCGACGCACCGTCGGTGGCAGACGACACGGCCCGACAGGTCGAGTCGGTGGCAGACGACACGGCCCGGCCTCTCGACGAGGGCCGATCGTCCGACTCCAGCGGGACAGGCTCTCCCGGCACCCCACGGACGGCTGCCGGACCGCCGTCATGAGGGTCTGGTCGAGCCGCCGGGGTCAGTCAGTCCCAGTGCGGGGGGCGTTCGGCGAGCAGCCAGTCGTCGTTGCCGCCCGGCCGCTCGCCCCAGCCACGGTCGGTGTCGTCAGAGGTCTGCTCGGGCAGCACCACGAAGTCTTCGCTCAGGTCGACGGCGCGGTCGTCGTCTCCACGTACGCCGTGCGTGCCGGGGTCCTCGGTGCTCACGAGCGGCAAGACTAGCGCAGCCGACGACCGTGGACCGGTCGCGACCGAGGGCACGCCAACCAGAACCCGACCGGACCGCAAACCGAGGGCACGCCGGGCAGAACCGACCAGGCCGCAAACCGAGGGCACGCCGACCAGAACCGACCAGGCCGCCGGTGGCGTTGGTAGCGTCGGACGGCGTGACGACCCCCAGCGGTGGCAGCACCTCGGACGACTACTGGCGACGGCCCGACACCGGTGACAACGCGGTGGCGGACCAGCCTCCCGCCGCGCCCGCAACCACACCACCGACCGGGCCGGCCACACCACCGACCGGGCCGACCAGCCAACCACCGAGCGGGCCGACCGGCCAACCACCGACGGGGCAGACCAGCCAACCGCCGGCCGGGCAGACCGGCCCAACGTCGCCGGGGCGTGCGCCCAGCGGATACTCCGGCCCGCCGCCGAGCGTGCCGCCGCCGGCGGGTTGGCGTCCACCCGTACACCTGCAGCCGGCGCCGCCGCGTCAGCTGCCGCCGCAGGACATGGCCGACCTGGACGCGGCCGAGCAGCGCTCGCAGCGGGTCACCTACGGCTTCGGCGCGGCGGCCGGCGTGGTGCTGCTGGTCCTGCTCTGTCTGCTCTGCTCGCGAGTCATCTTCTGATGCTCACCCCCCAAGGGGGAGCAACTCAGAGGGTGGTGCCCCAGACGGTCTCGGCGCCGGAGTGGCCGGTCAGGTAGACGTAGACCAGGGCGGCGATGGCAAGCGCCACGGCCGCCACCGCCAGTACCGGGGTGACCAGCGCGGGCAGCTGCGGCACCCGGGGGTGCCCACTTGTCGCCACGAGCAGCAGGATGGCCACGATCCCGAGCGGCAGCACGATGCGGAACAGGATGTCGCCGTAGCGGGAGTGCTCGAAGATCTGATCGAGGATCGGTCCCTGGAAGCCGCGGGCCACCAGCGCGTCGGTGAGCGCCTCACCCGACTTGACCGCGACGTAGGCGGTCACCGGCGCGGCCACGGCGAGCAGGCCCAGGGCCCAGTCCAGCCGGTGTCGCCACCGCGGCAGCCCCACGTACGCGACGGCCAGCACCGCCAGCAGCGGCACGAACACGACGACCGCGTGGACCACCAGGACGTGTACCGGTAGACCCAGGATCTCCTCGAACATCGAACCCTCCAGGTGGATCATGGTCAGGGGTGGTCAGCCTAGGGTCCGCCGATCGTCCCCCCGGCTCTCGACCGGACACACGCGCGGCGGGTCGATCGGGTTCACCCGCCGGGCCGTACTCCCGATCTTTCCTGGCTGTGTCGACGGCCACCCGGAGGACGCGACGGTTGTCGATGCCGACCGGGCGTGCTGTCATTGGCAAATGTCCGGTGCCGAGGAGCTGCTGCGGTCGAGGGGTCTGCGTGTCACGCGGCCACGCCTCGCGGTGCTGGACGTGCTGGCCGGCGGCGGCCACCTGGAGGTCGACGAGATCACCCGGCGGGTCCGCGAACGCCTCGACTCGGTCTCCACCCAGGCGGTCTACGACGTGCTGGGCGCGCTGTCCCGGGCCGGCTTGTCGCGCCGGATCGAGCCGGCAGGCAGTCCCGCCCGCTACGAGGCACGCGTGGGCGACAACCATCACCACGTGGTCTGCCGGGGCTGCGGTGAGATCGCCGACATCGACTGCGCGGTGGGCAGCGCCCCGTGCCTGGAGCCGAACGCCGCGCACGGGTTCGAGGTGGACGAGGCCGAGGTGACCTTCTGGGGCCTCTGCCCGGGCTGCCGGGCCCGCCGCTCCGCCGACGTCTGAGCGGCGCTTCAGGCACGGACCCGGCGGCACCTGACCGAGGCCGACCCGACCGTGGCAGTCTTGAGCGGTGGACTTCGATGACCTCGGCCTCTTCGGTCCGGGTTCGGTCACGTGGAAGGTGCACGAGGAGCCGATCCTGATCGTCGCCGGCCTGCGCTCGCTCTACCTCCAGGCGTTGCACCCACGGGCCATGGCCGGGGTCGCACAGAACAGCAACTACCGCACCGACGCCTGGGGCCGGCTGGTCCGCACCGCCACCTACGTGGCGACCACCGTCTACGGGACCACCGCCGAGGCGCAGGCCGCCGGGGCCCGGCTGCGCCGCGTGCACGACCGGCTGCGAGCCACCGACCCGCACACCGGTGAGGAGTTCCGGATCGACGAACCGGACCTGCTGCGCTGGGTGCACGTGACCGAGGTCGAGTCGTTCCTGAGCACTGCCCGGCGCGCCGGGCTGCCGCTGAGCGACGACGAGGTGGACGCCTACTACACCGAGCAGCGGCGCGCCGCCGCCCTGGTCGGACTGGACCCGGCCACCGTCCCGGGCACCGCCGCCGAGGTCGCGGACTACTACGAGGCGGTACGACCACAGTTGCGGATGACCAAGGAGGCCGCCGAGACGGCGGTGTTCCTCACCGCCCCGCCGCTGCCGTGGAAGCTCAGCCTGCCGGTCCGGTTGGGGCTCACGCTGGGCCCGCCGCGCTGGGCGTACCTGGGGATCGCCGGCACCGCGTTCGCGCTGCTGCCGACGTGGGCGCGCCGGATGTACGGCGGTCTGGGTCTACCGACCACCGCACTGTCGGCGGACCTGACCGTGCGCGCGCTGCGGCTGGCGTTCGCCGCCGTTCCCCGCCGCTACCTGGAGGGGCCGTTGATGCAGGCAGCCAAGGAGCGGGCCGCGCGGCACGCCGCCGCCTCGCTGGCCGGCTGACCCGGCCCTCACCGCGCGGGAGGTCAACCGTCGGCGGGGCGGTCCATGGCCGCCCACGGCTCCTTGCCCGGGGCCTGCGCACCCGCCGGGCAGTGTCGCCGGAAGTCGCACCAGCCACAGCGCGAGCTGGGTGCCACCGGGAACGCCTCGTCCGCGTCGGCACCGTCGGCGACCGCCCGTTCGGCGGCCATGATGTCGCGTGCTGTCTCTTCCGCGCGGGTCAGTTGTCGGGCCAGCGACTCGACCGTGTGGTCGTGGCCGGCGACCGTGCCGGTCGGTAGGTGGTGCAGCTCCACCCGGCGGCACGGCCGACGGAACACCCGCTCGGCGGCGTACGCGTAGAGCGCCAGCGCCTGCGAGCCCCGGGCGTCGTCAGTGTCCAGCCCGGTGCGGCCGGTCTTGTAGTCGACGATGACCAGCTCCGGCCCCTCCGGCCCGGGCCGTGAGTCGATCCGGTCGGCCCGGCCGTTGAACGCCAACACGGCGGTCTTGACCGCCACCACCCGCTCCACACCGAGCGGATCGGAATCCGGCTCCAGCGTTTCGACGTACGCCTCCAGCCAGCCCAGCGCCCGCCGGTAGGCGGCCCGCTCCTGCTCGTCGTCGCGGTAGCCCTCGCGGACCCAGGTGCCCTTGAGCAACGTGGCCAGCGCCTCGGGGCGCCGCCGGTCGGCGGGCAGCGCATACCAGTTCTTCAGGGCGGTGTGCACGCTGGCACCGAGCGAGTTGTGCGCCCACGGCGGGCCCTTGGGTGGGGCGGGCCGGTCGACGTAGGAGTAGCGGTAGCGACGCGGGCAGTCCGCGTACGCGCCGAGTTTGCTCGGGGTGCAGACGAACAGCCGCTCCGGCATGCCCTCGAAGCCGAGCTGCTCGGCGTCGCCGGCCCGCTGCCGAGGGGCCCGGCCGCCGGCGGCCGGCCGCCCCGCTGATGAGGATCGTCGCACGCCTGCGATCCTGCCATCCACCCCCGACATCGCGCGCGTGCCGTCAGGCCATGTTCACGTACTGCGTGACGAAGGCGGCCACCGCGTCGGCGATGAGCTGCACGGCGATCGCGGCCAGCAGCAGGCCGGCGATCCGGGTCAGCACCTCGATCCCGCCCGGCCGGAGGATCTTCACGATGCCGCCGGAGAAACGCAGGACGATCCAGACGGCGACCATCACGGCGAGGATCGCCACGGCGATGGCGGTGAACTCTCCCAGCCCGTCGGCCTGCTGGACGAAGAGCATGGTGGCCACGATGGCGCCCGGACCGGCGAGCAGCGGCGTGCCCAGCGGCACCAGCGCGATGTTGGAGGTGACCTGCTGGCTGGGGTCGTCGGCCTTGCCGGTCAGCAGTTCCAGGGCGACGAGCACGAGCAGCAGCCCACCGGCCGCCTGCAACGCCGGCAGGTCCACGTGCAGATAGTCGAGCAGGGTCTGCCCCGCCACCGCGAAGACCACGATGACGCCGAGCGCCAACGCGACGGCCTGCCAGGCTGCCCGGTTGCGGTCGCGGGCGGGCAGCGGGCCGGTCAACGCCAGGAAGATCGGCATCATGCCCGGCGGGTCGGTGATCACCAGCAGGGTCACGAAAACCTCGCCGAACAGCTTCAGATCCACGTGATCAACCTAGCCGCGTCGAGGTGGGCGAAATACCCGGATCACCCCGAAGCGACCTCGGTCACCCCGTCGGCGACGAGCCGCTCGTACGCCTCGACGCTGGTGCTGAACGCGCCGAGTTGAACGGTCTTGTGGGTGCCGTGAAAGTCCGAGGAGCCGGTGACGAACAGACCCAGCTCGGCGGCGAGCGCCCGCACGTGTTCCCGCTCAGCCGGGCTGTGGTCCTCGTGGTCGGCCTCAAGCCCGGCGAGCCCGGCGGCAGCCAGTTCGACGATCAGCTCGTCGGGCACCACCCGGCCGCGTCGGGTGGCGCGCGGGTGGGCGAAGACCGGCACACCTCCGGCCGCCCGGACCAGCCGAACGGCCCGGAACACGTCGATGTCCTCCTTGGGCAGCCGGTACCGCTCGCCCAGCCAGCTCGGGCCGAACGCCTCCTGGACGCTGCCGACCAGACCAGCGCGGATGAGCGCCTGCGCGAGGTGCGGGCGGCCCACGGTGCCGCCACCCGCGCCGGCCAGGATGTCCGGCCAGTTCACGTCGATGCCGTCGGCCTGCAGGAGGGCGACCATCCGTTCGCCGCGCTCCTCCCGGGCGGCCCGAACCCGGGCCAGCTCGGCCACCAACTCCGGGTGCTCCGGGTCGAACAGGTACGCGAGCAGGTGCAGCGGCACCGGCGGCTGCGCGCCGGACCAGCGACACGACAACTCCGCACCCCGGATCAGACGCAGACCTGACGGCAGTGCGCCCACGGCCGGCGCCCAGCCAGCCGTGGTGTCGTGGTCGGTGATCGCCAGCACGTCCAGCCCGGCGTCGAAGGCCGCGCCGACCAGCTCAGCCGGGGTCAGCGTGCCGTCGCTGGCCGTCGAGTGGGTGTGCAGGTCGATCCGGGGGGCGGAGCCGGTACGCGAAATCACCGCCCGACGCTACCGAGGAAACAGCGAGCCCGGCTCACATGGGTCGCCCAGGTCACCCGCGGTCAGAGGCGGTTCACCAGGATCGGCCGCTCTCCGGCGGGCAACCCGGGCACCGCAGCGGGGCTGGCGGGTTTTCCCGCCCGCACCTGGCCGACGTCGACCTGGACCAGATCGCCGGCGCTGTCGAGGTAGGAGGCGTGGGTCTCGTCGCTCCACACGATCGTCCCGGTCATCGGCGGCCCGGCCGTCACGGCGGTCGTAGCCGGTCCGAGCCGTTGCAGGTCGACCAGCAGGGACCGGTCGGCCTCGCCGATTCTCCCGTTCACCAGCAGCCACCGTCCGTCCGGCGAGACACCGCCGACGCCATCCTGACTCAGGTCTGGACCACAGCCGGTGCGTACCGGGTCCAGGTGCCGGGTCGGGGCGAGTACGGCGAGGCAGGTTGAGCCCGGATCGGTCGTGGCGACCTGGCCGACGAGCCGCCCGTCGGGTAGCCGCCCGTAGAAGTTGAGGCTTTTCCGGTCGAGGGTCTCGGGCAATGGCCCCGCACCGGGCCGCCAGAGGGTGTGACCGGCGCCGGCCGCGTCGAGTCGGACCAGCACGCTGTCAGCGACGAACTGAACGGGCTCCGCCGCCGCGGGCACCGGGGTGCGCACCGACCCGATGAGTTGGGTGCCGACCACGCCCGCCACCAGCAGATCACCTCCGTCACGCCAGGCGACCTGGAGGCTGTCCGGGGCCAGCACGATCGCGCCCGCCCGGGCCAGCAACACCTGCACCAGGCCGTCGTCCTGCACCACCCAGAGAGAGCGCCCTGCGGTGGTCGGCGCGCCGACCACCAGCCAACCGGCGCCGCTGGGCAGGGGCTGGACGCGTTCGGCAGGCCCCACGTCGTGCAGCACCATCCGCCGCCCGTCGGCGCTGAGCAGCGTCTCGCCGACGACAGGAGAGGGCGACGGGGCGGTGCCGGGAATGCTGACCGTCGGGAACGGTCGGTCGGCCGGGTCCGGGTCGCCGATCACCACGATGGGCGGCCCGTCCCGCCTGGTCTCGGCACCAAGCTGGACCATCCCGGCGCCGAGCAGCACGGTGGTGACCGCCGCGAGGGCGAGGCCGGCCGCGGTGCGTCGACGCCGGATCCGGTTCGCGCGGCGGATGGCCTTTCCCGCGGGATCGACGCTCAGCGGGCGGGCACGAGTGACCTGGTGCGAGAGGGTCTCCCGCACCGCACCTTCCAGCTCGTCAGGCCGCACCTGGTATGAACGCGCCGGGCCGTCCGTCAGGTTGTCGTGCCGACCGCCGGTCTCGCTCACTGCTGGTCCCCGGAGCCCGTGCCGACGGGCACGGCCGCCGGGGCGGTGGGCAGCACGACCTGCTTGGCGATCGAACGCGGCACGGCGGGGCGCGGAGCGGTCGGGCGGGGCACGGGTCGACCAGCCGACCGCCCCGGCCTGGGTGTGGCAGCGGCATCGGTGGCCGGGAGCCGTCCGCTCCGGGGATTCGAGCCAGTCGTCCGACCGTCGGCACCCCTCGCGCCCGATCGAGGCGACGCGGCGGGCGTTTGGCTGGCGATGCCAGCGGCGCCCGGCTGGCTGGCGATGCCGGCGGCGGCGAGTTCCGCCGCGTCCGCGCCCAGTCGCCGACGCAGCGTGGCCAGAGCCCGGGACGTCTGGCTCTTCACCGTGCCTGGTGAGATGTCCAGCATCGCGGCGGTCTGCGCCTCGGACATGTCCTCGTAGTAGCGCAGCACCAGCACTGCCCGCTGCCGGTTGGGCAGCTCCCGGAGATGCCGCCAGAGCAGGTCACGGTCGAGTTGCTGCTCGATCTCGTCGACACCGGCCCGTTCGGGCAGCACCTCGGTCGGGCGTTCGCCGTGCCAGCGCCGCCGCCACCAGCTGGTCGATGTGTTGACCATCACACGTCGGGCGTACGGCTCGACCGCCTCGATCCCGCCGAGCCGCTTCCACGCGAGGTAGGTCTTGGTCAGCGCCGTCTGGAGCAGATCCTCGGCCGTGGCCCAGTCTCCGGTGAGCAGGTAAGCGGTGCGCAGGAGCGCGGCGGAGCGTGCCGCGACGAACTCGCGGAACTGCTCCTCCAACGAGTCCTTGCTCGCCACCGGCCACCTCCACACCCCTGTTGTCCTGGCAGAGTGCCACGTCAGGGGCGCTGTGGTCCATTACGAAAAGGTGCGCACTTGCTCCGATGTTCGGTCAAAACCTTCACGCACCGTCGTCGGCTTTGGCCTCGTCGGCCTCCTTGCCGAGCCGCGCCTCGACCGCCTGCGGCTCGTACATTTCCTCGACGACGCGCAGGTAGAGCTCGTTCGGGTTGGGCAGGTTCTTGATCTCGCGGAGCGCCTGCTCCTGGCCGGCGGACTCCAGCACGAAGGTGCCGTAGTTGAGCGCTCGGCCGGTCGGGGTCTGCTCGTACTTCATGTCGGTGACCCGGACCAGCGGCATCATGGCGACCCGGCGGGTGATGATGCCGTTGACCACCATGACCCGCTTGTTGGTCAGGATGAACCGGTCATACCACCAGTCGGCGACCTTCCACGCCACCCAGCCCATCACCGCGAACCAGAGCAGCACGGCGATGGTGGTCAGCGCACCCACGTTCTGCCCGGCGAGGAAGCCGGAGAGGTAGCCGAGCACGAAGGTCGCCGCGATGCCGATCAACAGCGGGGTGGTGAGGTGGATCCAGTGCCGCTTCCACTCGCCCCGGTAGCGCTCGGTGGGGAAGAGGTAACGAGCCACCAACGAGCTGGGCTCGTCTTCCAGTGGCAGCACCCGCCGAGGGGTCGAGCCGGTCGCGTCGGCGCGCAACCCGGCCAGCTCGTCCTCGGAGATCTGCGGTGGCTGGTCGCTGGCCTCCGGATCACGGACCCAGCCCCGACCGGAACGACCCTGACCGGCATAGCCGGGCCCGTCGCCGTAACCGACGTCGTCCGAAAGGGACGGACCATCGGACAGGCCGGCACCGGCCCCGTAGCCCGGGCCGTCATCAGGCCCGACCCGCGGGATCGGTTCGGTGTCACGCTCGCGGCGTTCCCGGTCGGGGTCGTCCGGGTCGAAGGGTGGACCGGAGGGGCTGCCCATCGGCGGCTAGGCGACGAGGCTGGTGAAGAAGTCGCCAAACCCCTGGGCGATATCCATGATCCCGCCGCCGAGCGACTTGAACACGTCCGCCGCAGAGTTTGGCCGGTAGGCGACGAAGAAGATCAAGAATGCGATTCCGGCCCAGGTGAGGACCTTCTTGACCATGGCGGGCCATCCTCTCGCGCGGCGCCGGGTCCCATTACCGCAGCGGCACCCAGAGTATCAGTGTGGTGTCGTACAGTGAATATCTGCGTCCGTTCTCCGTCAATCCAGGAGAGTTGTCAAGCTCTTCCGGGTAAGTACGGGGATGGTGCGCCGTACACGAGCTCGGGCGGCATCCACTCGGTCAGGTCGTGTAGCACGACATCTTCCGCGAGCAGATGACCCGCACTCGCCGGCCAGGCTATCGCATGGAGCCACATTCCCCGAGCCTCGCCTGCGTACGCGCTTCGATCCGTTGGCGAATTCACCAACCACAGTGGAGTTGGGTGCCCGCCGACCTTGATCTTCGCCTGTCCGACGTGGTCAGGGTGGCCCGACCCCGGGTCGGTCAGCGCGTCGACCAACTCCGGCCCCGGATCCGGGCCGGTCAGTCCGGCGAGCCGGGTGCCCAGGCCCACACCGGGTTCCTCCGCCACGAAGACCAAATCGGCCGGACCACCGCCGAGTGGCGCCGGGCCCGCGCAGGCCAACGCGGTCGCCCGCACTCCCGTCCGGTCGTCCCCGGCGTACGCCACGCCGGTGAGTGTCCAACCGGGCGGCAGCGGCCACGGGCACCACAACGGCGTCACCGGCGGATCGGCGGTCGCGGCGATCCGTTCCACCACGCTCGCCACTATCTCCGCTCCGATGTGCTCGGGCACGTGCAACGGCGGCACCGGGCCGCAGCGCACACACCTCGAGTCGGTGTTCATCAGATCCGGCGCCCGTACCGGGCCCCCGCATCTCGGACAACTCACCGCGACACTCACATCCCCACCGTCTCCCCGGGCCGCCGGCACGTCAAGCCGGAACGTCCGATTCGGCACCGTACGTGGGTCAGTCCGGCGGCGTGCCGGCGTGCGCCCGGATCCAGGCGTGCATCGCGATTCCGCTGGCCACACCCGCGTTGATCGACCTCGTCGAGCCGTACTGGGCGATGGAGTAGAGCTGGTCGCACGCGGCGCGGGCCGGCGCGGACAGGCCCGGCCCCTCCTGCCCGAACAGCAGCACGCAGTCCCGTGGCAGGGTGCCGGTCTCCAGCGGACGCGACCCGGGCAGGTTGTCGATGCCGAACACCGGCAGACGCCGCCCGGCCGCCCAGGCGACGAACTCCTCGATCGTCTCGTGGTGCCGTACGTGCTGGTACCGATCGGTCACCATCGCGCCGCGCCGGTTCCATCGTCGCCGTCCGACGATGTGCACCTCGGCTGCGTTGAACGCGTTGGCGTTGCGCACCACAGTGCCGATGTTGAAGTCGTGCTGCCAGTTCTCGATCGCGACGTGGAAGCCGTGCCGGTGCCGGTCCAGGTCAGCGACGATCGCCTCGTGCCGCCAGTAGCGGTAGCGGTCGACGACATTGCGCCGGTCCCCCTCCGCCAGCAACTGCCTGTCGTAACGGGGGTCGTCCGGTGGGTCCCCCGGCCAGGGGCCCACGCCCACCTCAAGCTGGTCGTCGGTCACGGTCATCAGAGGGTACGGACCGCGTCTTCGCCCGTCGCGACGACCTGCCGCTCAGCCCAGGTCGAGGGCGGCACCGAGCCGGTCCAGGAAGCGCCGGTCCGCCGGGCTGGCCGGTGGGTCGACCAGTCGTGCGCCGGTGCCGGGCACCGCCCGACAGACCCGGGCCGCGACGGACTGCACCCACTGGCGGTACGCGGCCGAGTCGGCGGGGTCGGCCCGCCGCCGTAGCACCCGGCTCGCCGCCCGGCAGGCGGCCAGCAGGTCCACCAGGTCGGTGAGCCGCTCGGCGGGTTGCGGGGCGCCGTCGTGGCGGGCGTAGATCGCGGCGACCACCGCGCGGACCAGATCACTGTCGGAGGCTCGGCCCGCGGCCACGGCATCCAGGCCGGCCAGGCCCGCCTTGACCCCACGCTCCGTCCGGCCGGGACCGGGCGCCGCGGCGGCCACGAGGACCCGACCGGGCAGGCTGGTGAGCAGATCCCACTCGGCGGCGGAGTAGACAGCTGTGGTCAAGGGTGTGGCTCGGCGGCCGGCAGAGGGCGGCTCTCCCGCGACGGAGTGGCTCATCGGAACCTCCGGCGTCAGCATATGCCCCGGGACGGGAACAGGGCCCCTTCCCCAGCAGACCCGTGGCAGGGAAGGCGCCCGGTGTGCGGCGACGGTCGAGGCCGCCGCGACGGTCAGCGCGGCTCGGGGAAGCTGGGCCGCTCGGGATCCACTCCGTCGGGCACCGCGGCGGCCGCGTACTCGCGCTTGGGGACCATGACCTTGCGCCGGAAGACGCAGACCATCGTGCCGTCCTGGTTGTAACCGCGAGTCTCCACGGACACCACGCCCCGGTCGGGTTTCGAGCCGGACTCACGCTTGTCCAGCACGGTGGTCTCGCCGTAGATGGTGTCGCCGTGGAAGGTCGGCGCGACATGCCGCAGCGACTCGACCTCCAGGTTGGCGATCGCCTTTCCACTCACATCGGGCACCGACATGCCGAGCAGCAGCGAGTAGATGTAGTTGCCGACCACGACGTTGCGCTTGAACTGGCTGGCCGTCGCGGCGTAGTGCGCGTCCATGTGCAGCGGGTGGTGGTTCATGGTGAGCAGGCAGAAGAGGTGGTCGTCGTACTCGGTCACGGTCTTGCCCGGCCAGTGCCGGTAGACCGCGCCGACCTCGAACTCCTCGTAGTAGCGACCGAACTGCATGCTGCTCCCTTCGACGGGCGGCGATGGAGTTCGGCACAGCATGCCTTATCGATGGTTAAGGCGACCGGCGGGGCGCGACGGCGGCGGAAATGTCACACCGGTCACTCGCCTGGGGGGAGACGCAATGAGCGGCGGGGCCCTCCCCGGCACCCGCCGCCCACGCTCTGATGTGAGGAATTCTGCCCTACGCCTGCGTAGGTTCAACAGAGATCGCGGTCACATTTATCTTTTTGTAACACTACTCTCCGTGATGACGCGGAGGTTGATCAGCGATCTCTGCAGGCCGGATACCTCCTTGTCAATGCCCAAGTTACCGAGTCGTAGAGCCCAATCGGGTCGATCTCCCTGGAAACGCTCCCATCACGGCAGGTCACGCAAGTGCGTCGTGCACTTGCGTTCCGCAGGTCAGGTGTGAACAGACGTGTGTCGATGACCTGCGGCACCCCTCGGCAGCCCCGAGCACGTTTCGTGCCCCACCGCCCGGGAATTCGATACGGTCAGCCCTGGTTCTACGGGACGTAGATAAACCGCGGTGATCGGAGAGTGCAATGGCAACCGTTGAGCTGACCTCGACGAACTTCGACGAGGTGACCGGCAACGACGGCATCGTCCTGGTCGACTTCTGGGCCGACTGGTGTGGTCCGTGCAAGCGGTTCGCCCCGGTCTACGAGCGCTCCTCGGAGAAGCACCAGAACATCGTCTTCGGCAAGGTCGACACCGAGGCGCAGCAGGAGTTGGGCGCCAAGTTCGACATCCGGTCGATCCCGACGATCATGGCGATCCGTGACGGCGTCATCGTCTTCGCGCAGCCGGGCGCCCTGCCGGAGTCCGCCCTGGAGAATTTGATCGAGCAGGTCGAGGCGTTGGACATGGATGACGTCCGCAAGCAGTTGGCCGAGCACAAGCACTGAGTCGCTGACGAGCTGATGATCGCCCCCTCGGGGCGTGACGCTCGTTTCGCGTAAACCGGAGGACGGGTGAGCAGCCGCCGCTGCCACCCGTCCTTCGTACCTGCCTGCTGGCGCTTCCCATACGCGCAAGCGCTCCTGCGGCCCGGGTCCATGCCACCCCTGCCGCGACACGCCGGCGGCCACTTGCGCTTACTTCGTACACATGTTCGAATGATGCTCATGCGCTGGGACAACCTCACCGCTCCCCCGGTTGAGGGAGACCCCGAGAGGGCAGCGCCAGCGACGCCACCCCTGCCGCTGGCGCTGCCCGGCGCCGTCGCCCGCACCTTCGACACCCCCGAGTTCGCCGGGATGACCTTCTACGAGGTGCAGGCCAAGTCCATCCTCAACCGGGTGCCCGGGCAGTCCCGCGTCCCGTTCGAGTGGACGATCAACCCGTACCGGGGCTGTTCCCACGCCTGTCGATACTGTTTCGCGAGAAATACTCACACTTATCTCGATCTTGATGCCGGTGCTGACTTCGACCGGAAGGTGATCGTCAAGGTCAACGCCGGCGAGCTGGTCCGACGGGAGCTGGCCGCGCCGAGATGGCGGGGCGCGCACGTGGCGATGGGCACCAACGTGGACTGCTACCAGCGTGCCGAGGGTCGCTACCGGCTGATGCCGCAGATCATCGAGGCTCTGCGAGACTTCGCCAACCCGTTCTCGATCCTCACCAAGGGCACGCTGATCCTGCGCGACCTGCCGCTGCTGCGCCAGGCCGCCGAGGTGACCGCGGTGGGCATCTCCTTCTCGGTGGGGTTCGTCGACGAGCACCTCTGGCGCACCGTCGAGCCGGGCACGCCGCACCCCCGCCGCCGGCTGGACGCCGTCCGGGCACTCGCCGACGCCGGCTTCTCCGTCGGCGTACTGATGGCCCCGATCCTGCCCGGCCTCAGCGACAGCGACGAGTCGATCGAAACCACGGTCTCGGCGATCGCCGCCGCCGGTGCGACCAGCGTGACCGCCCTGCCCCTGCACCTGCGTCCCGGCGCCCGGGAGTGGTACGCGCACTGGCTCGCCCGCGAGCACCCGCACCTGGTGCCCCGATACCGCGAGCTCTACCGGGCCGGCTCGTACGCGCCGCAGGCGTACCAGCGGGAGCTGACCGCACGGGTGCGGATCGCGTCCCGCCGGCACGGGCTGTACCGCGCCGAGCGGGGCGACAACCGAAGCCTGCCTGAGCCGCCGCCACCCTCGACAGCGGAGCAGCTGACACTCCTCTAGTCGGAGCTACAGTCGGCGGGTGCGTACCGCTCAGCAGATCCTCGCCGAATCCGCCGTGATCGCCGTCGTCGGCGCGTCCCGCGACCCGTTCAAGGCCGCGCACAGCGTGCCGTTGCAGATGCAGCAGTACGGCTGGCGCATCGTCCCGGTCAACCCGACGGTCGACGAACTGTTCGGGGAACGGGCCTACAAGTCTCTCGCCGACATCCCGCACCCCGTCGACCTGGTGGACGTGTTCCGGCCGGCGGCCGACGCCGTGCAGGTGGTCCGGGAGGCGGCGGCGATCGGCGCTCCCGCGGTCTGGCTGCAACTGGGCATCGTGTCGGCCGAGGCGCGGCGGATCGCCGAGGAGGCCGGCATGGACTACGTCGAAAACCGTTG
>NZ_QGSZ01000149.1 GCF_003857055.1 Micromonospora inaquosa | reverse complement strand
CCCCGAGGTCGAGTACCGCCCCCGCTGAGCGGACCGCGGACTGCCGGACCACAGGCTTCGCCGTCTGCGGCGCCCGGCTCGCGTGAGCGCCACCCACGGTGGGGGCCGGCCGGGAACCCGGTGGCGGGGCGGAGATCCGTTGTTAGACTTGCGGCGTTGGGTTGGCGGTACGACCAGGGAGACCAGACATGGCGGGTGACGACGACATCTCCGGGTGAGACCGGATGTGTTCGGCCATCGGTTCGGCGCGCGTAGGCGCAGCCGCCGAGGCCATGTCGTCGTTCCACCGGTCCCGTTGTCGTCGGGCGCGGTCGAAAGCGCCCAACCCACCCTCTGAGGTCACTCGCATGTCTGATGCGTTCATTGTCTGCTCGAATCTGTCTTTCTCCTGGCCGGACGACACCCCGGTCTTCTCGGAGTTGTCCTTCACGGTGCCGGGCGGTCGAACCGGCCTGGTCGCTCCCAACGGCGCCGGCAAGAGCACCCTGCTGCGGCTGATCGCCGGGGAGCTGCGGCCCAGCGGCGGCAGCGTCACCGTCGACGGTGTGCTCGGCTACCTCCCGCAGACCCTGCCGCTGGTCGGTGACCTGACCGTGGCGCAGGTGCTCGGCGTCGCCGAGCGGATCGCTGCGTTGCACGCCATCGAGGCCGGCGATGCCAGCGAGGCGCACTTCGCCACCATCGGCGACGACTGGGACATTGAGGAGCGCACCCGCGCCGAGCTGGACCGGCTCGGCCTCGGTGACCTGGAGCTCGACCGGCAGCTGCACACCCTCAGCGGTGGTCAGGTGGTCTCCCTCGGCCTGGCGGCGCAACTGCTGCGCCGCCCGGACGTGCTGCTGCTCGACGAGCCGACCAACAACCTGGACCTGGCGGCCCGGCACAAGCTCTACGACGTTCTCACCGACTGGTCCGGGTGCCTGCTGCTGGTCAGCCACGACCGGGAGCTACTGGACCGGATGGACCGCATCGCCGAGCTGGACCAGGGCGAGATCCGCTGGTACGGGGGGAACTTCACCGCGTACACCGAGGCGGTGCAGGCGGCGCGGGAGGTGGCCGAGAGCAATCTGCGCAACGCCGAGCAGGAGGTCAAGCGGGAGAAGCGGGAGATGCAGCAGGCCCGGGAGCGGGCCGACCGACGGGCCAGCAACGCGTCGAAGAACCTGAAGAACGCCGGCCTGGCCCGGATCGTCGCCGGTGGGCTCAAGCGCAGCGCGCAGGAGTCGGCGGGCAAGGCGCAGGAGACGCACGCCGGCCGGCTCGGGCAGGCCAAGGCCCGACTCGACGAGGCGGGGCGGGCGGTACGCGACGAGGACCGGATCACCGTGGACCTGCCGGACACCAGCGTCCCGGGTGGGCGCACGGTCTTCTCCGGCCAGGGGATGCGGGCCCGCTTCGACGACCGGGAGTTGTTCGGCGGCGACGGCGCGGATCTGGTGATCCGGGGGCCGGAACGGATCGCGCTCACCGGGGCGAACGGTGTCGGCAAGTCCACCCTGCTGCGCCTGGTCAACGGTGACCTGGAGCCGGCCGGCGGCGAGATCCGGCGGGCCGACGGGCGGATCGCGTACCTGTCGCAGCGGCTGGACCTGCTGGACCTCGACCGCACGGTGGCGGAGAACTTCGCCGCGTACGCGCCGAGCCTGCCCGACGCCAAGCGGATGAACCTGCTGGCCCGGTTCCTGTTCCGGGGCGCGCGGGTGAACCTGCCTGTCGGGGTGCTCTCCGGCGGTGAACGGCTGCGCGCCACCCTGGCGTGTGTGCTGTGCGCCGAACCGGCGCCGCAACTATTGCTGCTCGACGAGCCGACGAACAACCTGGACCTGGTCAGCGTGGGTCAGTTGGAGAGCGCGCTGACCGCGTACCAGGGGGCGTTCGTGGTGGTCAGCCACGACGAACGGTTCCTCGCCGAGATCGGCGTGCAGCGCTGGTTGCGGCTGGCCGACGGCCAGCTACGGGAGATCAGCGCCCCCGAGCGGGGCTGAAGCCGGGCGGTCCGGCCGGCGCACGCCGGCCGGACCGGGGTCGGCTCAGCTCACGTTGGCCGGGCCGAGGACGCTCTTCAGGTCACCCATCAGCGCGGTCGTCGCCGCCACCCGGAATGGCCCCAGCCGCAGGGTGGTGGTGCGCCCGCCGTTGAGCAGTTTGACGTGCACCTCGGTGTCGCCGGGGTGCAGCACCAGGGTCTCCTTGAGCTTCTCCACCAGCGGTGGTGTGCACCGGTGCACCGGGATGGTGAGGGTGACCGGCTTGTTGGTGGCGCTGGTGCTGACGTCCGGCATGGACATGTCCATCGCCATGATCCGTGGGGTGTCGTCGCGGCGGTCCACCCGACCCTTGACCACCACGATGGCGTCCTCGGCGATGTACTGCCCGATCACCTCGTAGGTGTTGGGGAAGAACAGCGTCTCCACCCCACCGGCCAGGTCCTCCAGGGTGGCCGAGGCCCAGGCCCGGCCCTGCTTGGTGACCCGGCGCTGCACCCCGGAGAGGATGCCGGCGAGGGTGACGACCGCCCCGTCGGGCACCGCGCCTTCCTCGGCCAGGGAGGCGATGGTGGTGTCGGCTGCCGCGTTGAGAATGTGCTCCAGGCCGAACAGCGGGTGGTCCGAGACGTACAGGCCGAGCATCTCCCGCTCGAAGGCCAGCTTGTCGCGCTTGTCCCACTCGCTGTCACCGATGGTCGGCATCACCGTGGTGCTGCCGGTGTCGGCGTCACCGAAGCCCGCGCCGAACAGGTCGTACTGCCCGACGGCCTCCTTGCGCTTGACGTCGGCGTACGCGTCGATCGCGTCGGCGTGCACCGCGAGCAGGCCCTTGCGGGGGTGCTCCATCGAGTCGAACGCACCCGCCTTGATCAGCGATTCGATTGTCTTCTTGTTGCAGACCACCGCGTCCACCTTGGACAGGAAGTCGTAGAAGTCGGTGTACTCGCCCTTCTCCTCCCGGCAGCGCATGATCGAGGCGACCACGTTCGCCCCGACGTTGCGCACGGCGGCCAGGCCGAAGCGGATGTCCTTGCCCACCGGGGTGAACGGCCCGGCCGAGGTGTTCACGTCCGGCGGCAGCACCTGGATGCGCATCCGACGACACTCGGACAGGTAGAGCGCCATCTTGTCCTTGTCGTCGCCGACGCTGGTCAGCAACCCGGCCATGTACTCGGCCGGGTAGTGCGCCTTCAGGTACGCCGTCCAGTAGGAGACCAGGCCGTACGCGGCGGAGTGCGCCTTGTTGAACGCGTACCCGGCGAACGGCACCAGGACGTCCCACACGGCCTGGATCGCCTCGTCGGAGTAGCCGCGCTCGCGGCAGCCGTCCCGGAACGGGATGAACTCCTTGTCGAGGATCTCCTTCTTCTTCTTACCCATGGCCCGGCGCAGCAGGTCCGCCTGACCGAGGGTGTAGCCGGCGAGGATCTGCGCGGCGCGCTGCACCTGCTCCTGGTAGACGATCAGGCCGTGGGTGGGCGCCAGGATCTCCCGCAGCGGCTCCTCCAGCTCCGGGTGGATCGGCGTGATCTCCTGGAGGCCGTTCTTGCGCAGCGCGTAGTTGGTGTGCGAGTCGACGCCCATCGGGCCGGGCCGGTACAGGGCCAGGACGGCGGAGATGTCCTCGAAGTTGTCCGGCTTCATCAGCCGCAGCAGTGACCGCATCGGCCCACCGTCGAGCTGGAACACGCCCAGGGTGTCACCGCGGGCCAGCAGCTCGTACGCGGCCTTGTCGTCCAGCGGCAGGCCCAGCAGGTCGAGCTTGCGGCCGTGGTTCAGCTCGATGTTCTTGACCGCGTCGTCGATGATCGTCAGGTTGCGCAGGCCGAGGAAGTCCATCTTCAGCAGCCCGAGCGACTCGCAGGTCGGGTAGTCGAACTGCGTGATGATCGCCCCGTCGGCGTCGCGGCGCATCAACGGGATGTGCTCGATGATCGGCTCGGCGGACATGATGACGCCGGCGGCGTGCACACCGGTCTGCCGGATCAGCCCCTCGATGCCCTTGGCCGTGTCGATCACCTTGCGGACGTCCGGGTCGGAGTCGTACAGGCCGCGGATCTCGCCGGCCTCCGCGTAGCGGGGGTGCTTGGTGTCGAAGATGCCGGTGAGCGGGATGTCCTTGCCCATCACGGCCGGCGGCATCGCCTTGGTGATCCGGTCGCCGACCGCGTAGGGAAAGCCGAGGACCCGGGCCGAGTCCTTGATCGCGGCCTTCGCCTTGATCGTGCCGAAGGTCGCGATCTGGGCGACCTTGTCCTCGCCCCACTTGTCGGTGACGTACTTGATCACCTCGCCGCGCCGGCGCTCGTCGAAGTCGATGTCGACATCCGGCATCGAGACCCGCTCGGGGTTGAGGAACCGCTCGAAGATCAGGCCGTGCTGGATCGGGTCCAGGTCGGTGATGCCCAGCGCGTACGCGACCAGCGAGCCGGCGGCCGAACCACGGCCCGGACCCACAGCGATGCCCTGGTTCTTCGCCCACTGGATGAAGTCGGCGACCACCAGGAAGTAGGACGGGAAGCCCATCTGGTTGATGACGCCCAGCTCGTATTCCGCCTGGACGACGTGCCCCTCCGGGATGCCGTTCGGGTAGCGGCGGGCCAGGCCGGCGAAGGTCTCCTTGCGGAACCAGGACTCCTCGGTCTCGCCGTCGGGCACCGGGAAGCGCGGCATCAGGTTGTGGAACTCGAACATGCCCTTCGGGTCGACCTTCTCGGCGACCAGCAGGGTGTTGCGGCAGCCCTCCTGCCACAGCTCGGACGAGTCCACCGCGCGCATCTGGTCGGCGCTCTTGACGAAGTAACCGCCGCCCTCGAACCGGAACCGGTTGGGGTCGTCGATGTTGCTGCCGGTCTGCACGCAGAGCAGCACGTCGTGGGCGGTGGCCTGGGCCTCGTGGGTGTAGTGCGAGTCGTTGGTGACCACTGGCGGGATGTCCAGCTTGCGGGCGATCTCGGTGAGCCCCTCACGGACCCGGCTCTCGATGGAGAGGCCGTGATCCATGATCTCCAGGAAGTAGTTTTCCTTGCCGAAGATGTCCTGGTAGCTGGCGGCGACCTTGAGGGCCTCGTCGAACTGGCCCAGCCGCAGCCGGGTCTGCACCGCGCCGGACGGGCAGCCGGTGGTGGCCATGATCCCCTCGGCGTGCTCGGCGATCAGCTCCATGTCCATCCGGGGCCACTTGACGTAGTGCCCCTCCATGGAGGCGCGCGAGTTGAGGGTGAAGAGGTTCTTCAGACCCTGCGCGTTCTTCGCCCACATGGTCTTGTGGGTGATCGCGCCGTTACCGGAGATGTCGTCGCTCTTCTGCTCCGGGCGACCCCACTTGACCCGCGCCTTGTGATAGCGCGACTCCGGTGCCACGTACGCCTCGACGCCCAGGATCGGGGTGATCCCGGCGGCCATCGCCTGGTTGTAGAAGTCGTTCGCGCCGTGCATGTTGCCGTGGTCGGTGATCGCCACCGCGGGCATGCCGAGCCGCTTGGCCTCGGCGAACAGGTCCTTGAGGCGGGCCGCTCCGTCGAGCATCGAGTACTCGGTGTGCACGTGCAGATGCGCGAACGAATCGGCCATGCCTGGCGCCCCCCGGCGGTGTGGATCTTGGTGGTCGGAGCCGACCGGGACCTACCCTACCGAGGTGATCTCGGCGGCTCCACCATCCGCGCCGAGGGTGGCCCTCGTCTCCCCCACGGCTAGTCTCGGAGCATGGCGAGGTACTACGACGTGCACCCGGAAAACCCGCAGCCCCGGGTCATCGGCCAGGTCGCCGACCTGATCCGCGGCGGTGGTCTGGTCGCCTACCCGACCGACTCCTGCTACGCGCTCGGCACCCAGCTGGGCAACCAGGACGGGCTGGACCGGATCCGACAGATCCGGCACCTCGACGATCGGCACCACTTCACACTGGTCTGCCACGACTTCGCGCAGCTCGGTCAGTTCGTCCAGATCAGCAACTCGGTCTTTCGCCTGGTGAAGGCGTCCACCCCGGGCAGCTACACCTTCATCCTGCCGGCCACCCGCGAGGTGCCCCGCCGGATGCTGCACCCGAAGAAGCGCACCGTCGGCGTGCGGGTACCCCGGCACACCGTCACCCAGGCGCTGCTGGCCGAGCTGGCCGAGCCGTTGGTCTCCAGCACGCTGGTCCTGCCCGGCGACGAGGAGCCGATGACCCAGGGCTGGGAGATCAAGGAACGGCTCGACCACCAGCTCGACGCGGTGCTCGACGCCGGCGACTGCGGCATGGAGCCGACGACCGTGATCGACCTGTCCGGGCCGGAGCCAGAGATCCTGCGCCGGGGGGCCGGGGACGTCTCCCGCTTCGAGTAACCCGCCGGTTCGCGTCGGGTGCCGGACGGTACGGGACCGCTGCGGCGGCACCGGTCGTACGCTCAGGGATCGGCACCGGCGAGCATTGGACATCCGGCATGCCCGACGCGGACGACATCGACGCCCTGGCCCGGTCCGCGACGCACGGTGACCCGGCCGCGCTGACCGCCCTGCTGGTCGCGGTGCGCCCGGAGGTGCTGCGGCTGTGCGCCCGATTCCTGCCCAACCGGGAGGACGCCGAGGAGTCCTGCCAGGACACCTTGCTGGCGGTGGCCGACGGCATCACCCGCTTCGAGGGGCGCTCCTCGTTCCGCACCTGGCTGCACCGGCTGGCCGCCAACCGGGCCCGCTCCACCTACCGCACGCTGCGCCGCCGCTGGCGGCTGGAGGCCGGCGGCGTACCGCTGCCCGACCAGGCCGACCCCAGACGGACCAGCGTGGTCGCCGGCACCCGCCTCGACCTGCTCGACGCCTTCGACGCGGTCCACCCCGACCTCGCCGAGGTCGTCGCCCTGCGCGACGTCCTGGGGCTGAGCTACCCCGAGATTGCCGCCCTGCTCGACGTGCCGCTGGGCACCGTGAAGTCCCGGTTGCACCTGGCCCGGCGGCAGGTCCGCCAACGACTCGACGCCGAATGAACCCCGCCGCGCAGCGCCGCCCGTTCCGCCGGCTCGTCGCCGGTGGCGTCGTCCTCGTAGCCACAATGGCCGTCGCGGCCTGCGGCGCCGACCCGGTCGCGCCGCTGCCCGTGCAACCACCCGTGGAGTCCCGACCGTCGCCGACCCCGGCGGCGATCCCGGCGCCCACCGCATCGCCGTCCCGGCCGCCGCCGACCAGCCGACGTCCGATCGCGGCACCGCCCGCACAGACCAGTGCCAGGGGTACGCCGCACCGCCCGGCCCCCACATCGACAGGGCCGACCACGAGCTGCCAGGGCGCCGTCCGCTACGACCTGCCGCTGGCCGAGACCGAGCTCGAGCTGCTGCGGTCCCTCTGTTTCGCCACCGGCGCGGTGCTGCGGATCCAGGGCATCGGCCCCGGTCTGGTCACCGTCGACCGCCCTGAGCTGGTCTCGCAGCACTACGAGGCCGGCGTGGTGGACATCCGGTTCGTCCGCCCCGGCACCGTCGACGTCAGGATCCCGAAGGAGGCCCGGGAACACACAGTCACAGTGGTGGTCCGCTAGTCGCCGGTTCGAGGCCCGTTCATCCGCACCGCGGCGGCCCCGCTACCGCACCCGCACGCCGTCGAGCACTGTGTCCACGAAGTCGGGCCCGCCGTCCACCGGTGGCACGACCTGCACGTACACCAGAGCGCCGTGGCCCGGATGCCGCCCGGCCGACTCGATGATCCGCGGCCGGCCCCGGTCGCAGCGGTACGCCACAACGGTCCACTCGACGCCCGCCCGGCGGGTGGTGCGCGCCGGCGCGGCCGCGCAGTCTCCATGGGTGCGTTCGGCCAGGAACCCGGCAGGAGTGGTGCGCGCCGCCGTGCTGGCCGAGATACCGACGAACGCGCCGGGCACCCCGGGGTCGGCGGCCCAACGGCGGGGCTGCGGCGACATGACCAGCGCCGGTTCCGCTCCGCCGTGGGCGTCGTACTGACCGGCCCAGGTCGCCCCGGTGGCCGACCAGCCGTCCGGCAACGTGACGGTGAGCGGTCCGGCGGTGTACGTGTCACGTTCGGCCCCGGTGTAGCCCGGCTCGGCGCCCACCACGGCGACGGCCGCGATGGCAGCCCCGGCCAACAGCATCCGATACGGGTGACGGGCCACCGGACCGGATGACGGAGGCTGTCGTACCGCGGTGGCCCGGTCGAGCGCGGCGTGCAGCGCGGCGGCGTCCGGATAACGGTCGGCCGGCCGGTGGGCGGTGGCCCGGACGAGCACCGCAGCCACCCGCGCCGGCACGCCGTCGCGCAGTCGCAGGGCGCCGACCGATCTGGGCGGGTCGGACCGGGGCCCGGCGGCGAGCAGCCGGATCCCGAGCCGACCGAGCCCGTACACGTCCGCGCGAGTGTCGATCACCGCGCCCGGCTCGTCCTGCTCCGGTGCCATGTAGCCGGGGGTACCGGCCCGGGCGGTGAGGCCGGAGGCGGCGGCGAGCGCCTTGGCGAGACCGAGGTCGGCGATGAGGACCCGCTCGGTGCCGGAGGCCGCCCCGGCGGCATGGAACAGAATGTTGCCGGGGGTGAGGTCGCGGTGCACGACGCCGTGCCGGTGCAGCACGCTCACGCCTGCGCAGACCTCACCGAGCAGGCGCAACGCCGCCGGCACGGGGATCTCACCACGAGCCAGCCGGTCGCGCAGGCTGCCGCCGTCCGCCCAGGCCAGCACGGCGTACGGCCGCCCGTCGGGCAACTCACCGACGGCGTGCACCCGGACCAACCGCTCGTGCTCCAGCCGGCGCAGCAGCCGGGCCTCGTCGCGGAAGCGTTCCCGGACCCGGAGGTCGTGGCTCCAGTTCTCGGCCAGCACCTTGATTGCCACGTATCCGTCGAGCATCGGGTCGTAGCCCAGCCAGACGGTCGCGAACGATCCGACGCCCAGCAGCCGCTCGATGGCGTAGGGCCCGATCCGTTGCGGAGCCGTCACCGCGTCACCCCCGGCCAGCACGGTCGGTCGGCGTCTCTGTGAACAGTAGACCGGGCCGGTCGGAAAGCCGACGAACCGTTGGGCCGGGCGCGGTGACTAACAGGGCAGAGACCCATCACCGAAGGAGCGCACGATGAACCGACCCTCGATCCTTCTCACCACCGCCGCGCTGGCGCTCGGCACACTCGTCCCGCTGGTCGGCACCGGTCCGGCCTCGGCGGCCCCGGTGCTCAGTGGCAGCGCGCCAGCCTCGACGCGTGCCCCGATCGCCGTCGCCGCGGTCACCGGGCACAGCCACCCACAGGTGCTCGGCGTCGGCGGCGCCGGGGCGTACCGGATCGGCGCCAGCCTGGCGGCGCTCACCGCGGCCGGTCACATCGACTGGACCGCGTCGAGCTGCGGCGGGGTGGTGCACGCCGGCGCGACCGGTTCCTGGGCCGGCGTGCTCATCCTGGCCTTTCGCGACGGCCGGCTGGTGGAGGTCGGTACGGCCACCGCGCCGCCTCGATCCCCCGCCGGCGCCACGGTCGGCATGTCCTTCGACGAGCTGGAGGCGATCTACGGTCGGCGCGGTTCGCTGATCCGCAACGACGCGGGGGACGCCGAGGCGTACCTGGTTCGGGTCGGGTCGCGGGTGGAGCTGTTCACCGGGCACCCGATCCGACCGGGGGTGGGCTACTTCCAGGTCGGGGCGGCCAGCTTCGTCGAGCGGAACTTCCGGCAGGGCGCGTCCTGCTGAGCTCGTTCGGGTGCGGGGCGTCCGGTGTCTACCGGGCGCCCCGCAGCTCGCATCGGCCCGAACGGAGGTTGGGCGGACACGATGATGTCGCGCTAGACAACACTGTGTGCCACACAGTATGGTGTGACACATGGTTAGCGAGGACGTTCTACGGACGCACCTACAGGAGTTGCGTCGAGGCACCGTCGTGGTGGCCAGCCTGGTCGCGCTACGCCGACCGGACTACGGCTACGCGCTGCTGCAACGGCTCACCGACCACGGCTTCCCGGTCGACGCCAACACGCTCTACCCGCTGCTGCGCCGGCTGGAGGACCAGGGGCTGCTGAGCAGCGAGTGGAACACCGAGGAGAGCCGGCCGCGCAAGTTCTACCGGACCAGCGACGAGGGCGAGTCGATGCTGGGCCGGCTTCTCGACGACCTCGCCGCCGTGCAGACCTCCGTCACCGGGCTCATCCAAGGAGTGGACCGATGAACACCCTGACCGATCGCTACCTCGCCGCCACTCTGCGCTCGGTGCCCACCCAGCGCCGCGACGAGATCGCCAACGAGCTGCGCGCCTCGATCGACGACATGATCGAGGCTCGGACCGACGGTGGGCAGGACGCCACCACCGCCGAGCGGGAGGTGCTCACCGAGCTGGGTAACCCGGACGTGCTGGCCGCCCGGTACGCCGACCGCAGGTTGCAGCTCATCGGCCCGGCGTACTACCTGGTCTGGCTGCGGCTGCTCAAGCTGCTGCTCAGCTTCATCCCGGCGCTCGTCGGCACGATCGTCGCCATCGTCGAGGCTGCCGAAGGAAAGGGTTTCGGTGCCATCGGGCCCGGCATCTTCACGGCCATCCAGGTGGCCGTGCAGATCGCCTTCTGGCTCACAGTGACCTTCGCCATCATCGAACGCACCCAAGCAACTGTGGATCTGCCGGGCTGGACGGTCGACCAACTCCCCGCCGCGCCGGTGCGCCCGGGCATCCCGCTCGCCGACACCATCGCATCCGTGATCATGCTGGTGCTGACCATCGGGTACCTGCCCTTCCAGCACTACCAGTCCTGGGTGCACGGCACCGACGGCGACAACATTCCGATCCTTGACCCGGGTCTGTGGCGCTTCTGGCTGCCGGCGCTGATCGTCGTCCTGGTCGCCAGCCTGATCTTCGAGGTCGTCAAGTACCGGATCGGGCGCTGGACCTGGGCCCTGTTCGGCACCAAGGCGCTGCTCGACCTGGCGTTCGCGGTGCCGCTGGCGTGGCTGGCCCTCTCCGACCGGCTGCTCAACCCAGCCCTGGGCGAGCGGCTGAGTTGGCTGGCGGACGCGGACAACCGCAACATCCTCGGACTCTCCATCGCGGTGGGCACGGCCGCGATCGTGGTCTTGGACCTGGTCGACACCGCTCTGAAGACGCGCCGCCAGACGGCGTGAGCGACACCCGGCACGGCGGCCCGGCGCGTACCCCGCGCCGGGCTGCCGCCCGTCGGCGTACCAGAGGCACCGGCCCGCCCGGTAGACGGATGCCGGGGGTTTCGTGGCATCGTTCCTGGATGACCGTGGCACAGCGAGAGGGATGGCGCCGTCCGGGTCCGACGGCGGAGCAGCGCCGCAACGACATCTGGATCGGGCTGGGGATGACCGGGCTGGCGTTGGTCAGCCTGACCCTGGCCCGCAGCACCGGGGCGTTCCTGCTGGGTCCTCCGCCGTCCGGGGCGGAACAACTGTTCTGGACCGTCGCGGTGACCCTGCCGCTGATCTGGCGCCGACGCTGGCCGGCCGCCACCCTGCTGGTCGTCTCGGTGGTGTTCATCGCCGCGCAGGCACGCTCGGCACCGGAGATTCAGTTCTCCTCCTGGGCCCTGTTCTGCGCGCTCTACACGATGGGCGCCTGGGGGCAGGACCGTCAGCTCTCCCGCCGGCTGCGGATCGGCGTGATCGCCACGATGTTCGCCTGGCTGGGGATCTACTACACGGTGATGATCGACCACATTCCGGCGGATTCCTTCTCCGAGGCGGTCGGGCCGGTGCCACCGGCGCTCGCCGCCATGGTCACCGGCGTCCTGCTCAACGTGCTGGTCTTCGCTTTCGCGTACTTCTTCGGCGAGACCGCGTGGGTGGCCGCACGCCGCGAGCACGAACTGCGCGCGCAGGCCGAGGACCTGCGCCGGTCGCAGGCCGAGGCCCGGGAACGGGCGGTGCTCGGCGAACGGGTCCGAATCGCCCGCGAACTGCACGACGTGGTCGCCCACCACGTGTCGGTGATGGGCGTGCAGGCATCCGCCTGCCGCCGGGTCTTCGACCGCGACCCGGGCAAGGCCCGCACGGCACTGACCGCCATCGAGCAGAGCGCCCGCACCGCCGTCGACGAGCTGCGTCGGATGCTCGGCGTGCTGCGGGCCTCCGCCGGCACCGACGCCGCTCCGCCGACGGCCGGCGGCGTCGAACGGATCGACGAACTCATCGAGCGGGCCCGGGCCGCCGGGTTGACGGCCACCCTCGGGGTGTACGGCGACGCGGTCGCGTTGCCCGAGTCGGTCTCGCAGGCGGCCTACCGGGTGACGCAGGAGGCGGTGACGAACACTCTGAAGCACGCCGGAGCAAAACTGTTGGACGTGCGGGTGCGGTACCTGGCCCGCGAGGTGGAGGTCGACGTGACCGACGACGGACGCGGCGGTGGCGGGGCCAACGCCGTCGGGTTGGGCCTGATCGGAATGCGCGAACGGGTCGCCGCTCACGATGGCGACCTGGAGGCCGGTCCGCGCGCCGGCGGCGGTTGGCGGGTACGCGCCCGCTTCCCGCTCGCGGCCCCGGTCGCCCCGCAGCGGGACCCGAGCGACAGACAGCAGGCCACAGCGGGCACGGAGCCATCGGCATGAGCGCGGCCACGCACCACGTACCCGACACCGGTCCGATGATCCGGGTGCTGCTCGCCGACGACCAGCACCTCGTCCGCACCGGCTTCCGGGTCATCCTCGAGGTGGAGGACGACATCGAGGTGGTCGGCGAGGCCGCGGACGGCGAACGGGCCGTCGCCATGACCCGAGCCACCCGCCCGGACGTCGTACTCATGGACGTGGAAATGCCCGGGATGGACGGCCTGGAGGCCACCCGGCAGATCGCCGCCGACGAGCCCGGTGGGCCGGCGGTGCTGATCCTCACCACCTTCGACCGCGACGACTATCTCTTCGCCGCGCTGCGGGCCGGGGCCAGCGGCTTCCTGCTCAAGAACGGCACGCCGGAAGAGCTGATTGAGGCGATCCGGGTGCTGGCCAGGGGCGACGGTCTGCTCGCCCCGGAGATCACCCGCCGGGTGATCTCCACCTTCGCCCGACCCGGTGACCCGACCGGCACCGCCCACCGGGGCCCGGACGCCGATGCCGCGCTGGCCGAGCTGACCCCGCGCGAGCGGGAGGTGCTGATGTTGCTCGCCGGCGGGTCGAGCAACGCGGAGATCGCCGCGACCATCCACCTGGGCGAGGCGACGGTGAAGACGCACGTGAGTCGGGTGCTGGCCAAGCTCGGCCTGCGCGACCGGGTGCAGGCGGTGGTGTTCGCCTACGAGAACGGGGTGGTGCGGCCCGGCGGATGATCGGTGTCCGCCGAGCGGTGGACCCGCCCGCTCCCCCGCCGGACGGACGGCGCGGCGGCGTACCCGATCTAGCATCGGCGCGTGACCAGAACGCTTCGCCTCGACGGCGTCGACCGCAGTTTCGGCGACCGGCAGGTGCTCAAGAACGTGTCCTTTGAGGTGGCCGCCGGCCGGATGACCGGCTTCGTGGGCGCCAACGGCGCCGGCAAGACCACCACCATGCGGATCATCCTGGGTGTGCTCTCCGCCGACGCGGGCGAGGTGAGCTGGGGCGGCACCGCGCTGACCCGGCAGGACCGGCGGCGCTTCGGTTACATGCCGGAGGAGCGTGGCCTCTACCCGAAGATGACCACCCGGGAGCAGGTCGCCTACCTGGGCCGGCTGCACGGCCTGGACGCCGCCGCGGCCCGGCGTGCCACCGACGCGCTGCTGGACCGCGTCGGGCTCGGCGAACGCGGGAACGACCTGCTGGAGACGCTGTCGCTGGGCAACCAGCAACGCGCGCAGATCGCCGCCGCGCTGGTGCACGACCCCGAGGTGCTGGTGCTCGACGAGCCGTTCTCCGGCCTCGACCCGCTGGCCGTCGACACCGTCGTCGCCGTGCTACGGGAACGGGCCTCGGCCGGCGCGCCGGTGCTCTTCTCCAGCCACCAGCTCGACGTCGTGGAGCGCCTCTGCGACGACCTGGTGATCATCGGCGACGGGGAGATCCGGGCCGCCGGCAGCCGGCAGCAGCTGCGCGACTCGTACACCGTGCCCCGTTACGAACTGGTGGTGGCCGGCGACGCCGGCTGGGTACGCGACCACCCCGGGGTGACCCTGGTCGAGCTGGACGGGCCCCGAGTGGTCTTCGACCTGCCGGCCGGCGGCGACGAACAGCCCGTCCTCCAGGCGGCCCTCGACCGCGGCCCGGTCCGCGCCTTCAGCCCGGTCAGCCCCTCGCTCACCGAGATCTTCCGAGAGGTCACCCAGTGAACGTCACCCAGGCCACCCGGCTGGTCGCCGAACGTGAGATCCGCGTCAAACTCCGCGACCGCACCTTCCTGTTCGGCACCCTGTTCTTCCTGCTGATCGCGGCGGCCGGCACCATCCTGCCGCCGCTGTTCGCCGGTAGCCCGGACACGGTGGCGGTCACCCAGGAGGCCGCCGGGCCGCTGCGGGACGCCGGACTCGACGTCCGCGTGGTGGCCGACGACCGCGCCGCCGAGCAGGCCGTCCGCGACGGTGACGTGGACGCGGCAGTTGTCGCCGGTCCGAAGGTCCTCGCGATGGACGATTCCCCCACCGACGTGGTCCAGGCGTTGAGTACCTCGCCGCCGGTGCAGTTGCTCGACCCGGACGCGGTAAACCCGGTGGTGGCGTTCCTGGTGCCGTTCGTCTTCGCGTTCGTCTTCTTCATCACCTCGCAGACGTTCGGTGTGCAGATCGCGCAGAGCGTCATCGAGGAGAAGCAGACCCGGATCGTGGAGATCCTGGTGGCCGCCGTGCCGGTGCGGGCCCTGCTGGCCGGCAAGGTGGTGGCCGGCGCCATCCTGGCGTTCGCGCAGATCGCCCTGATCGCGGTGGTGGCGGTGATCGGGCTGCAGATCGGTGACAGCGGGGGCCTGCTCACCCTGCTCGCCCCGGCGATCGGCTGGTTCGTGCCGTTCTTCCTGCTCGGTTTCGTGCTGCTGGCGGCGATGTGGGCGGCAGCCGGCGCGCTGGCCAACCGGCAGGAGGACATCGCCGCCGTGTCGACACCCGTGCAGCTCGCCGTGATGCTGCCGTTCTTCGCGGTGATCTTCCTGAACGACAACGACACCGCGATGCGGGTGCTGTCCTACGTGCCGTTCTCGTCGCCCACGGCCATGCCACTGCGTCTGTTCACCGGTAACGCGGCCGGTTGGGAGCCGATCGTCTCGCTGGTCATCCTGCTGGTCGCCGCCGGCGCGTTCCTTCTGGCCGGGGCCCGGGTGTACGAGGGGTCGCTGCTGCGTACCAACGGCCGAACCTCGCTGCTCACCGCCTGGCGGGAGCGGGAGACGATCGGCTGACCACGACGGTTCAGCCCGGCGCGGGCGGCACCCGATCCCAGCCGACGGGCAGTGGGGGTGCCGCCCAGGCCGGGTCGGGCTGCCACCTGGCCCACGCCGGGTCCCACCACCGCTCACCACCGTCGAGCAGGGCGGCGATCCGGTCACCCTCGGCCTGGATGGCGTCCCCCAGGCCCGGGTAGCGCCCCTCGACGAGGCGCTGGGCGAACAACTCGACGTCCTTCCAGACGTACCGGTCGGCGTCCGCGGCCCACCACAGGTCCAGCTCGTGGTCCAGGGTGTCCACCCCGATCGGGGTACGCCGCACCGGGTCCTGGAGGTTGAAGTACCAGCCGGCGAAGTCGCGCTCCGGCCCGGTCCAGAACACGTCGATCGAGTGCGCCTCACCGGGGCGTTGCAGCATCAGCTTGCCGTGCCCCGACCAGGAGCGGTGCCCGGCGGCGTCCCACGGGTGCCGCCCGCACGGGAAGACGCCGTCCTGCGGAAAGCCGAACTCGGCCCCCGGCGGGAGGTAGAGGGCGAGCAGCTCGGGTGAATCCTCGACGCAGATCGTCGGGCAACCGAACCAGACCTCGCCGCGCAGCACCTCACGTCGGACCACTGTGTCGCCGGCCGCGAACCGCTCCGCCACCACTGCGGCACCTCCTCGCTTGCCGTCTCTCCCCAACCGCCCCGCGATCTTGCACTTTCGGCTGACGATATGTCATGCCCGGCCCGGTTTGTCGGGCCAGAAAGTGCAAGATCGCGGCGGGGTTGAGGCGGGGGCGAACTCAGGCGTCGACCGCTGCCATCACGTCGTCACTGACGTCGAAGTTGGCGTAGACGTTCTGGACGTCGTCGCAGTCCTCCAGCACGTCGATCAGCTTGAAGATCTTGCGCGCGCCCTCTTCGTCCAGCGGCACGTTGACACTGGGGATCAGGGAGGACTCGGCCGACTCGTACTCGATGCCGGCGTCCTGCAACGCCGTCCGCACCGGGATCAGGTCGGTCGGCTCGGAGACCACCTCGTACGCCTCGCCGATGTCGTTGACCTCTTCGGCGCCGGCGTCCAGAACGGCGAGCATCACGTCGTCCTCGCTGGTGCCCTCCTTGGGGACGATCACCACGCCCTTGCGGGAGAACATGTACGACACCGAACCGGCGTCGGCGAGCGAGCCGCCGTTGCGGGTCAGCGCGGTGCGCACCTCGGTCGCCGCCCGGTTGCGGTTGTCGGTGAGGCACTCGATCAGCATCGCCACGCCGCTCGGGCCGTACCCCTCATACATGATCGTCTGCCAGTCGGCGCCGCCAGCCTCCAGGCCGGAGCCGCGCTTGACGGCGCGATCGATGTTGTCGTTCGGCACCGAGCTCTTCTTCGCCTTCTGGATGGCGTCGAAGAGCGTCGGGTTACCTGAGGGGTCACCGCCGCCGGTCCGGGCGGCCACCTCGACGTTCTTGATCAGCTTGGCGAACATCTTGCCGCGCTTGGCGTCGATGACGGCCTTCTTGTGCTTGGTCGTCGCCCACTTTGAGTGGCCGGACATCTTCTACCTCCGTTGCTACCCGCCGTCTGCATCGACCGCACCGCTCACGCCCCGCTCCCGCCGGCGCACGCGGAGGTGCCGGTCAGCCCTGGTGGAAGCCGTGGCGGGCAGATGGCCCTGCCGAATCTCCGCAATCCTACCGACGTCCCCCGGGTCCCTGTCATGCACCGCGCGCCGCACGGCCGCCCGACCGGCACCAATGAGGGCAGACGGGGCAAACCCCCGCGCCGCGGCGAGCATCATGGACAATCCCGGAACGGTCGCCCACAGCTCAGGACGCGGCGCGGACCAGGTCCACGAAGTACGCGTGCACCCGCAGGTCACCGGTGAGCTCCGGGTGGAACGAGGTGGCCACCAGGTTGCCCTGTCGGACCGCCACGATCCGGTCTGCGGCCGGACCCCCGGTCACCACCCCGATGACCTGGACGCCGGCACCGACCCGCTCGACCCACGGCGCGCGGATGAACACCGCGTGGAACGGTTCGCCCGGCACCCCGACCACGGTCACCGGCGCCTCGAACGAGTCGACCTGCCGGCCGAACGCGTTACGCCGGACGGTCATGTCGATACCGGCGAAACCCCGTTGATCGGGTCGGCCGTCGAGCACCTCTGTCGCCAGCATGATCATGCCGGCGCAGGAGCCGTAGACCGGCATGCCGTCGGCGATCCGCTTGTCGATCGGCTCACGCATCTCGAAGATGTCGGCGAGCTTGCTCATTGTGGTGGACTCGCCGCCCGGGATGACCAGGCCGTCGACCGCGTCCAGCTCCGCCGGACGGCGGACCGGGCGGGCGTCCGCGCCCGCCGCGGCCAACGCCGCCACGTGCTCGCGGACGTCGCCCTGAAGGGCGAGCACACCGATCACGGGTGCCGTCACGTTCGCACCATTCCTCTCCGCGTCACGCCGCCCGAACGGGGCGCCGACCGCACCGGCCGGTGCTTCCCCCGCGACTGCGAGGCTGGCGAGATCGGGCCGCTCACCAACCGCGCTCGGCCAGGCGGTGCGGCTGGGGGATCTCGTCGACGTTGATGCCGACCATCGCCTCGCCGAGACCACGGGAAACCTTCGCCAGCACGTCCGGGTCGTCGTGGAAGGTGGTCGCCTTGACGATCGCGGCGGCCCGCTGAGCCGGGTTGCCCGCCTTGAAGATGCCGGAACCGACGAAGACACCCTCCGCGCCGAGCTGCATCATCATCGCCGCGTCGGCCGGAGTGGCGATCCCGCCGGCGGTGAACAGCACCACCGGCAGCTTGCCGCTCTCGGCGACCTCCTTGACCAGCTCGTACGGGGCCTGGAGCTCCTTGGCCGCGACGTACAGCTCGTCGGCCGGCAGCGAGGAGAGCCGGCGGATCTCCTGGCGGATCTTCCGCATGTGCGTGGTGGCGTTGGAGACGTCACCGGTGCCCGCCTCGCCCTTGGAGCGGATCATGGCCGCGCCCTCGGTGATCCGACGCAGCGCCTCGCCCAGGTTCGTCGCGCCACAGACGAAGGGCACGGTGAACGCCCACTTGTCGATGTGGTTCGCGTAGTCGGCCGGGGTCAGCACCTCGGACTCGTCGACGTAGTCCACGCCGAGCGACTGGAGGATCTGCGCCTCCACGAAGTGACCGATGCGGGCCTTCGCCATCACCGGGATAGAGACCGCCTCGATGATCCCGTCGATCATGTCGGGGTCGCTCATCCGGGACACCCCGCCCTGCGCGCGGATGTCGGCGGGCACGCGCTCCAGGGCCATCACCGCGACCGCTCCGGCATCCTCAGCGATCTTGGCCTGCTCGGCGTTGACCACATCCATGATCACGCCGCCCTTGAGCATCTCGGCCATGCCACGCTTCACGCGGGCGGTGCCGACGACGGGGGCGGTACCGGTGTTCGAGACGGTGTTTTCGGGCACGGGTCATCGCTCCTTGGACGTGCACTGGGGGTGGCAGCGAAAATGCTACGCGCGGTGCAACGCCGCACCGACAGCCAATCAGACCCCCGGTGGCCTGCACTGTGGCAGTGGTCACCAGGGCGTCCGCGCCCACCTGGGAGCAGGAAATCAGGCGGCGGGGACGTCCGCCGGGACGACGAGGGTCGGGTCGTCGATGTCGAAGTAGCGCGGCCACTGCCGGCCCCGCCCCATCCGCAACAGCCGCACCAACGGTCGGCTGCGCGCCGAGCGGGCGTCGCGGACCAGGTCGGTGTGCACCTGCCGAGACAACGCGAGTCGACGACTCGCGGCGATGACCGCCGCGCAGTCCGGGTCACCCGCGTCCAACTGGACGCCGCGCAACTGCCGGGTGAGGTCGTTCTCCGCCGCCTCCCGCTCGTCCGGGCTGGCGTCCAGGGCGATCCGGGCCGCCGCGTACAGCTCGACGCCGAACCGCCGCTCCGCCAGGACCGCGGCCGCCGCAGCGCGGCGCAGCAGGTGGGCGTCGAGCGCCCGGGCCGCCAGCTCCGCGCGGCCCTGCAGCCGTTCGACCCGGCCGGCGGTCCAGATGAGGTACGCCGCGACCAGCCCCACGACCACGCTCGCGGCCACCACCCACCACATGTGCGGCATCGTAGTGCTGCTCCGTTTCGTCCGATTGGGCGCGGCCGGACCGGTCCCGCCGGTCACCACCGCACCATCCGTCACACCGGCTCAGCCCAGCCCCACCCATTCCTGGTCGATGACCCGCCCGTCGGTTGCCTCGATCGCCGCTGCGTATACCTCCAGAACGCGCCGAGCAACCACCGGCCAGTCGAAATTAGCGACCACCTGATCGCCGCAGGCACTCAGCGTGGCCCGTCCGGCCGGGTCGTCCAGCAGCTCACTGAGCACGGCACGCAACCCCACCGAGTCACCGGTGGGGAAGAGCCGACCGGCCCGCCCACCGTCGAGCACCCGCCGGAACGCGTCCAGGTCACTGGCGACGACCGTCGTACCCGCGGCGAGGGCCTCGGTGAGGATCATGCCGAACGACTCGCCTCCGGTGTTCGGTGCGACGTAGAGGTGCACACTGCGCAACATGCGCGCCTTGTCCGCTTCGCTGACCAGGCCGAGGAAGGTGATCCGCTCGTGCAGTTCGGCGGGGAACTGGTCGTACAGGTCGTCGGGGTCACCCGGGCCGGCGACGAGCAGCCGCAGACCGGGCCGGGTCGCGGCCAACGCCACGAACGCGTCGCGCAACACCGGAAAGCCCTTGCGAGCCTCGGTGAACCGGCCCAGGAAGCCGAGCGTGCCCCCGGTGCCGGCCGCGCACTCCCCCGGCCAGCCCGGCAACGGCTCAGCGTCGGCGAACTTCGCCACCGCCACCCCGTTGGGAATCTCCACCGCACCGCCGTCCATGTGCTCGACCTGCACCTTGCGGGCCAGGGCGCTCACCGCGATCCGGGCCGTGATCCGCTCCAACACGATCTGGAGCACGCCCTGCGCGGCAGCGAGGACCCGGGAACGGGTCATCGCGGTGTGGAACGTGGCCACCACCGGACCACGGGCGGAGAGCACCGCCAGCAGCGACAGGCTCAACGTGAGCGGCTCGTGCACGTGCAGCACGTCGAAGTCACCATTGGTGATCCACCGCCGCACCCGGGCGGTCGACACCGGGCCGAACGCGATCCGGGCCACCGAACCGTTGTACGGCAGCGGAACGGCACGCCCGGCGGACACCACGTACTCCGGCAGCGGTGAATCCTCATCAGCCGGCGCGAGCACGCTGACCTCGTGGCCCAGCGCGATCAGCGCCTCGGCGAGGTCCATGACGTGGTTCTGCACCCCACCGGGCACGTCGAAGGAGTACGGGCACACGATGCCGATCCGCATCCGTCAGCCCACCTCCTCAGGCCTGGCCGGGGGCCGACGAGGACGGCGCCGCGCCCTCCCCCGACCTCGCCTGGTCCAGCCACATCCGCTGCAACATGTGCCAGTCTTCCGGATGCCGGGCGATACCCGCCGCCAGACGGTCGGCGATCAGTTGGGTCAGCGACCGGACCCGCTGGTCCAGGGGGCCCACCTCGGGCCCCGGCACCGGCAGCGGGCCAGCCAGCGACGCGCAGGCGGCGTCCGGTTCGTACCACATCGAGGCCACGTAGAGCGGCGCGCCGGTGTGCAACGCGAGCAACGCCGGCCCGGCGGGCATCCGGGTCTTCCCACCGAAGAAGTCCACCTCCACCCCACGGGCGGAGAGGTCACGGTCGGCCAGCAGCGGCACCACCGCACCGGCCCGGAGCCGGTCCAGCAACACGTCGAACGCCGGACGCGGCCCCCCGTGGGTCGGCAGGATCTCCATCCCCAGAGCCTCGCGGAAGGCCAGGAAACGCCTGTACACGCCCTCCGGCTTGAGCCGCTCCATGACCGTGGAGATCGGCCAACCGGTGGCCGCCACCCAGGCGCCCGCGGCATCCCAGTTGCCGGCGTGCGGCAACGCCACCACCGCGCCCCGGCCGGCGGCCACGTCGGCGGCGAGCAGCTCGGCGCCGTCGAGCCGGAAACCGGACAGGATCTGCGACCGGCTCAGGGCGGGCAGCCGGAACGCCTCCATCCAGTACCGGGCGTACGAGCGCAACCCGCGCTTGACGAGATCGTCCAACTCGGCGTCGGGCAGCTCCGGGCCGACCACCCGGCGCAGGTTCGCGCGCAGTCGGGCCGTACCCCCGCCGCCGGTGCGGTGGGCGCGGTCCGCGCCCGCCTGGAACGCCGCCGCCACCAACGGCCGGGGTAGCGCGCGGAGCACCCGCCAACCGGCGATGTAGCTCAGCTCGGTGAGGTTCACGCGGCTCGGCCGCCGGTCGTCCGACGTCGGGCCGCCCGCCCGCCACTCACGCCTGGCCGTCCGGCTGGAGCTGCTGGGCCTGGCGGTAGACGTGCGTCATCCGCTGCCCCACCGTGAAGATCGACACGGCGGCGAGCAGCCAGAGCGCGATCTCCAACGCCGGCTTCACGTTCAAGCCGGTGAGGATGCCGCCGACCCCGACGATCAGCAGTCGCTCGGTCCGTTCGGCGATGCCCACGTTGCAGGTCATGCCGAGCCCTTCGGCGCGGGCCTTGACATAGGAGACGAGGCTGCCGGCGGCCAGGCAGACCAACGCCGCCGCCACCCCGGAGTAGTTGCCCTGGGTGGCCAACCAGTACGCGACCGCGCCGAAAACGGCGCTGTCGGCGACCCGGTCCATGCTTGAGTCGAGGAACGCCCCGAACCTGGTGGAGCCACCGCTCATCCGGGCCATCGTCCCGTCGAGCAGGTCGGTGAGCGCGAACAGGGTGACGATCAACGCGCCCGCGACCAGGTGGCCGCGAGCACCGAAGCCGAGCGCGCCGACGAGCACACCAACGGTGCCCGCGACGGTGACGGCATTGGGGGTGACGCCCGCGCGCAGCAGGGCGCGGGCAATCGGCTCGACGACGCGGGTCATCCCCGCGCGGGCCGACACTTGGAAGATCTTCGCCATGGCGGTCCCCACGATAACGGTCCGCCCAGCTCCGGCGATACGGACGGTACCGCCGACCCGCCCGGGGGAGGCTTGTGCCTACCCGGCAACGGGTGTGAGATCGAGCCGGGAGGTGAGCCAGCTCACCCGTCCGCCCGTCCCGTTCCCGCTGTGCAGCAGACCACCGGAGGATATCGCCGCGCACTCGCCCCGGGCCGCTTCCCGTCGCGCGGCGGTCGCCACCACCACCGGCTGAGGGAGGTGCGCCCCATGGCGCAGAAGAGTCAAGAGAAGGGTTCCACCGGCGGCACGCCGGTGGTCACCGAGCCCGAGCGTGTTCGCAACGTCGTACTCGTCGGGCACTCCGGGGCGGGCAAGACCACCCTGGTCGAGGCCCTGCTCGCGGCGACCGGCACGATCGGCCGCGCCGGCACCGTGGCCGACGGCAGCACGGTCGGCGACCACGACCCCGCCGCCGTACGCCAGCAGCGCTCGGTCAGCCTGTCCTGCGCGCCGCTGCTGCACAACGGCATCAAGGTCAACCTGCTGGACACCCCCGGGTACGCCGACTTCGTCGGTGAGCTGCGCGCCGGGCTGCGGGCCGCCGACGCCGCGCTCTTCGTGGTCTCCGCCGCGGGCGGCATGGACGCGGCCACCGTCGCCCTGTGGGAGGAGTGCGCCGCCGTCGACATGCCCCGCGCGGTCGCGGTGGCCCGACTGGACCAGCCCCGCGCCGACGTCGACGAGACGGTGGCGCTCTGCCAGCGCCTCTTCGGCGACAACGTGATGCCGCTCTACCTGCCGATGCTCGGCGACGACGGGGTGTCCACCGAAGGTCTGCTCGGCCTGATCACCCGCCGGGTCTTCGACTACAGCGCCGGGCTCCCGGCCGACGTCCGCGACCCGGACCCGGAGCACCAGCGGGCCATCGACGAGTCCCGCGACGAACTGATCGAGGGGATCATCGCCGAGAGCGAGGACGAGACCCTGATGGACCGCTACCTCGACGGCGAGGAGATCAGCACCGAGGTGCTCATCGACGACCTGGAGACGGCCGTCGCCCGGGGTCACTTCTACCCGGTGGTGCCGGTCTGCGCGGCGACCGGGGTCGGCCTGGACGTCCTGCTGGAGGTGCTGACCGCCGCGTTCCCCTCGCCACTGGAGCACGAGTTGCCGGCGGTGACCGGCGTGGACGGCTCGCCGCGTCCGCCGCTGAGCTGCGATCCGACCGGGCCGCTCGTCGCCGAGGTCGTCAAGACCACAGTCGACCGGCACGTCGGTCGGGTCTCGCTGGTCCGGGTCTTCTCCGGCACGCTGCGCCCCGACCAGACGGTGCACATCTGCGGGCACGGCATGGCCGAGCGCGGGCACCCCGACCACGACGCCGACGAGCGCGTCGGGCACATCTACACCCCGCTGGGCGCCACCCTGCGTGAGGTGTCGCTCTGCGTGGCCGGCGACATCTGCGCGATCACCAAGTCGGGCAGCGCCGAGACCGGCGACACCATCTCGGCCAAGGACGACCCCCTGCTGATCGCCCCCTGGGAGATGCCGGAGCCGCTGCTGCCGGTGGCGATCGTCGCCCGGAGCCGCGCCGACGAGGACGCCCTGGCCCGCAACCTCGCCCGCCTGGTCGCCGGCGACCCCACCCTGCGGCTGGAGCGCAACCCGGAGACCCGCCAACTGGTGCTCTGGTGCATGGGCGAGGCGCACGCGGACGTGGTGCTCGACCGGCTGCGCGCCGGCGGCGTCGAGCTGGACACCGAGCCGGTCAAGGTGTCGCTGCGCGAGACGCTGACAGTGCCCGCGAAGGGGCACGGCCGGCATGTCAAGCAGTCCGGCGGCCACGGCCAGTACGCGGTCTGCGACATCGAGGTCGAGCCGCTACCCCGAGGCAGTGGCTTCGAGTTCGTCGACCGGGTCGTCGGCGGCGCGGTGCCGCACAACTACATCCCGTCGGTGGAGAAGGGCGTCCGCGCCCAACTGGAACGCGGGCTGGTCGCCGGCCACCCGGTGGTGGACCTGCGGGTGACCCTGGTCGACGGCAAGTCGCACAGCGTCGACTCCTCCGACGCGGCCTTCCAGACCGCCGGCGCGCTGGCGCTGCGCGACGCCGCCGAGCGTGGCCAGCCGGCCCTGCTGGAGCCGATCGACGAGGTGACCATCCGGGTTCCGGACGGCGCGGTGGGCGCGGTGCTGGGTGACCTGTCCGGCCGACGCGGCCGGGTGCTCGGCACCGAACCGGACCCGGACACCGAGGGCCGTACCCTCGTCCGCGCCGAAGTGCCCGCGACCGAACTGCTTCGCTACGCCGTCGAGCTGCGCTCCATGACGGCCGGCACCGGCACCTTCCGCCGCCACTTCGTCCGCCACGACCCCATGCCCGCCCACCTGGCCGACCAGGTCCGCAAAGAACAAACCCCGTAAC
>NZ_QGSZ01000207.1 GCF_003857055.1 Micromonospora inaquosa | reverse complement strand
GGTGGGTCATGTCTTTCCCCCAGGGGTGCGGCGCCCGTCGCCACCCCTGGCGCCGAGCGTGATCGAGCGGGCGGCCGGGCGCTGCGCGACCGTCCGACCGGAAGGGTAGCGGTCGATGAGCCGGTCGGTGTCGCCCCCGCCGGCCGGGCGGTCCGGCGATCCGGTGAGCGGTACCCGCCTCGGTTCCGGTGTCGGGCCCCCGACCTGCGGTGTGTCGCATATGTGACTGTTGATGACCTCTTGTGCGCGTCCTGTTGGCGGGACTGCGGCCGCAGACCTACCTTCGTCCCGGTGCGGGGGCCGGAACGGACGAACGGGTCCGGGCCGGAAGCATCGTCCGAGAGGTACGACCGGAGGCAGTGCATGCGCGACGCGGACAACATTCCTCGCACCCACTTCCCGACGAACGACCGGCCCCGCCGGCCCGGGTCCGTGGTCGAGGCCGGCGGGCAGGTCACCAACCAGCCGATCAACGAACGGTCGTACCGCCGGATGCCGGAGCAGGCGGAGACCGCCCGGGTGCCGAACCAGCCCGCCGAGCGGACCCGCGACGACGACGAGCCGGGCTTCGTCATCCACCTGCCGATCCGGGTGCCGAACCTGGCGGCGGCGACCGTGCTGGCCGGTCGCGTCGCGGTGTCCCTGGGGTTCCTGCCCGAGCTGGACGCCGGCGAGACCACCGTGTCCAACGCCGACGATCAGAACAACCGGCACCGGGTCTTCTGTGACCTGCTGCTGCCCGACCGGTCCCGCTGCCCCCAGGGGTACGAGCACGAAGGGCGCTGCGGGGAACTGCCGGTCGCGTCGGAGCAGCGTCCCGTACCTCGTCCGGCCAGCGGACCGTAGGCTGTCCCTCGAACAAATTCCGTACCGAGAGGGAGCCCTTCAGCGATGCAGAAGTGGGAATACTCCACGGTCCCGCTGCTGGTCCACGCGACCAAGCAGATCCTCGACAACTGGGGCGAGGACGGGTGGGAACTCGTCGCCGTGGTCCCCGGCCCGAATCCGGACCAGCTGGTCGCCTACCTGAAGCGGCCCAAGCAGTGAGCAACGGTCCGCACGCGAAGCTCGCCGAGCTCGGTCTCGAACTGCCCGACGTCGTGCCGCCGGTGGCCAGCTACGTCCCGGCAGTGCAGTCCGGGCAGCACGTGTACGTTTCCGGCCAGTTGCCGATGGCCGAGGGCAAGCTGCTCGGGACCGGCAAGGTTGGCGCCGGGATCTCCGCCGAGCAGGCGAAGGATCTGGCCCAGCGGTGCGCGCTCAACGCGCTGGCCGCGGTCGACTCGCTGGTTGGCCTGGAAAACGTGGTCAAGGTGGTGAAGGTGACCGGGTTTGTGGCCTCCGCGCCCGGCTTCACCGGTCAGCCCGCCGTGATCAACGGTGCTTCCGACCTGTTGGGCACCGTCTTCGGGGAGGCCGGCCGGCACGCGCGCAGCGCGGTAGGCGTGGCCGAACTGCCCCTGGACGCCCCGGTGGAAGTCGAACTGATCGTCGAGGTCGCCTGACGCGTTCCCATCGCCCTGCGATCTTGCACTGTCGGCTCGGACGAAAGCCCTGAACAGGGATGAATCAGGGGTGGCAGGTGCAAGATCGTGGGGTGTGGCGGGCGGGGTCGTACGATCGCAGCCATGAGCGGGCACGTGACGGGGGCGGTGGCGGCGCTTGCCGACGAGTTACCCCGCTGGGTTTCACTGCTGCGCGCGCCCAACCCGGGGCCGATGACCCTCGACGGCACCAACACCTGGGTGTTGCGCGCCCCAGCGGCCGAGTACGCCATAGTGATCGACCCGGGGCCGGCGGATGAGGGGCACCTGACCCGGATCGTCGAGCACGGCCCGATCGGGCTGATCCTGATCACCCACGGCCATCCCGACCACACCGAGGGCGCCGCCCGACTGAGCGAGCTGCTCGGCGGGGCGCCCGTCCTCGCCGTCGACCCGGCGCACACCATCGGCGGTGAGTCGCTGACCGAGGCGGGCGAGCACCTCAACGGCTTCGGCCTGGCGATCCGTCTGCTGGACACGCCAGGGCACACCGCCGACTCGGTCTGCTTCCTGGTCGAGCACGGCGACGAGCGGGTGGTGCTCACCGGTGACACCATCCTCGGCCGGGGCACCACCGTTGTCGCCCACCCGGACGGGCACCTCGGTGACTACCTGACCAGCCTGGAGCTGCTGTCCGCGTACCGGGGGATCCCGGCGCTGCCCGGACACGGCCCGGCGCTGGCCGACTGCGCCGCCGCCGCCGATTTCTACCTCGCCCACCGTCGGGCCCGGCTCGACCAGGTCCGGGTGGCGGTCGCCGGCGGTGCCCACACCCCCGCCGAGGTGGTGGCGACGGTCTACGCGGACGTGGACCGCTCACTCTGGTGGGCGGCCGTTTGGTCGGTCCGTGCCCAGCTGGAGTATCTGGGCGTCGACACCGGGGAATCCCCGCCCGGGGTCAGTGGGTTGGAGCACATGTGACCTGCCCCGTGTGTGGAACCGTTGCCGTTCCCGGTGCCCGGTTCTGCCACAACTGCGGTGCCGCGCTGCCGGCCGCCGCCACGTTGCCGGCGGCCGAGCGCAGGGTGGTCACCGTGCTCTTCGGTGACCTCTCCGAATTCACCTCCTGGTCGGAGGACCTCGACCCGGAACGCGTCGGCGCGGTCACCGACCGGGTGCTCGCCGCCCTCGCCGGCGCGGTGAAGACGTTCGGCGGCCACGTCGACAAGCTGACCGGTGACGGCATCATGGCGGTCTTCGGCGCCCCGGTGGCGCACGAGGACGACGCCGAACGCGCTGTCCGGGCCGCCCTGTCCATGCAGCGGGCCGTCCGCCGGGTGCTCGACGACGAGCGGGGCGGCGGCGCGCCACTCGGCCTGCGGGTCGGGCTGAACACCGGCGACGTCATCGCGGGCATCCAGGCTGCCATCGAGTACACGGTCATCGGTGACACGGTGAACACGGCCGCCCGGCTCGCCGACGCCGCCGCGGTCGGGGCCGTCTACGCCGGTGGACGCACCGCCGCCGCCACCAGGCACGTCTCCTCCTGGCGGGCGCTGCGCCCGCTGCGGCTCAAGGGCAAACGGGAGCCGGTCGAGGCGTACGAGCTGCTGGGTCTGCTGGACGCGCCGGGCACCCGCTCGGGGTTGGGCGACGAGGCGCCGTACGTCGGCCGGGAGACCGAGATCGGCCGGGTCGCCGGCCGGCTCGCCGAGGTGATCGACCAGGGCGACCCACGGGTGCTGCTGATGACCGCCGAGGCGGGTATCGGCAAGTCCCGGTTCGCGGCCGAGGTGGAGCGCCTCGCCGCCGGGTACGACGTCGGTGCCGGCCGGTACGCGGCGCACACCGGGGCCCGGGTGCTCTCGGTGCGCTGTGCCGCGTTCGGTGAGCGGCGACGGCTCGCGCCCCTGGCCGATCTGGTGCGGGCCGCCGTCGGCCTGCCCAGCGACGCGTCGACCGCGCTGACCCGCCCGGCGGTGGAGGAGCGGCTGCGTCGGCTCGGGCAGCGACTCGCCCGCTCTGGTTCGGAGACCGCGCCGATCGCCACCGAGCACCTGCTCGCCCTGCTCGGCTATGCCGAACTCCCGGCGCACGGTGGCACCGACAGCGGCGAGTGGGGCGGAGCGGGCACTCCGGCCGCGGACGCCGAGGTGGTGCCGAACGCGGTCGCCGACCTGCTCAGCGGGCTCGCGTCGGAGGCACCCCTGGTGATCGTGGTGGACGACCTGCACGATGCCACCACCGAGACGATCAGCGCCCTCGGGTTGACCCTGTCCAGGCTCACCGGCCCGGTGCTGGTGCTGCTTCTCGGCCGCCCCGAGTTGGTGCGTACCGCCGGCGCGCTGACCCGGGTCGCGGACGCCGAGGTGCACTCGCTGCCGCCGCTGCGCGGTGCCGACGCGGCCCGGCTGCTCACGAGTTACCTCGGCGGCGGCAAGCTGCCGCAGGCCGACGCCGACCGGTTGCTCGCCACCGCGCAGGGCAACCCGTTCTACCTGGCTGAGCTGGTCACACTGCTGATCGAGCGGGGTGCGCTCACCACCGAATCGGTGCGCGGCGCCGCGTCAGTCCGCGCTGTCGGGGTGGAGCGGTCCGGTTCCGGCGAGCGGGAGCAGAGCGGGTCGGCCGGCTGGCGGTTGGTGCCGGGTTCGCTGGGCAGCCGGTTGCTCTCCCGGGACCTCGCGGCGGTGCTGGCGGCCCGCATCGACGCCCTGCCGCCGGACGCCCGGTCGGTGCTGCGCGACGCGGCGGTCACCGGTGACACGGTGCCGACCGGCGCGCTGGAGGCGATGCGCGAGCAGCGGGCCGGGCGCGACGGCCGGCCGTCGGCAGTGGTCGCCGTCGAGCTCGACCGGGCGGTCGAGGAGTTGCTGCAACGCCGGATGCTGCACCGCTCGCGTGCCGGCTACTCGTTCGCGACACCGCTCATGCGGGAGGCCGCGTACGCCGGGGTGAGCAAGGCCGAGCTGGCCGAGCGGCACGCCGCGCTGGCCCGTTGGGCGGCGCCGGCGGACGGGGCCACGGCCAGCACGGTGGGCGGGTTCACCGACGAGGCCCGGGACGACTTCGTGGCGACGCACGTCGAGCGGGCCGCCAGGCTCGCCGACGCGGTGAAGCTGCGTCCGGACGCGCCGGCCCGGGCGGTGGTTCCGCTCGGCGTCGCCGCGCTCGGCCGGGCCGCCCGCCGGTCGCTGTCCGCCGGTGAGCCGGCGATGGCCGTCGAGTACGCCGAGCGCGCCACCGAACTCGCCCGCGACGGGGTGCCGGCAGTCGACCAGGTGGTGCACGCCCGTGCGTTGCTCCAGGTCGGCCGCGTGTCCGACGCGTTGGCGTACGCCGAGAAGATCGCCGCGAACGCGGGCGACGAGGCCACCCGGGTCAGCGCCCTGCTGCTGGCGGGGCAGGCCCAGGAGACCCTCGGCGACCAGGGTCGGGCGGTGACCGCCTGGCAGGAGGCGTTGCAGGTGGCCACGGAGGCTCAGCTGCCCACCCAGCGCGCCACGGCCATGCGCCGGCTCGGCATGGCCGACTTCGTGGCTGGGCGGCTGAGTCAGGCGAGTAGCCGGTTGGCGGCCGCGTACCAGGTCAGCCTCGGTGTCCAGGATCGGCGCGGGCAGGCGTGGTCCCTGCAGAACCTGGCCTGGGTGACCACCACCCGGGGTGACTTCGCCGGCACCGACGCGGTGCTCGGCCGGGCCGCCCGGCTCTTCGCCGAGCTGAAGGATCCGTACGGGCGGGCCTGGCTGCGCGGCACCACGGCGTTCGCCCGACTGCTCGCCGGCCGACTGCGCGAGGCGTGTCGGATGGCGCAGGTGTTCCTGCCGTTCGGCGAGCGGGTCGGTGAGGCGTGGGCAGTGGGCACGTTGCGCGCGGTGGCGGCGTTCGCCACCGCCGAGCTGGGTGACCTGGCCGAGGCGGACCGGGAGGCCCGGCGCGCGTACCGGGAGTTCGCTGCCGCCTCCGACGACTGGGGGCGCGGTTTCGCCCTGGTGGTGCGGGCGGTGGTGGCGCGCGGGTTGGGCGAGCCGGAACACGCTGCGGACCTGCTCACCGACGCCCTCGCGTACGCGGAGCGCACCTCGCATCCGCTGCTCACCGGGATGGCCGGGACACTGCGCGGCTTCGTCGCGTTGGACATGGGCGACTGCGAGACGGCCGAGCAGGCGGCCCGTGCGGTGCTGACCGCCGTGGAGCCGCACAACCCGCAGGCTCCGGCGCAGGTGGCGCCCCGGGTGTTGCTGGCGACGGCCCGGCTCGCCGTCGGCGATTCGGCGACCGCGGTCGGGCTGCTCGCTCCGGTGGCCACGGCCGCGGCCAACGCACCCTCGCTGCTCTTCTCCCGCCGCCAGACGATGGCCCAGTACGCTGCGGCGTTGCTCGCGCACGGTCAGCGGGAGCAGGCGTTGGACTGGGCCCGTCGAGCGGTCGGCGCACCGGCCGAGGACGTGCGCAGCCAGGTGATCGCGGCAAGTGTGCTGGCCGAGGCGTTGGCCGCCTGCGGACGTCCGGCGGAGGCGCTGTCCTCTGCGGAAGAGGCGGTCCGCGTGGCGTACGCGACCGAGCAGCGCAGCGAGCGTGCCGCAGCCGACGCCCTGCGTAGCCGCCTGAGCGCCCTGGTCTGAGGTTCTGCCGGTTCTGGGGATGTGGTGTACGGGGTGAACGGCTAGCGTGTCACCACCGCGTACGGGTCCACAGTGGTGACCGTCGCCGTGCCTGGGGAGGCCCTTCATGAAGCTGCCGCGATCCATCGCGGGCTGGACGATCGCGGTCTTCGGCGTGCTGGCGCTGGTGATGGGCGCGGTCGGGCTGCTCTGGCCGGAGGCGCAGCTGCGCATGCTCGGGTTCGAGGTGCCGGCGACGCGGACCGTCGGTGATCACACCGGGACGTTCCTGCTGGCGTCGTCGATGGCGGCCTTCAACATGGGCGTCTACTACCTGCTCGCCACGGTGACCGAGTGGCGGGTGTTCTACCGCTTCACAGTGGTTTTCCGACTGGTCACGTTCACCGTGTTCACCATCGCGGTGCTGGCCGACATCGCGCCCGACCGGTTCTTCGGGGTGGCGGCGTGGGAGGGGCTGGGAGCCGTGGCCACCGCGATCGGTCTGCGTCTGGATGCCCGTCGGGGCATCCCGGCCGGCGGGGTCGGATCGTCCGAGGGTGCCGGGACTGCTGTGGTCGCCGAGGAGGGTACCGGTCCCACCGGTGCGGCTCCGGCGGACGCGGTGCGCTGAGCCATCGGTCGGGTTGGGTATTTTCGAGCGGTGACCGACACCCCGACCGGCGGCCTGCCAGTGCCGATCGTGCCCGGCCTGACTGATTTGCGGGTCTTTGCCCGGGGCGGGTACGCGACTGTCTACCAAGCCACCCAGATCTCCGTGGGTCGCGAGGTCGCCGTCAAGGTGGAGAACCGGACGCTGGACAGCGAGCGGGATCAGGCCCGCTTCCTGCGCGAGGCGCGGGCCGCTGGCCGAATGTCGTCCCATCCGCACGTGGTGGACCTCTTCGACGTGGGGGTCACCGTCGATCAGCACCCCTACCTGATCATGGAGCTCTGCGACGGCTCGTACGCCGAACGGATGCGCACCTCGCCGCTGGGCCCGGTGGAGGCCCGCGACCTGGGCATCAAGATCGCGGACGCGTTGGCCCACTCGCACGCCGCCGGGGTGCTGCACCGCGACGTGAAACCGGCCAACATCCTCTACTCGCACTTCAACTCGGCGGTGCTCGCCGACTTCGGGCTCGCCGTCCTCGCCGAGCACCGGGACGCCTCGGTCACCCTGGAGGTGCTCACCCCGGCGTACGCGCCGCCAGAGATGTTCAGCCACAGCCCGCCATCGCCGGCCGTCGACGTGTACGCGCTCTGCGCCACCCTCTACGCGGTGATGCACGGCCGACCGCCACGCTGGCAGTCCGAGCGCAACCCCAGCCTGGTCACCGTGCTGGAGATGTTCAACCAGCCGCTCCCCGCCCTGCCCGGGGTGCCGGACGAACTGATCGACGTGCTGCGCGTCGGCATGGCTAACGACCCGGCCGAGCGCCCCTCCGCCCTGGAGTTGCACGACCTGCTCACCAGCCTGCCACTCGGCTCGCCGACGACACCGGTCAGCGGCGCACCGGTCAGCGGTGGCGCGACGCTCTCCGGCCCGTACGCGGCCAGCCAGCCGGTGCCCCGCCCGCCCATCGAGGACACTCAGCCGACTCTCCCCACCGGTCGGCGTTGGCGGCGCTGGCTCTTCGGCGGCGTCGGGGTGCTCGCGCTGGCCGCCTCCGCGACCGCCGGGGCCTGGATCGCGGACCGGGCGCCACCACCCGCCCCGTACCCGTCCGCCACCCAGATCGCCGCACCGGCGACCGGGCCGCTGCCCGGCTGCGCGACCGGCACCGGTGCGCCCACCGCCCTGCCCGAGGGTGCCCGGTGCATGACCGAGCTGGAATGCTTCGGCCCGATGCGGATCCGGGGCAACCGTGCCGAGGCGGCTCGACTGTCCTGCGCCGGCCGACACACCTGGGAGACGTACGCCGAGGGCATCCTGCCGGTGTCATTGGTCGGCGCCGACTACGACGAGGTGGCCGCCGCCGAACCGGTGCGGCAGGTGTGCAGCCTCACCACGTTCCGGTTGACCACCGGGATCGCCGAGGCGACCGGCTGGCACCTGGAGGTGCTACCGCCGGTCGACGGCAGCATCGACCGGAGCTACCGGTGTCTGGCGGGGCGGGGCGTGGACGCGCTCACCGCGCCCACACTCACCGGCCGCTGAGCCCGTTCGACCCGCGTCGGCGGTCACGCACCGCACGCAACGCGTCCCGACTGTCCAGGGCGTCGAGGGTGTCCGCGTCGATCCCGTACGGCATCAGCTCGGGCGGCCCGACGGCTGCCGACCGGTCCACCGGCTCCGGGTCGTCGACCTGACGAGCGGCGGAGACGGCGACCCCGGCGAGCATGGTCATTAGCACGCAGAGCAGCGCGAGAACGACGCCGAGGAAATCCTGGCGGCGCCACACGACCAGCATGACCAGCGGCGCAAGGGCTCCCAGCGCCGCGAGCACCGCCACCGTGCGCGCATCGGGTCTGGACAATCGGCTCACCTGTCCAGCATGTCGTGACGAGGCCGGCTGTCAACCGCAGAGCCGGCCACCGCGCCGATCGGCGTCGATCCGAACGACCGGCCGACATGGCCTGCGGCACCTGCACGGATTGGACAAGAACAGCTACTCTCGGTGTCCCGCAGGCTCTTCCGGCAGCGAGGTCGCCAATGAGCTCAGGCAGTTCGCAACCCCGGCTCCGTTCGGTCGCGTCGACGCTGGCGGTCGCGCTCACTCTCGTGCTCGCCGCCGCGGCCGGCTGCGACAGCCGGGAGAAACCGGAGCTGCAATCCGTGCAGGAGAAGATGCGCGAGACGCACGTCTACGGCCAGTCGAAGCTGCGGATCGGTGTCGCCACGAACGAGCCGCTCATGGGCGAGTTGCGAAACGGCCAGCACGTCGGGTTCGACGTCGAGATCGCCCGGTACGTCGCTGCCTCCCTCGGCTACGAGGGGGAGCAGCGGCTGGAGTTCGTGTCGGTCGCCACCGAGGACCGCATCCCGTCGCTCCAGGGCGGCACCGTCGACCTCGTGGTGTCCAGCTTCTCCATGACGGAGGACCGTAAGAAGTTGGTCAGCTTCGCCGGGCCGTACTTCGTCACCACCCAGGAGGTGATGGTTCCGGTCCGACTCAAAGACAGGATCCGCACCATTGAGGATCTGCGCGACCCGGTCTACAAGGTCTGCACCAGCGGCGGCTCCACCACCGAGGCCGAGTTGGAGAAGCATCAGGTCAAGACGTTCGTGGTCAAGGACGTCGGCGACTGCGTCGATGGCATCCGGAAGGGTCGGTACGACGCGGTCAGCTCCGACGAGTCGATCCTCGCCGGTTTCCTGGCCAGCTTCCCGAAGGAGTTCGAGATCGTCGACATGCCGTTCGGCACCAGCGAGTTGCTGGGCATCGGCGTGCCGATCGGTGATCCCGCGCTGCGCGACCTGGTCGCGTTCTTCCTGCAGAAGAGCTACGAGCAGGGCCGCGACGGGGATGCCAGCCCCTGGCAGACCGCGTACAACCGGACCCTCGGGCCGTGGCTGAAGGCCGAGAAGCGCCAGCCGCAGCCGCTGGAGGTGCCGAAGCTGGTCGACTTCGACGACAAGGCGCCCGCGAAGTGAGCGCGGCGCCGACCGCCACCGGCGGCGACGGGCCGGTGCCGCCGCCCCGCACCGCCGTGCCCGGCGGCTCTGCCGAGTCGCCGAAACTCGACGGTACGGCCGCGACGTCACCGGCCGTCGACCCTCGGACGGCCGGCGCGGAAGGCGAGGTTGCCTGGCCGGCGGCGGTGCCAATCGCCGAATCGGCCGAGCCGGTCGTCGCCGAGGCCGAGCCGGGGCGGGTCCGCTGGGATCCGGCGGAGCGACGCGCCCGTGCCAGCCAGTCGTTCTGGACTGCCGCGGTGGGCGTACCCGCGATCTTCTCGGTGCTGCGCCTCGGCGTGGAGGCCGGCGGCGAACTCCAGACCACGCTGCTGCTGGTGGCCAACGTCGGGCCGGTCAACCTGCTCGCCGGCTTCCTGACCACGGCGGCCCGGTTGCTCTCCACCGGCCTGGTCGCCGTGTTCGCGCTCGGCGCGGTGCTGGCCGTCAGCGCCGACCGACTTCCGCCGGGCACTCGTCGCCGCCCGCTCTTCGCCCGCTGGGCCGACATCACGCCGGCCTGGGTGGTGCTGGCGAGCTTCCTGCTCGCCCTGATCACCTGGCCGCTGCTCTATCTTCCGCTGCTGTTGCCGGCGTTCGCGGCCGCGTTCCAGTTGCGTCCCGGGCGGCTGCACGAGCGGGTCGTGCCCCGGCTGCTGCTGATCGGCGCGCTGTTCGCCGGGTACGGGTGGTTGATGCTGCCCACCCTGCGCCAGGCGGTGCAGCAGGGTGATGAGTCGCTGGCGCTGGCGCTCATCGTGGTGCCTCCGCTGCTGGCCCTGTTCATCGCGGGGCCGCTGCCGGGCATGGTGATCCGACCGCTGGCGTCGGTGACCGAGGTGGCGGTGCTCGCCACCCTGGTCTGGGCGGCGGTGCCGGTGATCAGCACACCGGTGTTGCCGCTGACCGTCACCACTGTGGGCCCGGAGAGTGGGCCCACCGAGGACGTACGCGGGCACGTGGTCACCACCGACGACGTCAACATGGTGATCCTTCAGGAACGGGGCGGGGTCCGCTACGTCCCGGTCGATCTGGTCCGCGCCCAGGTGCTCTGCCCGAGCGAGGAGGAGCTGCCCCGACACCAACTGCGCATTCACGACTTCCACGTCGAGGATTCACTGTTGGAGGGCATGGGTCGTCGGGTCCGCCCGGTCCACCGCATCGACGCCGCCTGCCGTACCCCGGTCTGAGACCCTCCTGCCCGGTCAGCGGGCCTACCGTGCCCGGCGATTGGCCGTCTGCGTGGTGGTCCGGTCAGCCCTTCGGAAGAAGCTGTGTTGTATATACAGTCGAACGGTATATGCTGCGGCAATGGCGAACGCTTCCATGCATGAATCCACCTATCTGATACTTACCGCGCTCGTCGAGGCCCCGCGGCACGGATACGCGCTCCTCGACGAGGTCCGCCGAATCTCCGACGGGCGCGTCGACCTGCGCGCCGGCACCCTCTACGCGGCCCTCGACCGGCTGCGGACCGATGGCCTCGTCGACATCGAGCGCGAGGAGCAGGTGCAATCCAGGTTGCGCCGGTACTACCGGCTCACCGCCCCGGGGGCCCGTCGCCTGGCCGAGGAGTCGGCGCGTCTGCGCAGCAACGCCGACGCGGCGAGCGTGCGACTGCGTCGTGCCGGTCTCATCTTCGACGGCGGTGCGGCGTGACGTTGGACCACGTCTATCGACGGCTGATGGCCTGTTATCCCCGCGCCTACCGCCGGCAGTACGAGGACGAGATGATCGGCGTGTTGCTGGACGACGCGGCCCCCGACCAGCGCAGGCCTGCGGCACGAGACGTGCTCGCCCTGCTCGGCGGGGCGCTCCGGGCACATGTCCGCCAGGCCGGTGCTCGGTTCTCGGCCGACCCGTGGCGGGAGGCGGCGCAGGCGCTCGCTCTGATCGCCGCGCTGACGTTGTTCGTGCGCGCTGCCCGCGTACCGGTGCTGCACCTTGCCATGCTCGCGCAGAGCTACCCCGGCGGGATCGGGGAGCCGGTCGTCCTCTGGCCGGGTGGCCCGGTGGCCGTGCTGTGGCTCATCGTGGCGGTGTTGGCCGTGGTCGGCTGGGCCCGGGCGGCAGCCGCGGTCGCCGTTTGCGGAGCGACGTTCGAGGTGGTTCGGGTCGCTGCGGACTACGGACAATATTCGACTGTGTTCCATCTGTGGCCCGCCGTGCTCGCCGCGATGATCCCGCTGGCGCTGGTGGTCCGCGCTCCCCGTTCCGCCGGGGCGGCCCTCGCGCGCTGGCGGCTTGGCACACTGGTGGCAGCGACGCTGGTCAGCGTCGCTGCTCCGAGTGTCGCCTTGGTGACGGGTGCTGATAACGCGACGGCCCCCATCTACGGCACGTGGATCTTCACCGCCGGTGTCGGCCGGATCGAGGCGATCCTGCTGACGGCGGGATACCTGCTCTTCGCCCTTGCCATCCTGTCGACGCCGGCGGTGTTACGGCGGCGCCTGCTCGCGCTTGTGGTTCCGGTGGCTGCCACGCTGCTGCTCACCCGGGTGGGGCTCGGCAGTACGGGGACGTTCCTGGAACGTTCCACCCACGACGGTGTCCTCGCCGCGCTCACCCCGGCGCAGTGGTTGGTGCTGGTGCTGGCGCCCGCACTGTTCTTCGCGGTGGCCGTGGCGATCCTGCACCACCGGGAGCGGTCGGGCAGCCGGATAGCGTGAGCCGCACCGCCGCTACAGGGAGATCGACTCGGTTTTCAGAAGGTCGGGGCGTCGCTGGCCCTCGGACCCCCCGGAATCAAGAAAACCGAGTCGATCTCGCCGGCAGGCAGGCAGGACGGCGCGCATCAGTACGACTTGTCCTGGCCGAGGACGTGTTGGGCCACGAAGTTGAGGATCATCTCGCGGCTGACCGGAGCGATCCGGCCGGCCCGGACCGCGCCGAGCAGGGTCGCCACCCCGTACTCGGTGGTCATGCCGGCCCCGCCGAGCACCTGGACGGCGGTGTCCACGGCGAGCGCGGCGGCCTCCCCGGCCGCGTACTTGGCCATGTTGCCGGACACCCCGGCCTCCAGGTCACGGCCGGCGTCGTACAGGGTGGCCGCCTTCTGGATCATGAGGCGGGCCAGCTCCACCTGCACCGCCGCGTGTGCCAGGGGATGCGACACCCCCTGGTGGGACCCGATGCTCCGGCCACCCCAGACCTTGCGGGTGGCGGTGTACTCGCTGGCCCGCTCAATGGCGTACCGGCCGGTGCCGGCACCCATCGCGGCCACCGTGATCCGCTCCGGGTTGAGCCCGGCGAAGAGTGCCGGCAGCCCGGCGTCCAGCGACTCACCGAGCAGCGCGTCGGCGGGCACCCGGACGTCGTCCAGGTAGAGCAGGAACTGGTTCTCCGGAGACACGATCTCCATGTCCAGCTTGGACCGGGTCAACCCGGCCGCATCGGTCGGCACCAGGAACAACGCCGGCTTCAGCCTCTGCGGAGACGCATCCGCTGAACCGGCTGGGCTGTCATCGACGGCGACACGCGCCACCACCAGCACGTGACCGGCCTCGTCGACCCCGGAGATGTAGCACTTGCGGCCGTTGAGCAGCCAGCCGTCGCCGTCGCGGCGGGCCACCGTGCCGAGCCGGTGGAAGTTCGAACCGGCCTCCGGTTCGGTGATCGCGAAGACGATCTTCTGGGAGCCGTCGGCGAGGCCCGGCAGGTGCCGCTTGCGCTGCTCCTCGGTGCCGTGCCGGGCGAGCACTGTCGCCGCGATGGCCGGGGAGACCACCAACAGCAGCAGCGGGCAGCCGGCGGCCGCCAGTTCCTCGCAGACGATCGCCAGCTCGGTGATGCCGCCGCCCCCGCCGCCGTACTCGGTGGGGATGTTGACGCCCAGGTAGCCGAGCCGTCCCGCTTCGGCCCACAACTCGGTGGTGTGCTCACCGGCCTTCGCCTTCTCGACGAAGTAGCCGTGGCCGTAGCGGCGGCCCAGGGCCCGCACGGCGTCGCGCAGCTGGTCCTGCTCGGGGGTCAGGTCGAAGGTCATCGGGGGTCCTCCTCGGAATTCGACGGCTCCAGCTCGGCGGGTGCGGGTGAGCCGTCGATGACGGCCAGCACAGCGCCCGCCTGCACCTGACCGCCGGACGGCACCGGCAACTCGGCGACCACACCGTCGACGGGGGCGAGCACGGGATGTTCCAGCTTCATCGCTTCCAACGTGAGCAGTGCTTCGCCGGCGGTGACCCGCTGACCGACCCGGACATGCACCCGGGTCACCGCGCCGGGCAGCGGCGCGAGCAGCGAACCGGCGGCCACTTCCGTCGCGGGCAGCGGGAGGCGCGGCAGCTCGGCCAGGCTCGCCGCCCCGTCCGGGCCGTCCACGAAGACCGCCGACCCCACCCGGTGTACGCGGTACGCGCGGCGAACCCCGTCGACGTCGAGCACCACCCGGTCCGGGGTGGCCTCCACCAGCGCCACGGTGGGCACGTCCTGCCGCTCGGCGGCATCCTCGGCCGGCGGGGTGCTGGACCAGTCGGCGAGCCGTCCGGTGCGGTCCAGGCGGTAGCGGATCTCGATCTCGTCGCCGTCCGACCCGACGAAGCTGGTGACCTGAGGGACGGCGGGCACGTTGCGCCACCCGGAGGGGAGCCCGGAGAGCACCGGCGCGGTCGCCCGGCGGTGCGCGGCGCCCGCCAGCGCGGCGGCGAGGGCGGTGAGCGGACGCTGGTCGGCGGGAAGAAGCGGGGCGAAGACCTCCGGGTGCCGGTCCAGGAAACCCGTGTCGATCTCCACGGCGGCGAACGCGGGGCTCCGCAGCACCCGGACCAGCAGGTCCCGGTTGGTGGTCACCCCGTGCAGCTCGGCCCGGGCCAGCGCGCTCGCCAGCAGCCGGGCCGCCTCCGCCCGGGTACGACCCCAGGCGATCAGCTTCGCGAGCATCGAGTCGTAGTGCACCCCGACCACCGAGCCGGCCACCACACCCGAGTCGACCCGCAGACCCGGCCCGGCCAGCCCACCGAACTCGGTCGTCACCCCGGCAACGCTGAACCGGTGCAGCGTCCCGGTGGCCGGCCGCCAACCTGCCGCCGCGTCCTCGGCGCAGAGGCGTACCTCGATCGCGTGCCCGGTGCTCGCCGGCAGGGCCGCCGGCAGCGGCTCCCCCTCGGCGACGAGCAGTTGCAACCCCACCAGGTCCAGACCGGTGCACAACTCGGTGACCGGGTGCTCCACCTGGAGCCGGGTGTTCATCTCCAGGAAGAAGAACTCACCACCGGGGGCGAGCAGGAACTCCACGGTGCCCGCGCCCAGGTAGTCCACCGCGCGCCCGGCGGCCACCGCCGCCTCGTGCAACGCCGTCCGCACCCGCTCGGGAACGACCGCCGGCGCCTCCTCGACGATCTTCTGGTGTCGCCGCTGGATCGAGCACTCCCGGTCACCGAGAGCCACCACCCGACCGTGGGCGTCACCGAAAATCTGCACCTCGACGTGCCGGCCGCGCTCGACGTACCGCTCGATGAAGACCGTGCCGTCGCCGAACGCGGCAGCCGCCTCGCGGCGCGCGGAGGCGACCGCCTCGGCCAGTTCGTCGGCGGCCCGGACGATCCGCATCCCCCGGCCGCCACCGCCCGCGGCCGCCTTCACCAGCACCGGGAAGTCCGCGACCTCGCCGGTGTCGGTCCAGCTCGGCAGCATCGGCACGCCCGCCTCGGCGAGCAGTGCCTTCGCCGCCAACTTGTCGCCCATCGCGGCGATCACCTTCGCCGGCGGCCCGACCCAGGTCAGGCCGGCGTCGGTCACCGCCGCCGCGAACTCGGCGTTCTCGGCGAGAAACCCGTAGCCGGGGTGGACGGCGTCCGCGCCGGTGCGCCGGGCCGCGTCCAGGATGAGGTCGACCCGCAGGTACGTCTCGGCCGGCGTGGCACCGGGCAGACGAACCGCCTGGTCGGCCTCGGCCACGAACGGCGCGTCGGCGTCCGCGTCCGAGTGGACGGCGACGGTCTGCACGCCCATCGCTCGGCAGGCGGCGAAAACCCGACGGGCGATCTCGCCCCGGTTGGCCACGAGCAGTCGGTTGATCATGGTCCCCTGAGCCTGCCTTTCGTTCGCGACTGCGGAACTCCGCCTCGTTGCGTTCCTCGCGCTCACGGCCTACATCCGGAAGACGCCGAAGCCGTCGGCGCCCTTCACCGGCCCGTTGTGGATCGCCGAGAGGCAGAGCCCGAGGACGGTCCGGGTGTCCCGAGGGTCGATCACCCCGTCGTCATAGAGCCGGCCGGAGAGGAAGAGCGCGCCGGACTGCGACTCGATCTGCTGCTCCACCATCATCCGCATCGCCGCGTCGGACTCCTCGTCGTAATCGCGCCCCCGAGCCGCAGCCGCCTGCCGGGCCACGATGGACAGCACCCCCGCCAGCTGCGCGGGGCCCATCACCGCCGACTTCGCATTCGGCCAGGTGAACAGGAACCTCGGCTCGTACGCCCGGCCGCACATGCCGTAGTTGCCGGCCCCGTACGAGGCACCCAGGTTCACCGTCAGATGCGGCACCGTCGAGTTCGACACCGCGTTGATCATCAGGGCGCCGTGCTTGATGATGCCGCGCTGCTCGTACTCGGTGCCGACCATGTAGCCGGTGGTGTTCTGCAAGAAGATCAACGGGGTGTCCGAGGCGTTCGCGAGCTGGATGAACTGGGCCGCCTTCTGCGCCTCCGCGCTGAACAGCACCCCTCGGGCGTTGGCCAGCACCCCCACCGGGTAGCCGTGCAGCTCGCCCCAACCGGTGACCAGAGCGTCCCCGTACGCCGGTTTGAACTCGTCGAAGTCGCTGCCATCGAGGATCCGGGCCAGCACCTCCCGAGGGTCGAACGGCACCTTCAGATCGGCGCTGGTGATGCCGAGCAGCTCCTCCGGGTCGTACTTCGGCGGCTGCGGCGCCGTCGTACGCGGCGACGGGCCCTGCTTACGCCAGTTCAGCCGGCGGACGCACTGCCGAGCCAGCCGAATACCGTCCCGCTCGTCCTCGGCCAGATAGTCGGCGAGCCCGGACGTGCCGGCGTGCATCGCCGCGCCACCCAGCGACTCGTCGTCGGTGACCTCGCCGGTCGCCATCTTCACCAGCGGCGGACCGGCCAGGTAGACCTGCGACCGGTCCCGAATCATGATCACGTGATCGGACATCCCCGGCACGTACGCGCCACCGGCCGTGGCGTTGCCGAAGACCACGCTGACCGTGGGGATGCCCGCCGCCGAGAGCCGGGTGAGGTCACGGAACACCCGACCACCGGGGATGAAGATCTCCGCCTGGGTGGGCAGGTCCGCCCCGGCCGACTCCACCAGGTTGACCATGGGCAACCGGTTGGCCAGGGCGATCTCGCCGGCCCGCCGGGTCTTCGCCAGCGACCATGGGTTGACCGCGCCACCGCGAACCGTCGGGTCGTTCGCGACGATCAGGCACTCCACACCCTCGACCACCCCGATACCGGTGACCACGCTGGCCCCGACCGGGAAGTCCGAACCGTACGCGGCGACCGGCGACAACTCCAGGAAGGGACTGTCGGCGTCCACCAGCAGCTCGATCCGCTCCCGGGGGAGCAGTTTGCCGCGGGAGTGGTGCCGGGTCACGTACTTCTCGCCGCCACCAGCCCGCGCCTGGTCCAGCGCGGTGTCCAACTCGGCCAGCCGCTCCAGCAACGCCGCCCGGTTCGCCAGGTACGAGGGCGCGGACGGGTCGACCGCGCTGTCCAGGATGCTCACAGTGCCTCCTTCGTTCGCGACTGCGGGGCTCGCAAACCCGGCTCACTCCTCGCGCTCACAGTGCCTCCTTTGTTCGCGACTGCGGGGCTCGCAAACCCGGCTCACTCCTCGCGCTCACAGGCCCATACCCTTCGCGATGATCTCGTTCATGATCTCGGTGGTGCCGCCGCCGATGCCCAGGATCCGCGCGTCGCGGTAGTGCCGCTCCACCTCGGCGTCGCGCAGGTAGCCGAAGCCGCCGTGCAGCTGCAACGCCTGGTCGACGACGTGGTCGCAGGCCGCCACCGCCACGTTCTTCGCCATCGCCACCTCGGTCACCACCGGCTCGCCGGCAGCGACCCGAGCCGCGACGGCGTGCACGTACGACCGGGCCGCCTCGGCGCGGGTGTGCATCTCGGCCAAGCGGTGCCGGATCAGCTGCCGGCTGGCCAGCGGACGCCCGAAGGTCTCCCGGTCCCGGCACCAGCGCACCGCCAACTCGACGCAGCGCTGCGCTGTCGCGTACGCCTGGGTCGCCAGCGACAGCCGTTCCGCCGCGAAGTGCTGCATGATCGCCAGGAAGCCGGTGTTTTCCGCGCCGACCCGGTTGGCGACCGGCACCCGCACGTCCGCGAAGGACAGCTCGGCGGTGTCGGAGCAGTGCCAGCCCAGCTTCTCCAGCCGGCGTCCCACTGTGAACCCGGGCGACCCCTTGTCGATGATCAGCAGGGTGAGTTCACCGCTGCCGGGAAAGTCGGTACACACCGCTGTGGTCACGAAGTCGGCCCGGTGCCCACTGGTGATGTACGTCTTCGACCCGTTCACCACGTAGTGGTCGCCGTCGCGGCGGGCGGTCGTGCGGATGCCGGCCACGTCCGAACCGCCGTCCGGTTCGGTGATGGCCAGCGCGCCGATCATCGTGCCGGACAGGGTGGGCCGGACGTACCGCTCGATCAGGCTGTCGTCGGCCGGTGCCGAGACGCCGCCGAGCCGACCGCCCAGCGAACCACCGGTGCGGGCACCGGCCGCCGCGACCATGTGCGGCAACGCGATACCGTGCGTGAACAGGGCCGCCACCAGCCCGGACGAGCCGCCGGAACGGATCAGCTCCTCGGTCACGATGATCGAGTCGAGCAGGTCACCGCCGCTGCCGCCGACCGACTCCGGGAAACCGACGCCGAGTAGGCCGAGCTTCGCGGCGGTAGCGTGCAACGCCCGGGGCACCTCGCCGGCCCGCTCCCAGTCGTCCAGGTACGGCAGCACCTCCCGGGTCACGAACGCCCGGGTCAGCTCGCGCAGTTGCCGGCGCTCCGGGGTGTCCACGATGCTCACCGCACCACTCCTGCCGGGAGGTCGACGATCCGGGCGCGCAGCAGCTCGCCGAGCGCCTTGGCCTGCGGGTCGAACCGGGTGGACGCGGCCACCCCCGCGCCGAGCAGGCCCTCGATCACGAAGTTGACAGCGCGCAGGTTCGGCAACTCGTAGCGCCGAACGGCCAGCGGCGCGGTCTCCGGCAGCAGCTCGGCCAGCCGCCCGACCGTCAACCAGGTCCGCAGCCACGCGTACCCGCTGTCGGAACGCGCCCAGACACCGAGGTTGGCGTCCCCGCCCTTGTCCCCGGAGCGCGCGCCGACCACCTCGCCGAGCGCCCCACGCCGGGTGGGGCCCTCGGCCGCCGCGTCGCCGCCCGGGGCGGTCACGTCCTCAGTTGTGGGTGCGGTGCGGATCGGCGGGGCGATCGGCACCCGCTCGCCGCCGGGCAGCACCGCGACGTGCCGTACCGCGTCCTGCGGCACGGTGTCGGCGGTGAAGACGCCGTACGGTGTCGCGTCGCCCGGCAGGGTGGTCAGCGTGCAGCCCGGGTACGAGGCCAGCGCCAACTCCACCGCGGCGGCCGAGAAGGCCCGCCCGGCCCGCGCCTTGTCGCCGTCGCGCAGGTGTACGTGCAGCAGGGCGCTGGCCGCCTCGGTGTCGGCGGCGTCCGGGTGGTCGGTTCGAGCCAGCGTGAACTCCAGCCCGTCCTTGCCCACCGCCTCCTCGATCTGCCCCCGCACCAGGGCCGCCTTCGCCTCGATCTGTAGACCGCAGAGGACGAACGTCATCGAGTTGCGGAAGCCGCCGAGGTTGTTGACGCCCACCTTGAGCGTGGGCGGTGGCGGCGTGCCCCGAACGCCTGCGACCCGGACCCGGTCCGGCCCGTCGGGGTGCAGCGTCACCGTGTCCAGTCGGGTGACCACGTCCGGCCCCAGGTACGCCGGCCCGCCGATCTCGTAGAGCAACTGGGCGGTGACGGTCTCCACGGTGACCGCACCACCGGTGCCCGGATGTTTGGTGACCACCGATGAGCCGTCGGAGTGCACCTCGACGATCGGGAATCCGGGCCGACGACCGCCGTCAGGCAGCTCGGTGAAGAAGCTGAAGTTGCCGCCGGTGACCTGTGCGCCGCACTCGACGAGGTGCCCCGCGACGGTGGCCCCGGCCAACTCGTCGAGGTCGTCGCGGCCCCACCCGTACCGGGCGATGGCCGGGCCGACCACCAGCGACGCGTCGGTGACCCGGCCGGTGACCACCACGTCCGCGCCGGCGTCGAGGCAGGCGGCGATCCCGAACGCGCCGAGGTAGGCGTTCGCGCTCAACGCGTCCGCCCGCTGGATCGTGTCGCCCTCGACGTAGCCGACCTGCGCCGGCAGGCCGAGCCGGTTGGCGAGCTTCTCGATGGCGGCGGCCAGGCCGGCCGGGTTCAACCCGCCGGCGTTGGTCACGATCCGCACGCCGCGGTCGAGGGCGGTGCCGAGGCAGGTCTCCAGTTGCCGCAGGAACGTCTTCGCGTACCCCAGGTCGGGGTCGCGCAGGCGGTCTCGGGCGAGGATCAGCATGGTCAACTCGGCCAGGTAGTCGCCGGTCAACACATCCAGCTCACCGCCGTCGAGCATCTCCCGCCAGGCGGTGAACCGGTCGCCGTAGAAGCCGGAGGCGTTGCCGATGCGGATCATGCCCGTACCCCGTTCCCGCCGGCCGGCTTCCGGCCGTCCCCCGGCGGCCCGGCGAAGGCCTGTGCCACGTCGAGCCACTCGTCGGCGACCGGTCCGCTGGCGACCAGGGCGAGGTCCGCACGGTGCCGGCGTTGGGTTATCAGCTGGCAGAAGTCCCGGGCCGGGCCGGTGACGCGGTCGGCGGCGTCCGCCGGACCCCAGCTCCACGTGTCGCCGCCGGGCCCGATCAGCTCGACCCGGACCGGCGCCGTCGGTGCCTCCCGGCCGTGCGCGGCGAAGCCGTGCCCGAGGGTACGCACGCCCAGGTGCGCCACGTGCCGAAGTCGGTCGCTGTCGGGGCGGACCACGTCGAGGGCGTCGGCGACGTCCCCGCCGTGCGCCCAGGTCTCCATGATCCGGGCGGTGGCCATCGAGGTGGCCGACATTCGGGTGCCGTACCAGGGCAGCTTGTTGTCGGCCGGAAGGGCGGCCAGCGCGTCGGCGAGCGCGGTTCGGCCGGCCCGCCAGCGGGCGAGCAGCTCGGCCGGCGGGGCGAGGAACTCTTCGGCGCCCGCGTCGACCATCCGCGTCACGTCCGGCGCGGCGGTCACGGTCGCGTAGAACGCCTCCGCGTCGGTGGCGGCCAACAGCGCGACGTGGTCGGTCCAGGCGAGGTGGGCGATCTGATGCCCGATGCTCCAGCCCGGCGCGGGGGTCGGTCTCGCCCAGTCGGCTGCGGGCAGAGGTGCCACCAGGGCGTCCAGCTGGGCGGACTCGTCGGCCAGGTCGGTGAGCAGGTCGCTGAGGTCGACCATGGTGCTGCCTCCGGTCGGTGGTGGCCGGTGCGGCCGGCGGTCAGGGGGTGAGCAGGGTGGCGAGCTGGCGCTTCCAGGTGGTCAGCAGGGCGGCCCGGCGGGCGGAGTCGTCGCTGAGCAGGTTGGCCACGCCGAGCCCGCGGAGCAGGTCGAGGGTGGCCTGCACCGCTTCGCGGACGCCGGGTCGACGCTCGTCGACGCCGAGCAGGGCGACGGTGAGCCGGTGCATCTCCCGCCCGACCGTCGCCTCCAACGGCACCAGAGCGTCCCGGAGCTCCGGATCGGTGCGGGCGGCGACCCAGAGCTCCAGCGCGGCCACGAACAGCGGACCGGTGAACGCCACGGCGAGCAGGTCGACGACCCGGTCCAACCGTTGTGGACCCGCCGGCAGCGCCTCGGCCTCGGTGCGCAACTCGTCGGCCCGGCGGTCGGCCAGGTGGGCCACGGCGGCCGTCACCAGCGCTGCCTTCGTCGGGTAGTGGTGCAGCTGAGCGCCACGGGAAACACCGGCCCGCGCCGCGACGACGGTGGTCGTGGTGCCGGACCAGCCGTGCTCGATCAGGCAGTCGACGGTCGCCTCCAGCAGACGGGCCTGGGTGGCGCGGCTGCGTTCCTGCTGGGGGACACGCGTCGATGTGGCGGACATGCGGCACAGCCTGCCGCCTCAGAAACAAACAGTCAAGACTGACTTTTTCTGAAGCCGTGTCGCTCGGGGCGCGCGCCGGAAGGGCTCGGCCTCGCAAAGAGACAGCGGTGTGGGGGATGGGCGGCGGGTGGTGACGGCGTGGCGGTGGCGCTGGCGAGGATGCGGCATGGGTGCGGTGGCCTCGCTATGGAGCTGATGTCACAAACGAATCACCCGTCGGCCTCACCCGTTGCCGGTGCCTTCACCCGTTGCCCTTGCCCGTCGACCCCACCCGTTGCCCTTGGCCGTTGATACCGACGGCTGATGCCGCAAACGATTCAGCTCCAAAGGGCCGGGACCCGTACCCGAGTGCTGCCTCAGTGGCCGCCGGCGCTGCCTCAGTGGCCGCCGGCGCTGCCGGCTCAGCGGCCGTCGCGGGGGCCGAAGACGGTCAGCGCGTCGGCGTCGCTGTGTTGAGAGCGCAGGTACTCGTCGGCCCAGGCGGCTGCGTCGGGGAAGGCCGACTCCGCTGCCACCCGGGCGCAGGCGGTGTCCACGTCGAAGGTGGTGCGGCGCAGTTGGACGCCCGGCCCGAGCAGCGCCCACCACGCGCCCGCACCCCCGTACGGCATGCCGATGCTGCCCGGGTTGACCACCAGTCGCCGGTCGACCAGCCGGGTGAAGGGCATGTGCGTGTGGCCGCAGACCACCGTGGAAACCTCGGCGGGAAGACCGTCGAACACCTCCGCCCAGCGGGCCAACCGGGAGTCGACGAGCACGACCTCCTCGTCGTCGCGGGGCGTCGCGTGGCAGAACAGCGTCGGCCCGAGGCCGTCGATCTCCAACGTCACCGTCGTCGGCAGCGCGCCGAGCCGGGCCACCTGGTCGTCACGCAGTTGCCCGGCGGCCCAGTTCGACACCTCGATCGACGCGGGATGCCCGGCCCGAGCCTCGACCAGCTCGCGATCGGCGTTGCCACCGACCCAGCACACCCGGTCGCCCAGTTCGGCGAGCACGTCCAGCACCTCGACCGGTTGCGGGCCCGCGGCGATGTCACCGGTGAGCACGATCAGATCGGCGGCGGCGACGTCCGGCTCAGCCAGTACGGCCTCCAGCGCCGGCAGCACACCATGGATGTCGGAGAGCACCGCAACACGGTTCACCATGGCCCCACCGTCACCGCCGACACCGCCCCGAGGCCAGCGATTCTGCGCCAGGCAGATGGCAAACGTCCCCGCCTGCGGCCGACGACGGCAGGCGGGGACGTGCTGTGCTACTCAGACGCGGGCGCGACGGGCCAGGCGCTCCGGGTCCAGAATGATGATGCTCTTGCCGTCCAACCGCAGCCAACCGCGCGAGGCGAAGTCGGCCAGCGCCTTGTTGACGGTCTCCCGGGAGGCGCCGACGAGCTGGGCGATCTCCTCCTGGGTGAGGTCGTGGGTCACCCGCAGAACGCCGCCATCGCGGGTGCCGAAGCGACCCGCCATCTGGAGCAGGTTCTTGGCGACCCGGCCCGGCACGTCCGTGAAGATCAGGTCGGCGAGTGAGTCGTTGGTCCGGCGCAGCCGCCGGGCCAGCACCCGGAGCAACTGCTCGGCGATCTCCGGACGGTTGTTCAGCCACGGCCGCAGCGCCTGCTTACGCAGCCGCACCAGCCGGGTGTCGGTCACCGCGGTGGCGGTCGCCGTACGCGGACCCGGGTCGAAGAGCGACAGCTCACCGACCATGTCCGACGGCCCCATCACCGCGATCAGGTTCTGCCGGCCGTCCGCAGCGCGGCGACCAACCTTGATCTTCCCGGACAGCAGGATGTAGAGGCTGTCACCGGGCTCGCCCTCATTGAAGACGACCTCGCCCTTGCGGACCTCGATCGTCTCCATCTCCTTGGCAAGCGCCTCGGCAGCTTCCGGGTCAACACCCTGGAAGATCCCGCTGCGGGCCAGTACCTCGTCCATTGCGCACCTCCGGTTGCGCGTGCCGTCCGTCGGCCGGGGCCGCCGTCCGCTGATCCCCTCGCGCGCCGCCAAGTCTAGGCGCACGTGAGCATGAATCAGAGGTCGCCCCTGGAATCTTGATCGGTGGGCGTAACCTGCCCGACGTGCTAAGCGAGCCGATTCTGACCAGCCGCTTCGAGGACAGGCGCAACGTCCCGTTGCTCGTCTGGCGCGCGGACGTGCCGCTGCGGGCGGTCAGCAGTGGCCCGCTGGGCGGTGGCATCGGGGTCCGGCGGTGGGTGCTGAACGCGACTGTGCCGATGTCGTACGACCGGGATGACCCCGCGGCGCACCTGGCCTCGCTCGCCGCTGAGCAGGCCCTCGACGGGCCCGGGGTTGGTCTGCTCACCGGCGTCGATGTGACAGAGGTGGTGGCGCGGACCGACACCGGAGTGCGGGCCTGGGCGACGGTCGGGCTCGGCACGCCGGTGCTCGCGGCCGCTCCGACACCGACCGCGCTCGCCCAACGCGTCGGCACTGTCAACATCGTGGTGTACGTGCCGGCCCGGCTCGCCGACTCGGCACTGGTCAACGCGGTGGCCACCGCGACCGAGGCGAAGACCCAGGCGATCAGCGAGCTGGGGATGCCGGGGACCGGCACGCCCACCGACGCGGTCACCGTGCTCTGCCCGGTCCAGGGGCCGGAGGCCGCGTACGGCGGACCGCGCTCCACCTGGGGCGCCCCGCTCGCCCGAGCGGTGCACGCGGCAGTCCTCGCCGGTGGCGCCCGGCCGGTCGTGCCGTGGTCTGAGCAGCTCAGGGACACAAAGTCCAACCGATCGGCTATCGTCGGCGGGTTTAACGACCGGTAGGGTCGCGAGCGATGTACGCTCCCGCCCCC
>NZ_QGSZ01000350.1 GCF_003857055.1 Micromonospora inaquosa | reverse complement strand
GATCAAGAGGTTTGCGTCATCTTTGATCTCCCTGGTGACCGAAACCTCTTGATCAACATGGGGGGCAGGGCGGGAGCGCGGGGTGGCGTGGGTTATTCGCCAGTTGGGGTTTCGGCGGCGGTTCTCAGGTTGGGTGCGCTGGCCGGTTCGGCGATGCCACCGGGAGATCCGGTGAAGCCCGCGACCTCCGCGGTCTCCGCAGCGACCGCCGGCTGGTCGGCCGGCATGACCTCGGGCATCTTGGGTACGGCGACCACTGCCGTCCCGTATGCGCAGATCTCCATCCACATCTCGCCGCAGTCCCGGCTGTCGAACCGCATGCCGATCACCGCGTTCGCGCCGAGCCGCAGGGCCTCCTCGCCGAGGCGGGTCACCGAGTCGGTGCGCCACCGGGTCAGGTTGTCCGGGGCCATCGGGTCGTACGCGCCACCGCGCAGGTTCTTGACGCCCTCGCGGTACGGGTTGCGCGTCCTGGCCATCGATGACACCACCTCACCGAGAATCTGGCGGATCTCGTAGCCGGGCAGTTGCTCTGTCGTCACGACCAGCACGTTTCCGATGCTGTCAGGAGTGACGCGACCCGATCGTGTGCATTGTTCACCTGATCGGATGCTGCAAAACAGCGCGGCGCGGACGGCCGGCGCGTGGCCGACCATCCGCGCCGCGCCGGGCGCTAACCGTCAGACACCGGCCACCGAGGTGATCCAGGCCCGGTTGTACGCAACGCTGCCGTAGTTCTGGATGCTCGATCCGTCGGCGGTGGAGGCGACGCCGACCTGCTGACCGTTGTAGAACTGCGGGCCGCCGGAGTCACCGCGCCAGGCGTTGCCGTTGATCCGGGTGCTGCGGATCGCCTGGCCGCCGTAGGCGTCGGTGACGCTGTTGCTGGTCACCCGGACGGTGGCGGTCTTCAGCTGGGTGGACGCGGAGCAGCCGCTGTAGCAGGTCATGCCCCAGCCGTAGATCGAGTTCGTCGAGTTGATCGGCGGGTTGCTGCTGGCCAGGCTCACCGTGGAGGTGCTGACGGTGCTGGAGAGCCGCATGAGCGCGAGGTCGTAGCGGGTGTAGGTGGCGCTGACGGTGCGGGTGACCCCGCCGGAGGTGCGGTTCACGCTTCCGATGCGCACCGACATGGTGCCGTTGATGCAGTGCCGGGCGGTGAGCACCCACTGCGCGGCGATGACGCTGCCGGAGCAGGTGAACGAGCCGTTGCTGAGCACCGCGGCGGCCCAGGGGGCGGACGAGACGGTGCTGCCGCCGATGATCGGTTGCGGGCCGGCCGGGGCGGCGGACGCGGCGGACGTGACGCCGAGGGCGCCGACCAGCGCGGTGCTGAGGACGGCGAGCAGGGGGCGGATGCGCATCGGGTGGACTCCTTGGACGGGGCGGGCCCGGGGTCGCCGGGTGCGGATGGGGCGGCAGCGGGATTCCCGCGAGCGCCTGAATCGACTTACGTCGATGTACAGTAGGGCCCGCCACGGTCGTTATCAAGGGCGTGATCGAATTTGGTCAATGTAACGATTCGGCCACCCGTCGCGCCGTATATGTCCTGCTGAGGCCACCTGTCGCGCCCGACGCGCCATCCTGGGTGTCGGTAGTGTTGACCACTGCCTGAACTGCACCCGGCCGGTGCGCCCGTGGCGATAACTGCCAGGTACGCTGGCTGCGCTCGCCCATTGTGGGTCGGCACCCAACTGCGTACACAGTCAGGAGTGCCCAGTGCCTCGCGTCGTCGTCGACGTCATGCTCAAGCCCGAGATCCTCGATCCGCAGGGCCAGGCCGTCGCAAACGCGCTGCCCCGGCTCGGCGTCGGTGACGTCGCCTCGGTCCGGATCGGCAGGCGGATCGAGATCGAGTTCACCGGTGAACCGGACCTGGACCGCGCTCGGGAAATTGCCGACAAGCTGCTCGCCAACCCGGTCATCGAGGACTTCACCGTCCGCCTGGTCGAGGCCGACGAGACCGCGGATGCCCGCTCGTGACCGCCCGGGTCGGTGTGGTCACCTTCCCCGGCTCGCTCGACGACGGGGACGCGGCCCGGGCCGTCCGGATCGCCGGCGCTGAGCCGGTCCGACTCTGGCACGGTGACCCGGAGCTGCACGGGGTCGACGCGGTCGTCCTGCCCGGCGGGTTCTCCTACGGTGACTACCTGCGGTGCGGCGCCATCGCCCGGTTCGCCCCGGTGATGGAGACGATCGTGGACGCCGCCCAGGGTGGTCTGCCGGTGCTCGGCATCTGCAACGGCTTCCAGATCCTCTGCGAGGCGCACCTGCTGCCCGGCGCGCTCACCCGCAACCAGCACCTGCACTTCCGCAACCGGGACCAGATCCTGCGCATCGAGTCGGCCGGCACCGCGTGGACCAACGCGTTCCAGCCCGGCCAGGAGGTGCTCATTCCGGTCAAGAACGGCGAGGGCTGCTACGTCGCGGACACCGCGACGCTGGACCAGCTCGAAGCCGAGGGCCGGGTGGTCGCCCGCTACGTCGGCGGCAACCCGAACGGCTCCCAGCGCGACATCGCCGCGATCACCAACACCGCCGGCAACGTGGTCGGCATCATGCCGCACCCCGAGCACGCGGTGGAGGCGCTCACCGGCCCTTCGTTGGACGGTCTCGGCTTCTTCACGTCGGTCCTGAAGCACCTGGTCGGGGCACCAGCGTGATCATCGGTCAGCTCAACCGCCGGTCTGGCGGGCACGAGCGCAGCGAGGAGAGGTCATGACCACCCACCCGGACCCGGTACGGGACACCCCGGAGGCGTACTCCGCCCCGGCGCAGTCGGCCGAGCCGAGCCCGGCGCAGCCGTCCGCTGCCGCCCAGCCGGCCACCGCCGACTGGACCGAGGGCGTGGACACCGTGCCGCGTGCCGGTGGCACCCCGGGCGAGCTCCAGCCGTACACCGAGCTGGGCCTGCGCGACGACGAGTACGACCGGATCCGGCAGATCCTCGGCCGCCGGCCCACGCAGTCCGAGCTGGCCATGTATTCGATCATGTGGAGCGAGCACTGCTCCTACAAGTCGAGCAAGGTGCACCTGCGCCAGTTCGGCGAGAAGGCCGTGCACAGCGACCGGCTGCTCGCCGGCATCGGTGAGAACGCCGGTGTCGTGCAGGTCTCCGACGAGCTGGCGGTGACCTTCAAGGTCGAGTCGCACAACCACCCGAGCTTCGTCGAGCCGTACCAGGGTGCGGCGACCGGCGTCGGCGGCATCGTCCGGGACATCCTCGCCATGGGCGCCCGCCCGGTCGCCGTGATGGACCCGCTGCGCTTCGGTGCCGCGGACCACCCGGACACCGCCCGGGTGCTCACCGGCGTGGTCGCCGGGGTGGGCGGCTACGGCAACTGCCTGGGTCTGCCCAACATCGGTGGTGAGTTGGTCTTCGACCCCTCCTACCAGGGCAACCCGCTGCTCAACGCGCTCTGCCTGGGTGTGCTGCCGGTCAGCCGGCTGCAGAACAAGGCCGCCGCTGGCCCGGGCAACGTTGTCGTGCTGATGGGCGCCAAGACCGGCCGCGACGGCATCGGCGGCGTCTCGGTGCTGGCCAGCGCGACCTTCGACGAGGGCAGCGAGGCGCGCCGCCCCGCCGTGCAGGTCGGTGACCCGTTCACCGAGAAGCTGCTGATCGAGGCGTGCCTCGAGCTGTACGACGGCCAGCTGGTCGTCGGCATCCAGGACCTCGGCGGCGCCGGCCTGACCTGCGCGCTCACCGAGACGGCCGCCGCCGCCGGCACCGGCATGCGGGTCTGGCTGGAGCGGGTGCCGCTGCGCGAACCGTCGATGGACCCGCACGAGATCCTGGCCAGCGAGTCGCAGGAGCGGATGCTGCTGGTCGTCGAGCCGGAGAAGCTCGAGACCGTGCTCAAGACCTGCGAGAAGTGGGGCGTCCTCGCCACCGCGATCGGCGAGGTCACCGCACCGGAGCCGGACGGCAGCCCGGGTCGACTGCTGATCACCTGGCAGGACCACCTGGTCGTCGACGTGCCGCCGGGTTCGCTGGTCGACGACGGCCCGGTCTACGCCCGGCCCATGCGTGAGCCGGCCGACCTGATCCTGCTCCAGGCCGACCGGGCCGAGACCCTGCCCCGCCCGGCCGACCCGGAGGCGCTGCGGGAGACCGTGCTGCGCATGATCGCGTCGCCCAACCTGGCCGACAAGACCTGGGTCACCGAGCAGTACGACCGCTACGTGCTGGGCAACACCGTGCTCGCCCAGCCGGAGGACGGCGGCGTGATCCGGATCGACGAGCGGACCGGTCTCGGCGTCGCGCTGTCGGTGGACGGCAACGGCCGGTACGCCCGGCTCGACCCGTACAACGGCACCAAGCTGGCCCTGGCCGAGGCGTACCGGAACGTGGCGGTGACCGGCGCGAAGCCGATCGCCGTGACCAACTGCCTCAACTTCGGCTCCCCGGAGGACCCGGGCGTGATGTGGCAGTTCGCCGAGGCCGTGCGCGGCCTGGCGGACGGCTGCGTGGAGCTGGGCATCCCGGTCACCGGCGGCAACGTCAGCTTCTACAACCAGACCGGCGCGGCGGCGATCCACCCGACCCCGGTGGTCGGCGTGCTGGGTGTGCTGGACAACGTCGCCGACCGGGTGCCGATGGGCTTCGTGCCGCGCGCCGGTGGCGACAACGACCAGCTCTACCTGCTCGGCGAGACGAACGTGGAGCTGTCCGGCTCGGAGTGGGCCTGGGTGACGCACGAGCACCTCGGCGGTATTCCGCCGCAGGTCGACCTCGCGCGGGAGAAGGCGCTCGCCGAGCTGCTGGCCGAGGCGGCCCGCGTCGGTCACCTCAGCTCGGCCCACGACCTCTCCGACGGTGGCCTCGCCCAGAGCCTGGTGGAGTCCTGCCTGCGTCGCGGGGTCGGTGCCCGGGTCGCGGTGCCGGAGCAGTTCGCCGAGGGTTCGATGCCGTTCGTCTACCTGTTCAGCGAGTCCGCCACGCGGGCGCTGGTCTCGGTGCCGCGCGGCCACGACAAGGCGTTCGCGGCGCTCTGCGCCGAGCGGGGCGTGCCGTTCGAGCTGATCGGCGTCACGGACCCGTCCGGTGGGGCGCTCGAGTTGCACGGCCAGTTCCGGATCGGCCTGGACGAGCTGCGTGCCGCGCACACCGAGACGTTGCCGCGCCTCTTCGGGGGTACGGCGGCTGTCGAGGTGCCCGCGCCGGCCGCCGGTGTGGCGGGTGCGGTCGAGGCCGTTCCGCTGCCGGTCGCGCCGGCTGAGCCGGTCGACGCGGCGGCTGTGGTCTCCGAGCCGATCGCCTCTTCGGGTCCTTCCCCGGAGACCGGCGCGGTGGAGCCGATCGGGTCGGAGCAGCCCGGCGGGGTGTCCGAGTCTGACCCTGGTGTCACCGAGCCGTCGCCTGACGAGCGCTGAGGCGTTGACGGCCGCTGTATACGGCCAACCCGGATCCGGCGCCCGGTTCGACTGGGGGCTGACCGGGGCGGCCGAGCTCGGTCGGGTCTGCGCGGCGCTGGTGGTGGTGGACGTCCTCTCGTTCACCACCGCCGTTGAGGTGGCGGTCGCCCGGGGCATGCGGGTGCACCCGTTCCCCTGGGGTGAACAGGCCGCCGAGTACGCCGTCCGGGTCGGTGCGACCGCTGCCGTCGGGCGGCGGCAGACGACACCGGAACATCCGTGGTCGCTCTCGCCCGCCGCGCTGAGCAGCGCACCCGTAGTGGCGGACCTCGTGCTGCCCTCCCCGAACGGCTCCGCCATCAGCGCCGCCGCCAGCGCCACCGGCGTGCCGGTGGTCGCGGCGTGCCTGCGCAACGCACGCGCGGTGGGGCGTTGGCTGCGCCGCCAGGGGTACGGCACTGTGAACGCCCCGATCGGCGTGATCGCCTCGGGGGAGCGGTGGCCGGACGGGTCGCTGCGCCCATCGGTGGAAGACCAACTTGGTGCCGCCTCGGTGCTGGACGCCCTCTCCGGCGTGCCGGGTGGGCTCTCGGTGGAGGCGGCCATGGCGCTCGCCGCGCTGGCGAGCACCCCGGATGTGCCCGCCGCCGTGCGTGGCAGCGTCTCCGGGCGGGAGTTGACCGAGACCGGGTTCGCCGCGGACGTGGATGTCGCCGTCCGGGTCGGCGTGTCGGACGTCGTGCCGGTGCTCCACCAGGGGGTCTTCTCCGCCGCCTGACCGCATCGGCCCGCCTGACCGGCGCGCCCCTGTGGTCAACTCGACTTTCAGGAATCCGCCGTGTCCAGGGCTGCGGGATGGCCCGACTTCACTGATCGCGAGTGGACCTTGCAGCGAAACGGCCACCCGGAGATCCGGGTGGCCGTTTTCCTGCGCTGTGGTGGGGTCAGTCGTCCAGCCAGTCGAGGCGGCGACCGCCACGCTCGGTCGGCGGCGGGGTGTCCGGTCGGTTCCGCCCGGCGGGCTGGCCGTAGCCGCCCTGGTCGTAGCCCTGGTCGTCGTAGCCGCCGCCGCGCTGCGCCGGAGGCTCCTGGCCGTAGTTGCCGCCCTGGTCGTACCCGCCGGCCGGTTGGCCGTAGCCGCCCTGGTCGTAGCCCCGGCCGTCGTAGCCGCCGCCGCGCTGCGCCGGAGGCTCCTGGCCGTAGTTGCCGCCCTGGTCGTATCCGCCGGCCGGCTGGCCGTAGCCGCCCTGGTCGTATCCGCCGGGCTCCGGGCCGCCGTACGGCGCGGTCGGCTCGGCAGCGCGACCGCCGTACGGGGCGGGATCAGGCTCGCCGTACCCCTGCCCCTGCTCCGGCTGATAGACGCCCGTGGCGTACGGGTCGGCCGGGGCCGGGTACTGGGTGCTGTCGCCGGTGTACCGGCCGGTCGGCTCGTCGAACCGCTCGCCGTAGGCCGCTCCGCCAGCGGGAGCCGGCGGGTAGGCGGCGGTGCCACCCGGGGCGTCGTAATCACGACTGCCGTAGCCGCCGCCGGAGGCCGGGGCGTTCCCGTAGCCACCAGCAGAGGCTGGCGCGCCGCCGTAGCCTGCCCCGTAACCGTCACCGGCCGCACCGGCGCCGTATCCACCCTCCGAGCCGGCCGGAGCGCCGTAGCCGCCACCCGAAGCGGGCGCGTTGCCGTAGCCGCCGGCGCCGTAGCCGCCGGGCGCTGGCTCGTCGCCGTAGCCGGCGCCGCCCCAGCCCTGCTGACCCGCGCCGCCGTACGCCTGCGCAGGCGCGCCGTACGGGTCCGGCGGAACGTCGTCGACCACCGGGCGGTGCATCATCGTCGGCGCCTCGCTCAGCGCCGCGCCGCCGACCATGGTCGGGTCTGCCCCGCCGCCGGGACGACCTCCGACCACCCGGGTGTGGTCGTCGGCACCGCGGAACCCGCCCCGCGAAGGCGGCACCACACCGCCGCCACCGGCTGCCGCCGGAGCGTCGTCGTCGTCGCCGTTCTCCTTGCGCTTCATCCAGAGCAGCACGATCGTGCCGACACCGGCGGCGACCAGAAGACCACCGAGCAGGATGATGAGGTACGAGCCCATGCCGCCGCTGTCCTCGTTGTTCGCGGCGTTCGCCGGAGCGCCCTGGCTGGCTTCCTCGGTGGGCTCCTCCTCGGTGCCCTCCTCGATCGCCTCCTCCTCGCTGGGCGTGGCCTCGGGGGTGGCGGACGGGGTGGCGCTGGGCGTCACCTCGACCTTGATCGCGAGGCTGATCCGTTGCCCGGTGACGGCCTGTCCGGCGGCGGCGTTGATGGTCTTGGTGGCCACCACGTTGTCGAAGCTGGCGCCGAGATCGATCCGACCCGGTGCGATCGGCTTGTCGGTGGTGCCGGTGAAGCGGAAGTCGCCGCTGCCGTTGCTGGTGGTGTCGAGCTGCCGGCCGGTGCTGTCGCGCAGCATGACCACCGCGTTGGAGACCGACTTGCTGTCCGCCTGCGAGATCACCTTGCCGGAGATCGAACGCACGGTCTGGACCTGCGGCGGCGCCGCCTTGGCGACCAACGTGACAGTGGTCGAGGCCTCTTCGCTCTGCTTCACGACCCCGGTGGCGTCGGTCGCCTTGACGGTGATCGTGGCGCTGCCGTTGGTGGCGTCATCCGCGGCCTTGAAGGTGGCGTCGAAAGTGCCACTCGATGTCACCCGGCCGCGAGAACATCCGTCAACGCAGGTCAGCTTCGAGTTGCTCGAGCTGAAACTGATGTCGGCAGGTCCCGCGTCGTCCTCGAAGGCGAGTCGGTAGCTGATCTTCGTGGTCTTGCCGGCCTCGACGCTGCTCGGCGAGGCCGAAACATCTGTAACGTTAGGAGCGGCCATTGCTGGTGTGGCGGGGACGGCGAGCAGAGCGCCGGCAACCAGCGCTACGACCACACCGGCCCGCTGCTTCCAGGCACGTCGGTGTGTTGACACGTCCACCGCCTTCCGGGCTGACTTCCCTCTGACCGGCGGGGCGCCGGGCCGGGGATCATCACGGTACGAATACGCCGTCGGCAACTATGCCTTGTCCGACTCCATGAGCGCGACCCAGGGCCAGCGTCGTGTCTCTGGCCAGCGGGTCGTATCGTCCCGTCGTGTCCTCTCCGCACAGTAAATCCACTGCCGTTATGGCCGCCTTGTCGGCGCTCGACGAGGGGCGTACACCCGAACGGCCGGTGTTCCGAGAGGCGGTCCGGTCGTTGTTGGCCGTCCTCGCGGAGCGCGCCCCCGGCCGATCGGTGGAGGTGCGCGTTCCACCATACGGGGCGATCCAGTGCGTTCCGGGGCCTCGACACACCAGGGGAAACCCACCAAACGTGGTCGAGATGGCCCCGAACACCTGGTTGGAGCTGGCAACCGGCAGGCTCGGCTGGGCGGAGGCGGTCACGGACGGTCGCGTTCAGATGAGCGGCAACCGCGCCGACCTCTCGGCGTATCTGCCCCTCTAGTCGCCCCGATGTCCCACTCAGCGTGACGCTCAGCACGGAGATCGTGACTTTCTGTATTGACGGCGATTCGCGTACACTGTCAGGCGACGACCAGTGGTCCCGGCAGAGGGGTGTGGATCCGCCCGTGATCCCCGCCCGGCCCGGTCCAGACCCAGCATGAGGGAGCGGTAGGTGCCCCGAGGCGACGGCCGGCTGAGCCACGACCTTGACCCCCAACGACCTGGCCCCCAGGATGCCTGTGGCGTCTTCGGCGTCTGGGCCCCCGGCGAAGAGGTTGCCAATCTGACCTACTTCGGCCTCTACGCCCTGCAGCACCGCGGCCAGGAGGCGGCGGGCATCGCGGTGAGCGATGGCTCGGGCGTGGTGGTCTACAAGGACCTTGGCCTGGTGGCGCAGGTCTTCGACGAGCCCACCCTGGCGAGCCTGCGCGGTCACCTGGCGATCGGGCACGCGCGATACTCCACCACCGGCGCGTCGAACTGGGAAAATGCCCAGCCGACGATCCGGTCGACCACCTCCGGCACGACCATCGCGTTGGCCCACAACGGCAACCTGGTCAACACCGCCGAGCTGGAGAAGGAGGTCGCCGAGCGCGGCCTCGTCGCGGATGGTTCGACCAACGACACCTCCCTGGTGACGATGCTGCTCGCCAGCCGACCCGATCTGTCGGTCGAGGCTGCCGCACTGGAGGTGCTGCCGCAGCTGCGCGGCGCGTTCAGCTTCGTCTTCATGGACGAGTCGACCCTGTATGCGGCCCGCGATCAGCACGGCGTCCGCCCGTTGGTGCTCGGCCGCCTGGAGCGCGGCTGGGTGGTCGCCAGCGAGACGGCCGCGCTGGACATCGTCGGTGCCAGCGTGGTGCGTGAGGTCGAGCCGGGCGAGCTGATCGCGATCGACGAGAACGGGCTGCGCTCCACCCGGTTCGCCGCGCCGGAGCCGAAGGGCTGCCTCTTCGAGTACGTCTACATCGCCCGCCCGGATGCCACGATCGCCGGGCGCAACATCCACGCGGCGCGGGTGCAGATCGGTCGGCAGTTGGCCAAGGAGCACCCGGTCGAGGCCGACCTGGTGATCCCGGTGCCCGAGTCGGGCACCCCGGCCGCGATCGGCTACGCGGAGGCGTCCGGCATCACCTACGGTGCCGGCCTGATGAAAAACCCGTACGTGGGGCGCACCTTCATCCAGCCGTCGCAGACCCTGCGTCAGCTGGGCGTCAGGTTGAAGCTCAACCCGCTGCGGGAGAACGTCCGGGGCAAGCGGCTCGTGGTCGTGGACGACTCGATCGTGCGCGGCAACACCCAGCGCGCCATCGTGCGGATGCTGCGTGAGGCGGGGGCCCTGGAGGTGCACGTCCGGATCTCCTCCCCGCCGGTGAGCTGGCCGTGCTTCTACGGCATCGACTTCGCCACCCGGGCGGAGCTGTTGGCCAACGGGTTGGACAACGACGGCATCCGGCGCTCCATCGGCGCCGACACGCTGGGCTTCGTTTCCCTTCCTGGCCTGATCGCCGCGACCGAGCAGCCGAAGACCCGGCTGTGTCGGGCGTGTTTCGATGGGGAGTACCCGATCGAGCTGCCGGCCGGCAACCTGATCGGAAAGCACGTGCTCGAAGGAGTGGGCCGACGCGTCGCCAACTCGGCGCCGGAGGCCCTGCCCACCAACGGCTCGTCCGTCGCCACTCCGGGTGGCGTTACCGCAAACCGCCCGTAGCACCAACCGGCGCGGCCCGGCTACCGCCGGCGGCACCGAGAACCAAAGGGGAGAACCGTGACGCACGTGTCCGAGCGCAGCGGCGCAGGAAGCAGCCCGACCGGCGCCGGTGGCGACCGCCAGCCGTGGACGGGCGGCGCAGGCCGCCAAGCGCGCAAACGCTCGGTCTCGTACGCCGACGCGGGCGTCTCCATCGATGCGGGCGACCGCGCGGTGGAGCTGCTCAAGTCGAAGGTGCGGCAGACCCGTCGTCCCGAGGTGCTCGGTGACCTCGGCGGCTTCGCCGGCCTGTTCCGCCTGGACACGAAGAAGTACAAGAGCCCGATCCTGGCGTCGTCCACCGACGGGGTGGGCACCAAGCTGGTGATCGCCCAGCAGATGGACATTCACGACACGGTCGGCATCGACCTGGTCGCGATGGTCGTCGACGACCTGGTGGCCTGCGGCGCCGAGCCGCTGTTCCTGCTCGACTACATCGCCACCGGTGAGGTCGTTCCGGACAAGGTCGCCGAGATCGGCGCGGGCATCGCCGACGGCTGCCGCTACGCCGGCTGCGCGCTGCTGGGCGGGGAGACCGCCGAGCACCCAGGCGTCCTGCGCCCGGACGAGTACGACATCTCCGCGACCGGTGTGGGCGTGGTCGAGGAAGCCGACATCCTCAGCCCGGAGCGGGTCGAGGTGGGCGACGTGGTGATCGCCATGCGTTCCTCCGGCCTGCACTCCAACGGATACTCGCTGGTCCGGCACGTGCTGCTCGGCGCGGCCCGGATGCGGCTGGACATCGTGATCGACGACTTCGGTCGGCAGCGGACCCTCGGTGAGGAACTGCTCACCCCGACCAAGATCTACGCCAAGGACTGCCTCAAGCTGATCGCCGAGGCCGAGGTGCGGGCGCTGTCCCACATCACCGGTGGCGGCATCCCCGGCAACCTGGTCCGGGTGCTGCCCGAGCACGTCGACGCTGTGGTGAACCGGTCCACCTGGAAGCCGCAGCCGATCTTCGATCTGATCCAGACGAAGGGTCGGATCGACGACCAGGACATGGAGTCGACCTTCAACATGGGCGTCGGCATGTTCGCGATCGTGTCGGCCGAGGACGCCGACCGCGCGCTGGCCACCCTGACCGGCCGTGGGGTCGAGGCGTGGCAGGCCGGCGAGATCATCGAGGGCACCGGCAACGTGCAGATGGTTGGTCAGCACACCCGAGGATGATCACCCTCCGGTGATCGTACGGGCACCTGATCAGGGCTTCACCCGAGTGGCCAATGCCGCCTAGCCTGAAGGGCACCCTCAGGCTAGGCGGAGGAGGGCGATGGCTGCTCGGGGACAGTCGTTCAGCGGGATGCGCGGTTTGGCCGCCGTCCCGTCGTACGTCGTCATGCAGCCCACCACCCTCTGCAACCTCGACTGCGCGTACTGCTACCTGCCGTTTCGGGCTGTCGACCGGCGGATGCCGGTGGCGGTGGCCGAGGCGGTCGCGGCCGCGGTGAACCCCTGGGCGGCGAACGGTCGCTTCTCGGTGGTGTGGCATGGCGGCGAGCCGTTGGCGGCCGGTCGGGAGCACCTGGCCGATCTGATCGCGCCGTTCGGGCCCGAGGTAGAGCACCACGTGCAGACCAACGCCACCCTCGTCGACGACGACTGGTGCGATTTCTTCGTCCGGCACGAGATGCGGGTGAGCGTGAGCGTCGACGGGCCCCGGGCGCGCAACGGCGACCGGGTCAACCGGGGCGGTCAGCCGGCGTACGACCGGATCCTGCACGGCATCGCGGCGCTGCGCCGGCGTGGTCTGCCCTTCTCCGCGCTGGCCGTGGTGTCCCGCCCGGAGCCGGGGCTCGCCACCGAGCTGTACGACTACTTCCTTGAGTTGGGCTGCGACGTGTTGGGCATCAACATCGAGGAGACCGAGGGCGTCAACACCCGCGACAACCGCCATGACCCGTCGGCGGTGTCCGCGTTCTGGGCGGAGCTGGTCGGGGCGTGGCGCCGGGAGCCCCGGATTCACCTTCGCGAGATCGAGTGGTCGTTGCGCTACGCCGCGGCGGTGCTGGACAACTCGGCGGACGGGGTGCTGCCCCGTCAACTGGACCCGATCCCGACGATCAGTCACGACGGCTCGGTGATCGTGCTCTCCCCGGAACTGGCGGGCTTCACCGACCCCCGCTACGGCGACTTCAGCAGCGGCAACGTGCTGACGACCCCGTTGGCGCAGATCCTCGGCGACGCGGCGGCTACGCCGTGGGTGAAAGAGTTCCTGACCGGGGTGGAGGCGTGTCGGGCGTCCTGCCCCTACTTCGGCTTCTGCGGTGGTGGCCATGCGGCCAATCGCTACTTCGAGCTGGGGCGTTTCGACGGTACGGAGACCGAGCACTGCCGCAACAGCAAGATCCGCCTATTGGAGGGAGTGTTGGAGCATGCCCGAGACCACCAGTCACCGGCGGCCTGAGCACGAAGCGGACGACGGAGTCACCGAACGGGTGCGGGACGCGGCGCCCGCGCTCGTCGCGCTGCTTCAGGAGGCCGAGGACGCACGGCGGCTGCGCGCAGAGGTGTCGGGCGGAGACGGCTCCAGCGCGGTCTGCGCCTGGAACCACTTCGAGAACATCCCGACGTTCTACAACTGGAACAATCGCCCGCGCTGAGGGGAGCCGTTGTCAGGGGCCTGTCGAGCGACCGGATTGCTCCGGTCGGGCCAGGCCCCTGATCGTCGGCGACTGCACCTGCACAGGACGTGCGTGAGCACGCGGGGGTTACCGCGTGCTCAGCTGCGTCGAGAGGTCAGCGGGTCGGACGGACCCAGGGATCCGGATCGTCGTCCGCGTGATCCTCATCATCGTCGTCGACGAACTCTTTAGAGTCGTCGTCGAAGTGGTGCTCAGACTTACCAGCACCCGCCAGTTCGCGCTGCAAGGCGGTGAGGTCGGTGTTCGGGGAGTGGTACTTCAACTCCCGCGCCACCTTAGTCTGCTTGGCCTTAGCACGGCCGCGCCCCATGGCTCGACCCCCTCGCACAGAATGCGGGGCAGCCCGAAGGCGGGCCCCGATGACGTCAGGCATCTCTCGTGGCTCTTACGGTACATGGGGATGCCACCGTTCGGCACCTCGGGTTACCGTCAGCCGGCTCTGCGCGTCGCGTCGATCCGGCCGTTACCCAGTGTACCGGGTAAGGAGCGGAACGGTTAGCACCCGTGACACCGGACAAACCGCATCAAAATTGACCCGCGCTCAGCTTACCCAGCTACCTCGGCACGGGGGGCCCGGAAGCGGATCTCGTCGATCCGCCCCCGGGGAAACGCTCAGCGCAGGTGGATCGCGCGCAGTCGGCCGACGTCCGCCATCCGCCGCTCCGCCAGCCGGTCGGCGGCCACCGCCGGTGGCACGCCCTCCGCGTCGGCCAGGTTCAGGATCTCGCGGGTGGTGTCGTAGATCCGGGTCGCCCGCAGCTTCGCCCGCTCGAAGTTGAAGCCCTCGATCTCGTCGGCGACCTGGATGACGCCGCCCGCGTTGACCACGTAGTCCGGGGTGTAGAGGATGCCCCGGTCGGCCAGCAGCTTCTCGATGCCCGGGTGGGCGAGCTGGTTGTTCGCCGCCCCGGTCACCACCTTGGCGCGCAACGCGGGCACGGTGTCGTCGTTCAGGGCGCCGCCCAGCGCGCACGGCGCGTACACGTCGAGGTCCGCGGCGACCAACGCGCTGGAGTCGTCGACGAGGGTGACCTGCGGGTGGTTGGCGCGCACCCACGTCAGCGCCTTCGGGTTGACGTCGGTGGCGACCACCTCGGCGCCATCCTCCAGCAGGTGCCCGGTGAGGTACTTGCCGACCTTGCCCAGGCCGGCCACGCCGACCCGCCGGCCGCGCAGGCTCGGGGTGCCCCACACGTGCTCGGCCGCGGCCCGCATCCCCTGGAAGACACCCCAGGCGGTGAGGATCGACGAGTCGCCGGCCCCGCCGTGCTCCACGCTGCGCCCGGTCACGTACCGGGTCTCGCGGGCCACGACGTCCATGTCCGCCACGTACGTGCCGACGTCGCAGGCGGTGTAGTAGCGGCCGCCCAGCGACTCGACGAAGCGGCCGTACGCGCGCAGCAGCGCCTCGCTCTTGATCTGCTCCGGGTCACCCCAGATGACGGCCTTGCCGCCGCCCAGGTCCAGCCCGGCGAGCGCGTTCTTGTAGGCCATCCCGCGGGACAGGTCCAGCACGTCGGCGAGGGCGTCGTCCTCGCTGGCGTACGGGTAGAAGCGGGTGCCGCCGAGCGCCGGGCCCAGCGCGGTGGAGTAGATCCCGATGATCGCCTTCAGGCCGCTCTGCTTGTCCTGGCAGAACACGACCTGTTCGTGACCGGTCGATACCGGGTCGTCGGTGCTGGCGAATACGCCCATGGTTGGCTCCTACGATGGTGTGCGCCCTTGTGGGACGCGGACCTGGTGGACCCCGGCGGGGATGCTGCCGGTGTGATCGAGCCTAGTATCGGCCGCCGTGCGGGCGCTCGACACGCCACCGCCGTCTCACGGTGCGGCGCGCGTGCCCCGGCCGCTGACCGCGTACCGGCGTGGTTCGTGGGAGGATCGCGCGGTGCCGTCGCTCTTCGCTTCTTACCTGCGCGTGTACGAACCGTTGGCCGCCTTCGACCGAGACCGGCAGAGCTACTGGCGCCGCTACGTCTCGGAGGGGCGCGCGGTCGGCCCGGTCGAGGGGCCCGGTCGGCAGCGGACGGCGGTGATCGAGGCGCTGGGCGCGGGCTGGACCCGGCTGCCCGATCTGCCGGAGGAGGCGTACGTCCTGGAGACGGACGACAGCCTGCTGGTCTGCCCATGGAACCTGCGCATCCGGGTCGCCGAGGCCGCGCTCAGCGCCCGGGACGGGGTGCCCTCGGTGCTCGCCGACGCCTTCGTGCCGCCGGTGCTCGCCGGGCAGGCCAGGGCGGTGGTGGATGACTGGCGCAGTGGCGCCCGGGTGCTGGAGCACGGGGTGCCCCGGGTGCACGAGCAGATCGCCACCTGGGGCGTACCGCTGCGGTGGTTCGTGCTCTTTGATCCGACGGAGCGGGACCTGGTCACCCAGCCGGGCCGGCGGGCGCTGCGCTACCGCACCGAGATTTCCAAGGCTCGACGCCGCTCGTCCCGGGCGCTGTCGGTGCTGCGCAAGTCGGTGGGCGAGGCGCCGATCACCGAGGCGGTGGAGGAGGCGGCCCGCTGGCTGGAGGAGTTCCATCCGCGGTCCGTGGTCGAGCTGGACTACGGCGGTCTGGTCGATCTGCTCTCCGACGAGACCCTCACCGCGGACGACTCGCCCGAGTTGGTCGCCGGCGGCCTCGCGGGGCTGTCGCGCGGCGAGGCCGAGGAGGCGTCCGCCGCGTACGACAAGTTGGTGGCACGGTGGCGCGCGGTGCAGCTGCTGGAGCGGTGCAACTAGGGCATATCACCCGAGGAGCGCTCCCAAGGTGAGTTGCGCTCGTAGTTGACGCATCACGAACCGTGATCATGAGTCCGAATAAGGTAGTTTCTGCCGTGTAAAAGTCGTAAAAATCGGGCATGGTTCATCCGTCCGTCTAGGGACCTTCATCCGTTCGGCCCATGTCGGACATCGGGGACTAGCCGGACCATGGGAGACGCGTCGGCCGGCGGGACCCCGGCCGATGTCTATACATGTGGAGGAGTGACCGATGGCATCGCGAACGCACGAACCAGAGCCGCTACTCACGCCGGCCGAGGTGGCGTCGATGTTCCGGGTCGACCCGAAGACGGTGACCCGGTGGGCCAAGGCTGGCAAGCTCAGTGCCATCCGCACCCTGGGTGGCCACCGTCGGTACCGCGAGTCGGAGGTCAGGGCGCTGCTGCAGGGCCAGATCCCGCAGCAGCGGCAGGGCGACTGAGCCGGCAACAGTTTTTCGTCAGGGGCGGTGGATCTCGATCCGCCGCCCCTTTCCATGCCCCGCCGAGCACAACGCCGACCGCAGGTCAGCGCCGCGGCTCGACCAACGTCACCCGGATGCCGACCGTGCCGCCCTCGCCGCGACGCAACCGGCTGCCCAGCAGGCTCAGCCGACCGATCAGGCGGTACTTGTGCTTGAGCAGGTCGCGGACCCGACCGGTGTCACCGCCCCCGTAGATCGTCGCGTGAGCTGACACCTCCGCCCCGTGTGGCCGACCCCGCACGTCGCACGGTGCCACTGTCACCTCGCCGTTGTGGCGGATCCGCTTCACCTTGCCCGAGTCGGCCCGGGTCCAGACCGCCAACGCGTCGCCGTCGCGCACCGCCCAGACCGGGGTCGGCACCGCCCGACCGTCCTTACGGAAGGTCGTGAGCAGGATGTACTTCTCGGCCGACAGCCGGTCCAGCGTGGTCACGCCGCCAGGATACGGCCGGCGTGGGCTGCTGAGTGGCCAGATAGCGTGAACGTCGTGACGGTTGAGCCTCTAATCGGTGACGTGATCGGCGAACTGCTGCGGGACACACTCGCCGTGGCCACCGGGGTGGGCCCCCGACCCTTGGTCGGTGGTCGGCTACCGCGACCGGTCATCGAGATCATCGAACGGGACGACGGTCTGATCAACGGTGCCCCGGCCGCGCACTACCTGGACGGACCGGCGCAGTGGCAGCCGTACGACCACCGCGCGGTGGACCGCGCGTACGGCGAGACGCTGGACATCGGCACCGGAGCCGGCCGCATCGCGCTGCAACTCCAGGAGCGCGGCGTACCGGTCACCGGGCTGGACACCTCCGCCGGCGCGCTGGAGGTGAGCCGGCGTCGCGGCGTCCGGCGGCTGGTGCACGGCACCGTCGACACGCACCTCGCCGACGGTGCCCGGTACGACACGTTCCTGCTGCTCGGCAACAACCTCGGGCTGTTCGAGGGGCGGGAGCGTGCTCCCGAGTTCCTGGCCGCGCTCGCCGCGCTGGCCCGACCCGGGGCACAGATCATCGCGCAGGGCACCGACCCGTACGGCACCCGCGACCCGCTGCACACCGGCTACCACGAGCGCAACCGCCGACGTGGCCGGCACGGCGGCCAGCTGCGACTGCGGCTGCGCTACCGCGAGTTGAGCACCGAATGGTTCGACTACCTGGTCTGCTCGGCGGACGAGTTCGCCGGCCTGGTGCACGGCACCGGCTGGCGGCTAACCGATGTGGACGACCGCGACGCCCCCTACTATCTGGCCACCCTGCGCCTCATCGACTGAGCGAGCGGCCCCCGCGTTCCGCCGGGCGGAAGCAGGGGCCGTCGTACGTCTCAGACCTGGACGGTCGGGGGGAGCTGCTCGGGCGGGAGACCGCCGTCGCCGTCGACCACCTCGTCCGGGGTGCCGTCCTCGTCGATGTCGACCATGGTGATGTCCACCTTGCCATCGCCGTCGGTGTCGAACTGGAACAGGTCGGCCTTGCCGTCGCCATCGGTGTCCACCACCCACACGTCGGTCTGACCGTCGTTGTTGGTGTCGGCGCGCAGCAGCTCGACCCGCTCGTCGCCTCGGGTCTCCACGATCTCCCCGTCGGTGACGCTCTCCGGTGCCTGGCTCATCTCGATCGGTCCTTCCCTCGGTTGACGGGCCGTCAGTACCCGATCCGGCGCTCCCCCACGCATGGGCCGGGTCGTAGCGCTGTCTAGGGTCGCACCATGAGCGAGCGGAGCGGGCGGGACACCCGGTCCGGCGTGGCGGGGACCCCGCGCGTCGACGGGCGAGGCAGGGAGGCGTGATGAGCGATCGTTTCGTGGTCGTCGGTGCCGGCACGATGGGGCTTGGCATCGCGTACGTGGCGGCCGGGGCCGGGCACGCCGTCGAGTTGGTCGAGGTGGACCCCGAGCGGGGTGCGACAGCGCTGAACCGGCTCGCCGAGCTGTGGGAACGGGCGGTGCAGCGCGGGAAGCTGAGCGCCGACGAGGCCGCCGCGAACCGGCAGCGGGTGACGCTGCGCCCAACCCTCGCCGAGGTGGCACCCACCCCCCAGGTGATCGTGGAGGCGGTGCCGGAGCGCCTCGAGCTGAAGCGGGCGGTGCTCCGGGACGCCGCCACGCTGCGCCCGGAGCTGCTGGGCAGCAACACCTCCAGCATCGCCATCGGCGCGCTGGCCGCCGAGTTGGACGCGCCCGAGCGCTTCATCGGCCTGCACTTCTTCAACCCGGTCTGGGCGATGGCGCTGCTGGAGATCGTGGTCGGCCCGGCCACCGCCGACGAGACCACCGCCGCGGCCGTCGCGCTCGCCGGCCGGCTGGGCAAGGACCCCGTCGTCGTACGCGACCTGCCCGGCTTCGCCACCTCCCGCCTCGGGGTCACCCTCGGGCTGGAGGCGATCCGGATGGTTGCCGACGAGGTGGCCAGCCCGACGGACATCGACAAGGCGATGGTGCTCGGCTACCGGCATCCGATCGGGCCGCTGGAGCTCACCGACCTGGTCGGCCTCGACGTGCGGCTGGACATCGCCCGCACCCTCCAGACCGCGTACGGGGACCGCTTCGCGCCGCCGCCGCTGCTGCTGGAGATGGTCGCCGCGGGGCGGCTGGGTAAGAAATCCGGGCAGGGCTTCTACCGCTGGGAAGGCGGGGTCAAGCAGTGAGCGGGCTGCGGATCGAGGAGCGGCCGGACCGGCTGGTGGTCACCCTGGACCGGCCGGAGAAGCGCAACGCCATCGATGCCGACCTGATCGCCGAGCTGCACCAGGTCTGCGCCGAGTTGGAAGCCCGTCCGCGCCTGCTGTTGCTCACCGGCGGGGCGGCCGGCATTTTCGCCGGTGGCGCCGACATCGGCCAACTCCGCGAACGCGGTCGCACCGATGCCCTCGCCGCGATCAACTCGGCCGCCTTCGCCCGCATTCGGGCGCTGCCGATGCCGACCGTGGCGGCAGTTGACGGCCCGGCGTTGGGCGGTGGCGCGGAGCTGGCGTACGCCTGCGATCTGCGGGTGTGCACGGCGCGGGCGGTCTTCGGCCAGCCGGAGGTGCGGCTGGGCATCCTGGCCGGTGCGGGGGCGACCCACCGGCTGCCCGCGTTGATCGGCGAGGGTCGGGCCAAGGAGCTGCTCTTCACCGGCCGGCGGGTGGACGCCACCGAGGCGCTGCGGATCGGCCTGGTGAACCGGGTGGTGGACGAGCCCGACGAGCTGCTGACGGTGGCGCACGTGTTGCTGGACGAGATCGCCCTGGGTTCACCGTTGGCGGTGCGGCTGACCAAGCTGGCCGTGGACGCGCCGGCCGCCGCGCACCCGCATCTCGACCTGGTCAGCCAGGCGGTGCTATTCGAGGACGACGAGAAGCACCGCCGGATGACCGAGTTCCTGGAGCGCCGCCGGCCGCGCTGATCGCCCGTACCAGAAACGGCCGCACCGGCGGGAAGCCGGTGCGGCCGTCGTGAGCCTGGGGTCCTGCTTACTGCCCTATCTGCACCCCGGCGTCGGCCAGGCCGCGGATCACCTGGGCGGACTCACCGAAGCCGATGATCAGTACGGCGTCCGCGCCGAATTCCTTGATCTCCTTCGCGCCGCTGCTGAAGTCGACCGGCGCCGCCTTCGCGTCGGCCGGCGGCTCGTACGTCAGCAGCTTGAGCCGGTCGTTGGCGATACCGGCCTTCTCCAGCTCGTCGCGGACGGTGCCCTGCAGGCCCTCGCCGTAGGAGTCCTTGCGGGCGACGATGACGATCTTCTGTGACCCGTCGCGGAGGATCACGTCGGCCAGCGCCCGGCCCTGGAGGCTGTCCGGCGGGGCGGTGCGGAAGTAGAGGCCCTGGTCGTCCACGTCGGTCAGGCTGCTGTCGGTGTTGGACGGGGAGAAGAGGATCTTCCCGGCCTGCACCACGTCGGGGAGCACTGCCCGGGAGATGCCCGAACCACCCGCGCCGATGATCACGCTGACGCCGTCCGTCACGTGCTTGGCCACCGTCGCCTTGGCCACCGCCGGGTTGGTGCCGTCGTCGCCGTCGAGCCACGTCACCGGCTTGCCCAGCGCGCCACCAGCGGCGTTGATCTCCTTGATCGCCAGCGCGGCGCCGGCGGCCATCGGCGGGTAGGCGATCGAAAGGTCACCGGTCTTCGGCAACAGGCCGCCCAGGATCAGCGGTTCCTGGTCGGCGTCGCCGCCCGCGCGCTGCTTCTTCGGCTTCGGCGGCGTCTTGGTGCTCGCCGCCGACTCGATGCCCGCGCCGACGAACTCGGTCTTTCCGTCGTTGATCTGCTGCCCGTCGAAGGTCAGCGTGGCGTAGCTCGCGGTGGCCGGCTCACCCTTGTCGGTGAATCCGGCCCGGGTCAGCGATACACCGCGGTATTCGATGTCCTGCCCGTTGCGGGCCAGCGCGAGACAGCTGGCGGGGTCCTCGCAGCGCTGCCCGTCGTTGGTCACGGCGACGATCTGCTTGGTGATGGCGGCTGGGTCGGTGCTCCCGGCCAACTGGGCGGCGAGCACGGCGATCACCACCGCGTCGTACGTCTCGGCGGAGTACACGTAGTCCGAAAGCGTCGGACTGACGGCCCGTAGCCGGTTCTTGAAGTCGTCTGGCAGCGGGACGAGCGGCGTGGTGCCCTTCATCCCGTCGACGAGACTCGCCCGTTCCTTCAACTCCGCAGGATAGGTGTTGAGCATGTTGCCGTCCGTGCCGTAGAGGCGCACCTGTTGGGCGCTTGCCTCCTCGGGCTTGTCATCCCCGCAGGCGCTTGTGGCGAGCAGGATCGTCGCGCAGGCAGCCAGTGTGGCTACCCGCGAGCGGCGTGATACGAACATGGGTCGTCCTTCCTCCGGCGAAGGTCCGCTGCGCACATTAGCGTGCCGAGGCCGGCGGCGGGACCGTGGAGGCGGCGTAATGCGCAGGTCGCTCGCATTGAACACGGACAGTGACGGCTGCTGGTGGGCTTGACCACCCGTCCTACTGTGCGCTGAGTGACCGACCTACCACAGCAGACGTTCGATGACGCGGCGGCCGTGCTCCGCTCGGCGCTGACCGGCGATGGAGACGCGGTGGTGGGAGCGTTCGACGCGGTCGTCGACCGGGCCGGCCTGAGCGGCGCGTACGGGGTCGCCTGGTGTCTGGCGGCGACCATGCTCGGTGACGCGCCGGCGGCCAGCGGGGCGGCGCTCGACTTCCCGGGGATCGACCAGGCCGGGTACGACACCCGCTGGGTGGCCCGCTTCGTCAGCGCGTACGCGAATCGGGACGAACCGACCGGCGAGGCCCTGTTCGGCGCGGCGGCGGCGGATGGACTGCTCCCCGACTGCCTGCTCACGCTCGCCGGTTCGACGATCGCCACCCTGCGCAGTCGCGCCGGGTGAGGTACCGGCCGCTCGCGGCGTCCGTCGGGGGGCGGACGCCGCGACCGCGCCGGTCAGTCAGAACGCGTGGTACGCGATCAGTGGCTCGTACTCGTACCGCAGGTTCTCGAAGCGGACCCGGAAGTTGACGCCGTCCTTGACGTCGGTCGCCACCGTGATCCAGCCCGAGTTCGCCGGCAGGTAGGTCCAGTAGTTGCAGGCGCTCGTCTTGTCCACGAAGATCACGCACGCTTCAGTGGCGTACACACTCGCGTTGCGGACGTTGATGTCGCGACAGCGCGTCGTGGTGCGGTACTGGCCGGCTGAGCCGCCGTAGCGGCCGGTCTCGAAGTACGACCGGACCGCCCCGCCGTAACAGGTGGCGAGTGGGGCGAACGCGTTCGACCCGGAGCTGACCGGTGTGGTCGGTGTCGTCGGCTCCGCCTGGGCGGGCGTGCCGGCGGTGAGCAGTGCGGTGGCCGTGGCGACGGCGAGCAGGCGAGCGGTCGGGGATGGCATCCGTTCCTCCGGAAACAGTTAACTGACCGTCCGTACAAGACTGATCATCTGATCGTGACGATGATACGTATCGATCGATGCCGGCGTGGCCCCGATCATGTCCGGGCCGTGTGGTAGCTCTGTAGGCATGTCCGAAGCCATGCTCAGCAAGGTGCGCAAGCTGCTGGCCCAGGCCGAGGATCCGGCCTGCACGCCCGCTGAGTCGGCCGCGTTCACCGCCAAGGCGACCGAACTGATCGCCCGCTACGGCGTGGACCGGGCACTGCTCGCCGCCAAGGACCCGACCACCGACCCGGTCGGCGATCGGGTGCTCGACATCGTCGCCCCGTACGCCCGCGACAAGGTCGGCCTACTCGCCGCGGTGGCCGAGCCCCTGCGCTGCCGGTGCGTACGCCGCAGGCAGGGCAACGGGTTCGCCATGCACCTCTTCGGCTTCGCCAGCGACCTGGAACGGGTCGATCTGCTCTTCACCTCACTGCTCGTGCAGGCGGCGCACGGCCTGGCCGCCACCAAGGTGCCCGCGGACGACCACCCGGCGGCCTTCCGTCGCTCCTGGCTGGCCGGATTCGCCGAGGTGGTGGGCGGCCGACTCTGGGCCGCCGAGTCGGCGGCGGCCAGCGAGTCGGGCACTCCGTCGATGGCGCTGGTGCTGGCCGACCGGTCCGACCGGGTCCAGCGACGGCTCACCGAGGAGTACCCACGGCTGCGTACCGCACCGCCGCGCCGGTTGGGCGGCACCGGCTTCGGCTCGGGGGCCGAAGCCGGCCAACGCGCGAATCTTGGTGGTCGGGACCTCGGCGGCGCGGCCGTCGATCGGCAGCTCAGCCGGTGAGGCCTCAGGCTGTCGTGGTGGGGCGGTGGCGCGACACCGCGGCGACGTAGCGGGTGAGCAACTCGTGCCAGCCGGCGGTGAGCGCCTTGCGGTAACCCTCGGCGGCCTCGCCGTGCCGGTCGAAATGCCGATGCTCCAACTCGACCCGGGTGCGTTCCGGCCCCTCGGAATGGAACAGCACCTCGACCTCGCTCGCGCGGGCCGGGTCCGGCACCGGTGCCCGGTCGGGGCCGATCTGCCAGACGAAGACCAGCCGACGAGGCGGATCCCAGGTGAGCACGCGGCCCCAGTCGGCGCGGAAACCGTACGGGCCCAACTCGTAGAGCATGCCACCGGCCCGCGGCTCCATGCCCAGCTCGGCCAACGCATCCGGGCCGGACCAGGTGTACTCGGTGACCCACCAGTCGGTCAGCTCCGCGGTGAAGACCGCGAACGCGTGCTCGGCGGAACCCGGGACGAGAAGACCGCACCGGAGAGAGAACTGGTCGACGTCCTGCCGGATGTCGGCCGGATCAGTCAATTCCTGTCCCATAGGCCCGGACCATACCGGCTGATGCCCGGGTGTGCAGCTTCGTGAGGTGCCCGGTTCCAGACAGAGGGTCGCCGGGTCGTCACGGACGGGATGCCTCACCGGAAAGCGGGTAACCGCGCCGAACGGCTCGGACGACCGAGTCGGTGCAGGCGGGGCGGGAGAACATGAGCGAGAGCGGGCAGCAGCGGGAACCGGACCGGGACATCGACAGCGGGAACCCGGACGTCCTGCTCGACATTCCGAAGGTCTCCGTCGACTCCATCCGGCTGGCCGTCGACGGCCTGGAGGCCGACCTGTCGCTGCGCGCCCGGGTAGCCAACCTGCTCCAGGTCGACGCCGGCGTACGGGTGCACCTCAACGGCGGCGAGTTAAACGTCAACGGGGTGAACGCCGAAGCGCAACTGCGGGTCCGGCTGGAGCAGCTCACCAGAATCCTGGGACGAGCGCTCGACACGCTCGACAACAACCCACACATCATCGAGGCCCTCGCAGGCACGGCCATCGACGAGGTGGAGCGCAGCACCCAGCAGCTCGCCTCAGGTACCGCGGAGATCAAGGCGTCGAGTCGGCGCTCAGACGGCGTACGCGACGAGCCGGGCCGGCAGGCCGGAGCAGCCGGACCGTCGGTCGACCGTGATCGGCCCGGTCCGGGTCGGCCTGGCTCTGGTGGGCCTGGCTCTAACCGGCCTGACCCTGATCGGCCGGAGGCGGGTCGGCCGGAGGCGGGTCGGTCCGGGGCAGGTGCGGTCGGGTCGGAACCGAGTGCCGGAGGACCCGGCCCGCTCGCTGGCGGCCCCGGGTCAGCCGACCAGGCGCATCCGGAGGGCCAGCAGCCGGCCGGGACGGGCCGGGGTCCGCAACGCCCCGAAGGGCCGGCAGGGTCGGCGGCCGGGGACACCCGCAGCAAGCCCGATCAGTCGGCTGGGACCGGTCCGAGCCCGTCCGGGGATGGCGACGGTGGCCTGCCAGGCGCGGCGCAGGCGGCGGCCCAGAGCGCGGCGCAGGGTGCGGCTCAACTCGCCGAGCAGGCGGGGGAGACGCTGCGACAGGCCGGACGCAGCGTGTGGGAGGCGATCCAGGGCAGCGTGGCGCAGCACCGTCCGCAGGGGCGCCGCGACCACTGACGTCGCCCCGTCGTGCGTCGCGCCCACTGACACCGTGCCGTCGCCCGTCGCGACTGACGTCGGCCCCGCCGTGCCGTCGTCCGTCGCGACTGACGCCGGCCCCGTCGTGCGTCGCGACTGACGTCGCCCGGTCGTGCGTCGCGCCCGCCAGGTTGCCGCGATGCGCGGGCCGTCCGCACTCGCGCCGGCGCTTGATCGACTCGGCTTTCTTGATATCGCGGTGTCGCGCGCGCTGGGATACCCCGATTTCACGAAAGCCGAGTCGATCAAGCGGACCGTGGTGCTGCTGATCACACAGGAGGGCTGGGC
>NZ_QGSZ01000131.1 GCF_003857055.1 Micromonospora inaquosa | reverse complement strand
GTGCGACGTCGTACCCCCGCCGCCCAACCCCGGTCGACTGTCAACGACACGCCGTCACCCCGTTCGCCGGAGGAGGTCCGCCAGGTGATGGCGGCGCTCCAGGCCGGGACGGCGCGCGGCCGTGCCACCGCCATCACTCCGACGCCACGGCCGACGTCGACGGGCCCGGTGGCGACGAGCGGTCCGGCAGCGTCGAGCGGCCCGGCGGCGTCGAGCGGTCCGGCAGCGTCGAGCAGCCCGGCGGATCCCACCGACCCGCCGACGACCCCCGAATCACCGACCGCGACTGAGAGGGACGCCTAGTGCGGCATTCGACGAAGCAGAGCGACGGTCTCGACTGGTTGCTCGACGAGCTGGTGCAACGGGTTCCGGCAGCCCGGGAGGCGGTGGTGCTCTCCGCCGACGGCCTGCTGCTCGGCTGTTCGGCCGAGTTGGATCGTTCCGACGCCGAGCACCTCTGTGCGCTCGCCGCCGGCTTCTCCAGCCTGGCCCGGGGTGCCAGCCGGCACGTGGACGGCGGCCCGGTGCGGCAGACCGTGGTGGAGATGGAGGCCGCGTACCTCTTCGTCACCACCGCCGGGCAGGGCGCCTGCCTGGCCGTGGTGAGCGACGCCGACGCGGACATCGGGTTGGTCGCGTACGAGATGGCGATGCTGGTGATCCGGGTGGGGGAGAGCCTCGCCGCGCCGGCCCGATCGGCAGCGGGCACCGGAGATGCGGACTGAGCCGCCCGGGCCGCAGCACGAGTGGCTGGACGGTGACGCCGGCCCGGTGATGCGCCCGTACACGCTCACCGGAGGCCGGGTACGCTCCGCCGTCGACAAGTTCAACCTGGTCGCGTTCGTGCTGGCCGGTTCGGACGTCGACGCGGCGAGCCACCCGCACCTGCTGCCGGAGCATCGACGGCTGGTCGCGTTGGCCCACCGGCCGGTGTCAGTGGCCGAACTGGCAGCCGAGTTGGACCTCGCGGTCGGCGTGGTCCGGGTACTGCTCGGTGATCTCCTCGCCGAGGGCCTGGTCGCGGTGCACGAGCCGCCGACCGCAGGCCTTCTTCCCGACGACGACATCCTCAAGGCGGTGGTCAGTGGACTCCGTGCGCTATGACCAGGTGGGCACCAGCACCACCATCCCGCTGGCACTGAAGATCCTCATCGCGGGAGGCTTCGGGGCTGGCAAGACGACCTTGGTGAGCGCCCTGAGCGAGGTCCGTCCTTTGCAGACCGAGGAGGTGCTGACCGGCGCCGGGATCGGCACCGACGACATCTCCGGCGTGGAGGGCAAGTCCACCACCACGGTGGCGATGGACTTCGGCCGGATCACCATCAACGACGACCTGCAGGTCTACCTGTTCGGCACGCCGGGTCAGGACCGGTTCTGGTTCCTCTGGGACGAGCTGGCCTTCGGCGCGCTCGGCGCGGTGGTGCTCGCCGACACCCGGCGGCTGGCCGACTGCTTCCCGTCCATCGACTACTTCGAGCAGCGCGGCATCCCGTTCGTGGTGGGCGTGAACTGTTTCGACGGCTCCCGCCGGTTCAACCTGGAGACCGTACGCCGAGCGCTCGACCTGGACCCGGAGGTGCCGATGGTGCTCTGTGACGCCCGGGACCGGCAGTCCGGAAAGATGGTGTTGATCTCTCTGGTGGAGCACGTCGCCCGACAGCGCGGCGAACCGGTGCCGGCCGCCTGAGAACCAAGCCGGAAAGCTGGTTAACGGGCGGGCAACGCGGGCAGCCTCTGGTTGGATCAACGGAGGATGCCGGCGGAGGAGTGGTACGTGAACGGTCAGGGTGAGGTCGTCCACATCGGGGGTTACACCGCGCAGAGTGGTGGACGGGGCAGCGGCATCGTCGCGGCACGTCGCGACCCGACCACCGGGGCGCTGACCCCACTCGGCACGGTCGCGGTCACCCCGTCCCCCTCCTTCCTGACGAGGCACCCCACCCAGCCGGTGCTCTACGCGGTCAACGAGCTGACCGACGGGGAGATCAGCGCCTGGCAGGTCGGCGCGGACGGTGCGCTGGACCCGCTCGGCAGCCGGTCGACCGGCGGCGCCGAGCCCTGCCATCTGGCGGTGCTGCCCGGCGGTGACCACCTGCTGGCGGCCAACTATGGCAGCGGCAGCATCGCGGTCTTCCCACTCGACCCGCAGGGCGTCCCCGGCGAGCGCACCGACCTGGTGGTGCACGAGGGGCACGGTCCCGACCCGGAGCGCCAGGACCACGCCCACGCCCACATGGTCTCGCCGGGAGCGGGCCGAGGGCCGACCTTCGCCGTGGATCTCGGCACCGACTCGGTCTACCGGTACGACCTGGACGCGGCGACCGGACGACTGGTGCCCCGTGCGCCGCGGATGCGTACGACGCCGGGCACCGGCCCCCGGCACCTGGCCCGGCACCCGGACGGGCGGCGCTGCTACCTCGTCGGTGAACTGGACGCCTCGGTCACCGCGTACGAGCTGACCGACGACGGCGCGTTGCATCAGCGCGGGCGGGTCGAGGCGAGCGAGCGGGCCGGTCACGTCCAGCCGTCCGAGGTCGCGGTCGCCCCGGACGGCCGTTTCCTCTACGTCGCCAATCGTGGGGTGGGGACGCTGGCGGTCTTCACCCTGGTCGGGGAGTTGCCCGAGCTGGTGGCCGAAGTGGACACCGGTGGCGAGTGGCCTCGGCACTTCGCCCTGATCGGGGAGCACCTGTACGTCGCCGACGAGCGGGCGGACATGGTGCGGGTGTTCCGGCGCGACGCTGACACCGGAGTCCCGGAGGCGGTCGGCGAGCCGGTGCCGGTGCCGAGCCCGACGTGCGTGCTGCCCTGAGCGTCGCATGCGGACGTGAGGGTGCCACTGGTTTGGCAACGCCACGAGGCTGCCACGTCACTCTGTGTTGCAAAAAAGGGCCGAACTGTTTCTCCTGCGTAACTTTAGTCCGAACGGATGTGGCAGAGACGGCACCTAGTACGCAAGATGGTCACCGTGTCAGCAGGCCGCCATCGCATGCGTTCGAAACTCCACCTAGCCGCCGCCGCCGCAACGGTGGGGGTGCTCGTCGTGACGACGGGCGCGTGGTTCGGCTACCGGGAGTTGATCCAGCCCAGTTGCTCGGGGGAGATCCGGCTCGCCGTGGCGGTCGCTTCCGAACTCGCGCCGGCGGTGGACGCCGCCGCGTCGCAGTGGGTGAAGGATGGCGCCGCGGTAGGCCCGACCTGCATCCGGGTCGACGTCTCCGCGTCCGACCCGGTTGATGTGGCGGCCGTGGTGGCGGCCAAGCATGGCGCCGTGCTGGCCGGCGTGGGGCAGGCCAGCGGCACCGCCGTCAGCCCGGACGTCTGGGTGCCCGACTCCTCGACCTGGCTGCTGCGGTTGAAGAAGGACGCGACGGCGTTCGCTCCGACCAACGGCGCGTCCATCGCGCGGAGCCCGATCGTCGTCGCGATGCCCGAGCCGATCGCCACCCGGCTCGGCTGGCCGGACAAGAAGTTCAACTGGACCGACCTGCTCAAGCAGGTCAACAGCAGCACGCCGCTGCGGACCGGGATCGTCGAGCCGACCCGCGACGCGGCGGGCCTGTCCGGTCTGCTCTCGCTGACCGCCGCCGCCAGCGCCGCAGGCGGCGACGCCCAGCGCAACACCGTCGGCGCGCTCCGCGCACTGGCCACCGGCCGCTCCTCGCTCCGCAACGACCTGCTGGCCCGCTTCCCGAAGTCCAACGACGCGACGTCCATCGCCAGTGGCCTCGGCGCGGCGGCGCTGTCCGAAGAAGACGTGATCGCGTACAACAACCAGAAGCCGCCGGTGTCGCTGGCCGCGCTCTACATGGAGCCGGCGCCGATGCCGCTGGACTACCCGTACGCGGTGCTGCCCGGCATCGAGCCGAGCAAGGCGTCGGCGGCCCGGGTGCTGTTCGAGTTGCTCACCAGCCCCTCGTTCCGTGACCGGCTCGCCGCGCAGTCGCTGCGCGCGCCGGACGGCAACTGGGGCGAGGGCTTCAAGGCGCCACAGGGTGCGCCGAGCCCGTCCGGCGGCGCGCCCACCGCACCGGCGAACGGCGGCACCGCCGCGGGTGGCCTGGACCCGGCCGCCATCCAGCGGGTGGTCTCCAGTTGGTCCATCGCCACCCAGTCCGGTCGGATGCTGGCCGTCATCGATGTCTCCGGCTCGATGAAGGACAAGGTGCCGAGCGCCAACAACCGCAGCCGTGAGGAGGTCACCGTCGACGCGGCCCGCCGCGGCCTCGGCCTCTTCGACGACTCCTGGTCGATCGGTCTGTGGACGTTCTCCACCAGGCTGGTCGGCAGCCGGGACTACCGGGAGCTGGTCCCCATCGGCCCGCTCTCCGGCCAGCGGGGCCAGTTGGAAGGCGCGCTCGCCACCATCAAGCCCTCCAGCGGCGACACCGGCCTCTACGACACCATGCTGGCCGCGTACCAGGCGGTGCAGGAGAACTGGCAGCCCGGCCGGGTCAACTCGATCGTGCTGTTCACCGACGGCAAGAACGAGGACGACAACGGCCTCAACCAGCAGCAGCTGCTCGGCAAGCTCAAGCAGCTCGCCGACCCGGAGCGGCCGGTCCAGGTCATCATGATCGGTATCGGTGAGGGCGTCAGCAAGGCAGAGCTGGAGTCGATCACCAAGGTGACCGGTGGCGATGTCTTCGTCACCAAGGACCCGAGCGAGATCGGCAGCATCTTCCTCAGCGCCATCGCACGGCGTCCGCCAGCCCCGCGCTGATCTGACGCTCAGACGTCGAAGGGTCTGCCGCACCCGTCGATTCGGTGTGGCAGACCCCTTTTCGGCCGCCAAGTTGTTGAAGAAAAGTGACGGCAATACGTCGGAAGCAATCGGCAGTCATAGTTGTCAAGGCAGGATGTCGACTGTTCCGGCATAGTCGGTCCGCCTCCGGTCCGACCCGTTGGCCGGGGCCATCCTGTACAGAGTGGGAGGGCCGGTGAGCGTGGCGACACTGTTGACCCCCGCCACGTCGGCGGAGCCCGACGGTCGACGCGCCGGGCTGGTGGCGCGAGCCGACGAACGGTCCTACGTTCGGGTCCTGGTGGTGCTGGACACCACCATCCTCATCATCGCGTTGCTGATCGGGTACGTCGCCCGTTTCGGTGAGGGCGAGCCGACCGGCTCGGAGATCCCGTACGTGCTGGTCGCCCCCGGGCTGGTGCTGGCCTGGCTGATCTCGCTCAAGGCGCTCGGCTGCTACGACGACCGGGTGATCGGCTACGGGGCGGACGAGTACCGGCGGGTCAGCTCCGCCAGCCTGCGTCTGGCCGGGGCGATCGCCATCATCGGCTACATCGCCGACGTCGGAGTCTCCCGGGGCTTCCTCGGCATCTCCTTCGCGGTGGGCACCGTCGGGCTGGAGGTGGCGCGCTTCGCCGCCCGCAAGCGGCTGCACCGGGCCCGCTCGGTCGGCGCCGGCTGGTCCCGGAAGGTGCTGGTGGTGGGCGACACCGCGCACGTGCTGGAGCTGGTCCACACGTTGCGCCGCGAGCCGTACGCCGGCTATCAGGTGGTGGGTGCCTGCATCCCGGACGCGCTGCTCGCGCCGGTGGCGCAGCGGCTGGGTGACGTGCCGGTGGTGGGGTCGTTCCGGGGCATCCCGGAGGCCGCCACCGCGATCGGCGCGGACACGGTCGCGGTGACCGCCTCCGGTGAGCTGACCGCGACCCGGCTGCGCCGCCTCGGCTGGCAGTTGGAGGGGACCGGCGTCGACCTGGTCGTGGCACCCGCGCTGACCGACGTCGCCGGCCCGCGGATCCACACCCGCCCGGTCGCGGGCCTGCCGCTGATCCACGTCGAGGCGCCCGAGTTCCGCGGCGTCCGCAAGCTGGTGAAGGGTCTCGTCGACAGGTCCGTCTCGTCGCTGGCGCTGGCGGTCCTGCTGCCGCTGATCGCGTTCATCGCCCTGGCCATCAAACTGGACAGTCGAGGTCCGGTGCTGTTCCGGCAGGTCCGGGTCGGCCGGGGCGGGCAGGAGTTCGGCGTGTTCAAGTTCCGCACCATGGTGGTGAACGCCGACGCGCTGCTCGCCGAGTTGACCGCGCGCAACGAGACCGACGGCCTGATGTTCAAGATGCGCCACGACCCCCGGGTGACCCGCGTGGGCCGGCTGCTGCGCAAATGGTCACTGGACGAGTTGCCGCAACTGGTCAACGTGCTGCTGGGTCAGATGAGCCTGGTCGGGCCCCGCCCGCCGCTGCCCTCGGAGGTGGCCCGCTACGACGGTGACGTGGCCCGGAGGCTGCTGGTCAAGCCCGGCATGACCGGCCTGTGGCAGGTCAGCGGTCGCTCCGACCTGAGCTGGGAGGACGGCATCCGGCTCGACCTCTACTACGTGGAGAACTGGTCCCTCACCGCGGACCTCACCATCCTCTGGAAGACCTTCGGCGCGGTGGTGAACGGCCGCGGAGCGTACTGACCACCGGTCACGGTTGCGGGCCGGTCCAGTCCAGGCAGACGACCACCGCGTCGTCGACCAGGTCACCGGCCACGAACGCGCGCAGATCACCGATCAGCGACCGGACGGCGTCCAGGGGTGCCATCGGCCCGGTCCGCCGCAGGAACCGGTCCAGTGCCGTCTCGCCGTAGCGGGTGTGCTGCCCGGTGGCCTCCACCACCCCGTCGCTGACCACGAAGACCCGGTCGCCGCGCTCCATCGGGAACGTCTGCTCGCGGTAGTCGGTCGCCTCGAACATGCCCAGCGGGAACTGCGCCTCCAGCGGCTGCTCGGTGACCTCGCCGCCGCGTAGCAGGACCAGTCGGGGCGACCCGGCGTCCACCACGGTCATCATCCCGGAGCGCAGGTCCAGCTCCATCAGCAACGCGGAAATGTGCTGCTCGCCCCGGTACAGGTCGTAGATGGCCTGATCGGCGAGGGCGGCCTGGTCGGCCAGGCTCAGCCCGGCCCGACGCGCGTTGCGCAGCGCGTGGGTGGCCAGCGAGGTGAGCAGGGAGGCGGCCACGCCCTCGCCGGTGCCGTTGATGGTGGACAACCAGAGCTGTTCCCCGTCGTCGGACCAGTCGAAGCTGTCGCCGCGCACCGCGTACGCCGGCTCCAGTTGCCCGGCCAGGCTGAACGAGGGACGGATCCGGCTGCGGCCGGGGAGCAGGTCCCACTGCATCTCGGCGGCCAGGGTGAGGCGTTGGCTGCGCCGGGCCGTCCGATAGACGTCGGTGCCGGCGGAGACCGCCGCCACCTCGTGCGCGAGCGCGGTGGCGATCTGGGCCAGCGCGGTGACGACCTCCTGGTCGTCCGGCACGGGCGACAGGCGCAGCACGCCTCGGCGCTCGCCCCGCATGGTGACCGGCATCCAGGCGATGCCGTCGGTCACTATCGGCGACTGGTGGTCGAAGGCGCGCCAGGCGGGGTGCCCGGGGCTCGTGATCGAGTCACCGTCGGTGAGTGGCAGCAGCTCCGCGAGCCGGTAGTCGACCTGGTAGAGCTCGGCCTCGGTGATCCCGTACGACCGGGCGAGCACGTTTGCGATACCACCGACGAGCCGGTCAGCTGGTGTCTCGTTCAGGGCACGTCGTGCCCGATCGACCGGTTTGCTCATCGTCACTCCCTCGGTGAAAGCTCGACCACCAGTGGGTTCGGAGTACTCTCGGGCCACCATGGCCGAACTGAACCGTCCGACGGACCCCGAGACGAGTATGGCTGCCGCGCTGGACGCGGCGGCTGCTGCCCTGCTGGGGATCTGGGAGTCTGCCCGGGAGGGGACCGCCAACCGCGTCTCCGGCGCCCAGTTACGGGCGGTGATGGTGGTCGAGCAGGCCGACGGGATCAACCTGCGTCGGCTCGCCACTCGACTCGACATGCTGCTCAGCTCCGCCAGCCGTCTCTGCGACCGGCTGGTCGCCGCCGGCATGCTGGAGCGCGAGCCGGGCCGCTTCGACCGGCGGGAGATCTCGCTGCACCTCACCCCGGAGGCCCGCCGGCTCCTCGCCGAGCTGCGGGCCGACCGGCAGGCCCAACTCGCCGCCGTGCTGACCGGGATGAGCCGGGAGGGCCGCGACGCGCTGCTGCGCGGGTTGCGGGAGTTCGACGAGACCGCCCGCCGCCAGCAGACGCAGAAAACGGCGACGCCCGGCGAGCCGACGGGCGAGGGAGGCTGGCCGGACGACCCGGACCGTCCCGGTGGGCGGTCGGGGGACTGGCCGGCCGATTCGGCTCGGCAGACCCGCCCGGTGTGGACGGGCGCTACGGGCAGCCCGGAAGGATCGGGCGGCCTCGCCCGAGAGTGGCCGGCCGGCGACCCGCCGGTGGCGCGTACCGCCTGACCACGCCGGACCGCCTGATCACGCCGTACCGCCTGACCACGCCGGACCGCCTGATCACGCCGGACCGCCGGTCACGCCGGCGCGACCGGCCCGTCGGTCGCGGCGCGGGGTGGCGTTCAGCCGGAGCGGGCCAGCCAGCCGGCGGGCTGCGCGATGATCCGGCGCGCGACCGAGCCGGCGGCACCCACCGCGGCGGCCTCCGCGCCGAGCGTCGACGGCCGGACCGTGACCGGCGACCAGGCGGCGGTGAGCACCCGGGCGTCGATCTCGGCGAGGACCGGGGGGCACAGCCAGGGTGCGAGCGCCGCGTAACCGCCACCGAGCACCACGGTGTCCAGGTCGAGCAGGTTGACGACGCCGGCCACCGCGACGCCGAGCGCCGTTCCGGCGTCGCGCAGCGCCCGCAGCGCGTCGGGGTCGCCGGCCTCGGCCAACTCGGCCAACCGGGCGGTCCCGGTGTCCGCGGGAAGCTCCGACCGGGCCAGCCCGGCGGCGGACACGATCGCCTCCTGGCCGGCGTACTGCTCCAGGCAGCCCTGCCCGCCACAGCGGCACGGGCGGCCTTCGGGGTGGACCGGAAGGTGCCCGATCTCGCCGCTCCACCCGCGTACGCCGCGGAACAGCGCGCCGCCCAGCACGATGCCGGCGCCGATGCCCACCTCTCCGGAGATGTGCAGGAAGCTGGACGGGCCGGGTGGTTGAGAGTGCAACTCGCCGAGCGCGGCGAGGTTGGCCTCGTTGTCCACGGTCAACGCTGGGACTCCGGGCACCTGCTCGATCAGCGGGGGGTGCTCGGCGAGCAGCGCGGGCACCGGCACGTCGCGCCAGCCGAGGTTCGGCGCGAGTCTCACCAGCCCGGCGTCGTCCACCAGGCCGGGCACCGCGAGCGCGGCCCCGACCAGGGTGAGGCCGTGCCGGGCGGCGTCGTCGCGGGCTGCCCCGGCCATCTCGACCAGGCGGGCCAGGGCGTCGGCGGGGGCCACCGGGCGCAGGTCGGCCCGGTGCACCGTGCGGTGCCGGACCTGGCCGGCGAGGTCCACCACGCAGACTGCCAGGTAGTCGACGTTGACCTCCAGGCCGAGCCCGGCCGGCCCCTGTTCGGCCAGGACCAGTCCGCGCGCCGGGCGGCCGGCGCCCGAGCGGGGCGCGGGGTCGGATTCACTGACCAGTCGGCCGGCGAGCAGGTCCTCGACCACCGCGGAGACGGTGGCTCTGGTCAGGCCGGTCGCGGTCGCCAGGTCGGCTCGGGAGGGAGGTCGGTCGGCTGCGGCGATCCGACCGAGGACCAGGGCGAGGTTGAGCTCGCGCAGACTGCCCTGACGGACTGCGCCGGCCGGGGCGTGGGTGAGGCTCACCCCTTGACAGTGCCATAGGGTGGGCAAATAATTCAATCGCTGAACAAATAGCGGACAACACCACCCCGGAGGTCGCTCATGGCACCCCGTCCCACCCCCGCCGACAAGTTCTCCTTCGGGCTCTGGACCGTGGGCTGGCAGGCGCGCGACCCGTTCGGTGACGCCACCCGTCCCGAGCTCGACGCGGTCGAGGCAGTGCACCGGCTCGCCGAGCTGGGCGCGTACGGCATCACCTTCCACGACGACGACCTGATCCCGTTCGGCGTCGACGCGGCCACCCGGGACCAGCACATCGCCCGGTTCCGCAAGGCCCTCGACGAGACCGGCCTCGTGGTGCCGATGGTCACCACCAACCTCTTCACCCACCCGATCTTCAAGGACGGTGGCTTCACCAGCAACGACCGCGACGTCCGTCGCTTCGCGCTGCGCAAGGTGCTGCGCCAGGTCGACCTGGCCGCCGAGCTGGGCGCGAGCACCTTCGTGATGTGGGGTGGCCGCGAGGGCTCCGAGTACGACCTCGCCAAGGACGTCCAGGCCGCCCTGGACCGCTACCGCGAGGCGGTGGACCTGCTCACCCAGTACGTGATCGACAAGGGCTACAACATGCGGTTCGCCCTGGAGCCCAAGCCCAACGAGCCGCGCGGCGACATCCTGCTGCCCACCATCGGGCACGCGCTCGGCTTCATCTCCCAGCTGGCCCACCCGGAGATGGTCGGCCTCAACCCGGAGGTCGGCCACGAGCAGATGGCCGGGCTCAACTACGCCCACGGCATCGCCCAGGCGCTCTGGCAGGGCAAGCTGTTCCACCTGGACCTCAACGGCCAGCGCGGCATCAAGTACGACCAGGACCTGGTCTTCGGCCACGGTGACCTGATGAACGCGTTCGCCCTGGTGGACCTCCTGGAGAACGGCGGCCCCAACGGTGGGCCGACCTACGACGGGCCACGGCACTTCGACTACAAGCCCTCCCGTACCGAGGACATGGACGGGGTGTGGGCCTCCGCGGCTGCCAACATGAGCACCTACCTGCTGCTCAAGGAGCGCGCCGCGGCGTTCCGCGCCGACCCCGAGGTGATCGAGGCGCTCGCCGCCAGCAAGGTCGGCGAGCTGAGCACCCCGACGCTGGGCGACGGCGAGGGCTACGAGGAGTTCCTGGCCGACCGGTCCGCGTTCGAGGATGTCGACGTGGACGCGGTGGCCGCCCGGGGCTTCGCCTTCGTCCGGCTCAACCAGCTCGCCGTCGAGCACCTGCTCGGCGCCCGCTGAGGCCCCGCCATGCCGTTGGTCGCAGGCGTTGACTCGTCCACCCAGTCCTGCAAGGTGGTGATCCGGGACGCGGAGACCGGTGCCCTGCTCCGGCAGGGCCGGGCACCGCACCCGGACGGCACGGAGGTCGACCCGGAAGCCTGGTGGCAGGCGCTTCGTAGCGCCGCGGACCAGGCCGGCGGGTTGGCCGACGTGGCGGCGGTCTCCGTCGCCGGCCAGCAGCACGGCATGGTGTGTCTCGACGAGGACGGCCGGGTGGTCCGCCCGGCGCTGCTGTGGAACGACACCCGATCCGCCGACGCCGCCGCCGACCTCATCGAGGAGGCCGGCGGCGGCTCGGCCGGGAGTCGGTTCTGGGCGGAGGCCACCGGCAGCGTTCCGGTGGCCAGCTTCACCCTGACCAAACTGCGGTGGTTGGCCAGGCACGAGCCGGAGCTGGCGGCCCGGGTGGCCGCCGTCTGCCTGCCACACGACTGGCTGACCTGGCGGCTGGCCGGCGCACCGGGGTTGGGCGCGCTGCGCACCGACCGGGGCGACGCCAGCGGCACCAGCTACTGGTCGCCGGCCACCGGTGACTACCGACTGGATCTGCTGGAGCAGGGCTTCGGCCGGCGGTTGGTGGTGCCCGAGGTGCTCGGTCCGGCCGAGTCGGCGGGAAAGCTCGCCGACGACCTGGGTGGGTCGGGTGGCGCGCTGCTCGGCGCGGGCACCGGGGACAACGCCGCTGCCGCGCTCGGTGTCGGCGCCGGGCCGGGTGACGTGATCGTCTCGATCGGCACGTCCGGCACCGTGTTCAGCGTCGCGGACGTGCCGGCGGCCGACGAGAGCGGCGCCGTGGCGGGCTTCGCCGACGCGTCCGGTCGTTTCCTGCCGCTGGTTGCCACGCTCAACGCCGCCCGGGTGCTGGACGCCGCCGCCGCGATGCTCGGCGTCAACCTGGACGAGCTGGCCCAGCTGGCGCTCTCCGCGCCAGCCGGAGCGGACGGGCTGGTCATGGTGCCGTACCTGGAGGGTGAGCGGACGCCGAACCGGCCCCTCGCCACCGGTGCGGTGCACGGGCTGACCCTGCGCACCTCGACCCCCGCGCACCTGGCGCGGGCCGCCGTGGAGGGCATGCTCTGCGCGCTCGCCGACGGCCTGGACGCGTTGACCGCTCAGGGTGCCGTTGCCCGCCGGGTCATCCTGATCGGCGGCGGGGCCCGGTCGGCCGCGGTGCGTCAGATCGCCCCGCAGGTCTTCGGTTGCCCGGTCGTCGTCCCGCCCGCCGGCGAGTACGTCGCGGACGGGGCCGCCCGGCAGGCCGCATGGGTCGCCCTGGGTGGCGACGCGCCACCGACCTGGGCGCTCGAGGGCACCGAGGAGTACGCGGCAGCGGCCGTCCCCATGGTCCGCGACCAGTACGCCGCGGCCCGCGGGTTGGTGCTCGACCGGCGCTGAGCGTCGGGATCGACACGGGGTGGGTGCGGGTCCACGGTGACCGGCACCCACCCGCGTGACGGGCTCGTGCACGGAGTCTGGTTGGCTGCCGGTCATGACGGTGACGAGTGGCGGGCCCGGCCTGCGCCCGCACGGTCGGGGCGGCGGGCCGGCGCACCGGTTGTACAGCGTCGTGGTGTTCGTGTTGCTCGCCTCGCTGGACAACGTGGCGATCGGGCTGGTCCCCCCGCTGTACGGCCCGATCTCCGACGCGTTCGACGTGTCCGGGCGGCTGCTCGGCGTGGTCACCGCGGTCAGCTTCCTGGTCAGCTCGGTCGCGGCCGTCGGCTGGGCGTACGTCGGTGACCGGACCAATCGCAAGCCGCTGCTCATGGTGGGCACGCTCCTCTGGGCGGCGGGCACCGGAGGTAGCGCGTTCGCCGGCGGCTACCTGACGTTCCTGACCGCGCAGCTGGTCGCGGCGGTCGGCCTCGGCGCGGTCGGCTCGGTCGGCTTCTCCGTGGTCACCGACCTGATCTCACCGACCCGGCGCGGGCTGGTGATGAGCTTCTGGGGGCTCTCCCAGGGGGTCGGAACCCTCGCGGGCACGCTCGTCGGCGGGCTGCTCGGGGCGGCCGACTGGCGGCGGCCGTTCCTGCTGCTGACCGGCGTCGGCCTGGTCGCCACGGTGGCCTACTTCTTCACGTACGACATTCGGCGCGGCCAGAGCGAGCCGGAACTGGCCGGCAGGCTGGACGCCGGTGCCGACTACGACTACCGGATCAGTCGCGCCGACCTGCCGCGCATCCTGGCCCGGCGGACCAACCGGTGGCTGATCCTGCAGGGTTTGACCGCGCAGGCCGCGTTCGGCTCGCTGGTCTGGCTGCCGGTGCTCTTCGCCGAGCGGGCCGAGGCCCAGGGTTACTCGACGTCGACCGCGGTGGTGGTGGGCAGCGTCTTCGCCACCCTGTTCCAGCTCGGCGGGGTGCTGTCCATCGTGGGTGGGCTGATCGGCGACGCGGTGCAACGGCGTACGCCGCGAGGGCGGGCACTTGTCGCCTCGGTCGGCATCCTCGCCGCGCTGCCGTTCTACCTGGTGTTGTTCTTCGTCCCGGTGACCATCGACGTGCCGGACGGTGCGAGCGGCGGCGCGGTGATCGGTGCGGTGTTGGCCAGTGTGTTCACCGAGCCGTCGGTCGGGCTGAGCCTGCTCACCGCGATCGTGGCGCTCGCGTTGACCTCGGCCAACTCGCCGAACTGGTTCGCGTTGATCGCCGACGTCAACCCGCCGGAGCACCGGGGCACTGTCTACAGCCTGGGCAACCTCGTCAACGGTGTCGGTCGCGCGGCCGGCAACGGTTTGGTCGGGGTGGCCTTCCAGGCACTGCGAACGGCATTCCCGCCACCGCTGAACTTCGCCGTCGGGCTGGCCGCGTTCCAGCTCTTCTTCATCCCGACCGGTGTCATGTACTGGCTCGCCTCGCGGACCTCACCGGCGGACATCGACAACGTGCACGACCTGCTCCACAACCGAGCCGACCGCCTCTGACCCCCCCCCGGCGCCCGGCCGGACCGGTGGGCGGCGGCGGAGGGCGAGGTGTCCCGCGAGCGCCGTGAACCGTCTACGACATCAGCTCCGAAGCGATCCGGCCCACCCCCGCCGCCCCGGTCGGGGCCATGGTCGGCGGGAATGGGCCGGTCGGGTTGGGGTCAGCCGCGCAGCCACACCGTCACGTCTGTCGGGACCGCGCCGTCGTCGTCCAGCGGTGCGCTGGCGGCGAGCACCTCGGCGCCGGCCGGCACCGGAACCGGGGCGGCACCGAAGTTGGTCAGCACGGTCAGCTCACCGTTGCGGAGGCTCAGCACCTCGTCGCCGGAGGACAACCACTCCAGGGTGCCTCGGCCCAGCCCGTGGGCACGGCGCAACCGCAGCGCCGTGCGGTACAGCTCGTACGTCGAGCCGGGCACGTCCCGCTGGCGGTCCAGCGCGTACTCCGCCCAGAGCGCGGGCTGCGGCAACCAGCTCGCGTCGGTCGGCCCGAAGCCGTACGACGGGGCGTCGGCCTCCCACGGGATCGGCACCCGGCAGCCGTCCCGGCCGCGCTGGGTGTGCCCGCTGCGCGCCCAGGTCGGGTCCTGCCGGGCCTCGTCGGGCATCGTGGTGTGCTCGGGGAGCCCCAGCTCCTCGCCCTGGTAGAGGTACGCCGAGCCGGGCAGCGCGAGCATCAGCAGGGTGGCCGCCCGGGCCCGGCGCAGACCGAGCGCCGCGTCCGGCTGCGGGTCGCCGATGCCGATGCCGTTGGGGCGTACGGTGCCGACCGGCAGGCCGAGCCGGGAGGCGTGGCGCACCACGTCGTGGTTGGAGAGCACCCAGGTGGTCGGCGCGCCGACCGAGTCGGTCGCCTCCAACGAGCGGGTGATCACCGCGTACTGGGCCGGTGCGGTCCACGCGGCGAGCAGGTACTCGAAGTTGAACGCCTGGTGCATCTCGTCCGGGCGGACGTAGCGGGCCAGCCGCTCGGCCGGCTCCACCCAGGCCTCGGCGACCAGCACCCGCTCACCGGGGTAGCTGTCCAGAACCTGCCGCCACTGCCGGTAGATCTCGTGCACGCCGTCCTGGTCCCACATCGGCGGACGAGGCTTGTCGATCTCGTTGCCGGAGAGGATCTCCTGGGGCTCCTGCCAGTCGGCCAGGTCGGCCTGCTTGATGAGGCCGTGGGCCACGTCGACCCGGAAGCCGTCCACCCCGCGGTCCAGCCAGAACCGCAGCACGTCCAGGAACTCCGCGTGCACCTCCGGGTTGTCCCAGTTGAGGTCCGGCTGCCCGGTGTCGAACAGGTGCAGGTACCACTGGCCGGGCTGCCCGTCGGCGTCGACAGTCCGGGTCCAGGCTGGACCACCGAAGACGCTCTGCCAGTCGTTCGGCGGCTGGTCGCCGGCCGGGCCGCGGCCGTCCCGGAAGATGTACCGGGACCGTTCCGGGCTGCCGGGCGCGGCCGGTAGCGCGGCCTGGAACCAGCGATGCGCCGAGGAGGTGTGGTTCGGGACCAGGTCGACGATCACCCGCAGGTTGCGGGAGCGGGCCTCGGCGATCAGCTTGTCCGCGTCGGCGAGGGTGCCGAACAGCGGGTCGATGTCGCGGTAGTCGGCCACGTCGTAGCCGGCATCGGCCTGCGGTGAGGGGTAGAAGGGGGAGAGCCACACCGCGTCCACGCCCAACTCGACCAGGTGGTCGAGGCGGGCGGTGATGCCGGGCAGGTCACCGATCCCGTCCCCGTCCGAGTCGGCGAACGAGCGGGGGTAGATCTGGTAGATGGCGGCCTCGGTCCACCAGCCGGTGGCCGGTTGACCGGAGGAGGTCTGCTGCGTCGGGTCGGTGTTCAGGGTCGTCTCCCGTGGTGCGGTGTTTGGAATTTCAGTGTGCCCGGGGCGGCGCTGTCGAATCCCGGACCACCAATCGGGTGGGCAGGACCACCGGAGTGTCGCAACCGGCGCCCCGTTGACTGACGACCGGACCCGGCGGTCGGGCCCCGAGCGGGTCGAGCAGCATCTGGGCGGCGAGCCGGCCCTGCTCGGCGGCGGGCTGGGCGACGGTGCTGAGCCCGAGCACACCGGCCAGGTCGTGGTTGTCGATGCCGACCACGCTGACGTCCTGGGGCACCCGCAGCCCGACGTCGCGCAGGGCGGACATCGCGCCCATCGCCATCTCGTCGCAGGCGGCGACGATAGCGGTCGGCGGCTCGCCGCGGGCCAGCAGCTCGGCGGTGGCCCGGTTGCCGCCGTCGATGGTGAAGCTGGACTCGACGTCCAGGGTCGGGTCGGGTCGCAGGCCGGCGGAGCGGAGCGCCGCCTGGTAACCGCGGCGTCGGTCGAGGTGGGTGGTGTAGGCCAACTCGTCGTCCGGATCGCCGGAGATGTGGGCGATCCGGTGGTGGCCGAGGTCGATCAGATGCTTGGTCGCGGTCCGCGCGGCAGCCACGTCGTCGATCCGTACGCACGGCCAGTTGGGCACGCGGCTGCCCGAGCTGATGGTGACGCCGGGCAGTTCCAGGGTGGCCAGCGCGGTCAGGTCGGCCGGGCGCAGCGGGGTGGCGACCAGGATCATGGCGTCCACCCGCTTGTGCAGGTTGGCCGTACGCAGGACCCGCTGGCGGACCTGCTCCCGGCCGCCCAGGTTGTAGAGCAGCAGGTCGTAGCCGGACTGGTGGAGGTAGTCCTCGACCGCCTCGACGACGGTGCTGAAGAACCAGCGGGTGATCCGGGGGACGACCACCGCGACCGTGCCGGTGCGACCACCGGCGAGCCGGGACGCGCTCGGCGAGACCTCGTAGTCGAGCTGCTCGGCGGCGGCGAGCACCCGGCGCCGGGTGGCGGCCGAGACCGTCGGCAGCCCCCGCAGGGCTCGCGAGACGGTGGCCGTGGAGACCCCGGCCAGCCGGGCCACATCATCGATCCTCGTCACGGTTTCCCCCGCTCGGTGCCCGGTGCCCGCCGCCGCCCGAGGGGCCAGGCGACGGCGGGCGCGCGGTCAGCCCTTGACGCTGCCGGCGAGCAGACCTCGCACGAAGAAGCGCTGCAGGGACAGGAACACGATGAGCGGTACGACGATCGACACGAACGCTCCGGCGGTCAGCCGTTGCCACTCGTTGCCCCGGGTGCCGGCCATCTCGGCGAGCTTGACGGTGAGCGGGGCGGTCTCGTCGCCACCGCCGGCGAAGATCAGCGCGACCAGCAGGTCGTTCCAGACCCAGAGGAACTGGAAGATGCCGAACGCCGCCAGCGCCGGGGTGATCAGCGGCAGCACGATGGTGCGGAAGATCTTCGGGTGGGTGGCCCCGTCGACCCGGGCCGCCTCCATCAGGTCACCCGGCAGTTGCGAGATGAAGTTGTGTAGGAGGAAGACGGCGAACGGCAGCGCGAAGCAGGTGTGCGCGAACCACACCTGGGCGAACTTCTGTTCGTCGACGAGGTCCCAGGCCGGCATCAGGGTGACGCCGCCGAGGGTGACGCCGGTCGAGAAGAACTTCAGCAGCGGCACCAGGGCCATCTGCAACGGCACGATCTGCAACGCGAAGATCGCGATGTAGACCCAGTCCCGGCCGCGGAAGTTGATCCAGGCGAGCGCGTACGCGGCGAGGCAGGCGAAGGCGAGCGGGAAGAGCACCGACGGGATGGTGATCGCCAGCGAGTTGATGAAGGAACCGGCGAGTTGCCCGGAGGAGGCCGACCGGCCGAACAGGACCTGCTCGTAGTTCTCGAGGGTGAACTGCGGGTTGGTGAAGGCCGTCCACCAACCGGTGGTCTTGATCTCGTCCTCCGGGCGGAGGGAAGAGATGAGCAGGCCGAAGGTCGGGATGGTCCAGACCACGGCGATGACGATCGAGACGAGCGTCGCGGTGCGGCTGTTCAACCGCTTGCGGACCCGGCCGGCAGTGGTGGTCGGGGTGCCGTCGGTCTTCTGGGCGCCAGCGGCGACGGTGGGCGTTGCGGTCGTCATCTCAGCCCTCCCGCTGCTGACGGAGGTTGCGGATTTGGTAGATCACGACCGGGATGACCAGGATGAAGAGGAAGACCGCGAGCGCGGAGCCCTGACCGTTCTGGCCGTACCGGAACGCCTGGTTGTACATCTCGCTGGCGATCACGCTGGTGTCGTAGTTGCCGTTGGTCGAGGTCCGGACGATGTCGAAGACCTTGAGCGTGGCGATCGTGAGCGTCACCCCCACGACGATCAGCGCCGGCCGGATGCTCGGCATGGTGATCCGCCAGAACATCTGCCACGGGCTCACGCCGTCGAGCCGGGCGGCTTCGACGATGTCGCCGGGGATCGCCTTGATCGCCGCGGAGAGCACCACCATGGCGAAACCGGCCTGGATCCAGATCATGATGACGATCAGCAGCAGCGTGTTCAGTGGCGATTCCAGCAACCACTGCTTCGGCTCACCGCCGAGGCTGACCACGATCTGGTTGAGCAGACCGATCTGGTCGCCCTCACCCCGGTAGGCGTAGACGAACTTCCAGATGATGCTGGCGCCGACGAAGGAGATGGCCATCGGCAGGAAGATCAGTGACTTGGCCACCGCCTCGAACCGGGCCTTGTCCACCAGCACGGCGTAGATCAGGCCGAAACCGGTCGCCACCAGCGGGACCAGGACCACCCAGATCAGGGTGTTGATCAGGACCCGGACGATCGAGCCTTCAGAGAACATCCAGCTGTAGTTGCGCAGTCCCACCCAGTTGGTGCTGCTTCCATCCATCAGGGAGAGCAGCGTGGTGCGAATGGCCGGCACTACCAACCCGACAGTGAGCAGCAGCACCGTCGGCAGCAGGAAGAAGAGCGCGAAGAGTCCCTCTCCCTGCTTGCGTCGGCGGGGGAGCGGGGCGCCACTGACGGACGCGGCGACCAGTTGCGCCTCCCGGCGCCGAGCGAACCAGGCCGGCACCACGTCGAGAAGCAGGAGCAGACCGCCCACCACCGCGACGAAAGCGATCAGCCCGTACATCAGCATGAGGAACTTCGGCTGTTCCTCAGCGAAGTCGAACTCCATCGACCCTCCCAGGTCCAGATCCGCCGGTGGGCCGGCCCGCGGGTGCGGACCGGCCCACCGTTCAGATCACTTCCAGCTGCTCTCGATGCCCTGGAGCACCGACGCGGTGTCCTTGCCGTTGATCCACTCGACCATGCCCTTCCAGAACGTCCCCGCGCCGACCGCTGCCGGCATCAGGTCGGATCCGTCGAAGCGGAAGACGCCGGTCTTGTCCTGCAGGATCTGGACGGAGAGCTTGTCGATCGGGCTGGCGACGTTGGCGATGTCCAGCTTGTTGTTCGCCGTGACCCAGTTGCCGAGCTTCGCGCGGCTGTTGACGTACTCAGCCGAGGCGAGGTAGGTCTGCACCGCCTGCACCTCGGGGCGGTCGGTGAAGCCGACGACGAACTCGCCCGCGCCGAGCACCGGCTTGCCCTTGGCCGTGTCGATGGCCGGGAAGTAGAAGGCGAACGCGTCGCCGTCCTCGGCCACCTTGGTGCCCTCGGGGAACTGGTTGGCGTAGAACGACGCCTGCCGGTGCATGGCGCACTTGCCGGTGGTGACCGGCAGGCCGGCCTCACCGAAGGCGGTGGTGCCGATGCTCTTCACCCCGCCGAAGCCGCCGTTCATGTACTTCTCGTTCTTGAGGATCGTGCCGGCCCGGTTCACCGCGTCGACGATCCGCGGGTCGTTGAACGGGATGGCGTGGGTGGTCCACTGGTCGTAGACCTCGGGGCCCTGCGTACGCAGGATCACGTCCTCGATCCAGTCGGTGGCCGGCCAGCCGGTGGCGTCACCGGACTCGATGCCGGCGCACCACGGCTTGACGCCGGTCGCCGCGATCGTGTCGCTGAGCTTGATCATGTCGTCCCAGCTGGTGGGGACCGTCCAGCCCTTCTCCTTGAAGAGCTTGGGCGAGTACCAGACGAAGGACTTCACGTTGGCGCCGAGCGGCACACCGTAGAGGGTGCCGTTGACGGTGCCGTACTTCAGCCAGTCGGCCGGCAGGTTCTGCTCGGCCATCGTCTTGGTGTCGGCACCGAGGGACTTCAGCTTGCTGGCGTCGGCGAACCGCTTGACCAGGCCCGGCTGGGGCACGAAGGCCAGGTCGGGCGCGTTGCCGCCGTCGACCCGGACCGGGAGCTGCGCCTCGAACTCGGCGTTGCCCTCGTAGTCGATCTCGATGCCGGTGCAGTCCTCGAACGTCTTCCAGGAGTCCCTGAGCAGGTCGGCCTCTGCGTCACGGATGGACGCGTAGATGGAGACCTTCTTGCCGTCGTGGCCCTCGTACTTGTCGTATGCGGCGCACTCCGCGGAACCCGCTTTGCTGCTCTTCTTGTCGTCGCCGGTACCGCAGGCGGTGGCGCTGAGCGCCAGCCCGATTACACCGGCGATCACGAAGGCCTGGCGTGGTCTGGTAAAGACCGCCATGCCGTCCTCCTTCCTAGCCGGCGCGGTCGTGCTGGTGACCCGTCGCCGGTCCGATTGGGCGTGCACACATGTAAGCGCTTGCATCCGGCCGGGTCCACCCCCTGTCAGACACGAGCGAGTAACAATCCGGAAACCTGCAGGCTGCCTGGTGGGCGCGGTAGCGGGGGCACGCTGCGGACTCTTTCGAAGATTGGCGATATCTGTCAGGCTAGGCGCAAGGGATCGAAGGTTTTCAACATAGGAGGAGCTGTATGCGAAAGCGGTGGATCAGCCTGCTGGTGACGGGTCTCTTGGTCGGGGGAGCACTGACGCCGGCGACTCCCGCGCTGGCCGCGCCGACCTTCCGGGTGCCGTTCCCGTGCGGTCAGTCCTGGTCCGGGCAGACCCGGTCGGACCACAGCCCGGCGTACGCGATCGACTTCAACCGCACCAACGACTCCGGCGACCCGGTGGTCGCCAGCGCCCCCGGCACCGTCGACCGCGTCACCGACCTCGGCGGCACCAGTTACGGCAAGTACGTCCGAATCAACCACGGCGGCGGTTACAGCACCTACTACGCGCACCTCAGCGGCTTCAACGTCTCGGTCGGGCAGACGGTCGGGTACGGCAAGGTGATCGGCTGGGTCGGCAGCACCGGGGGATCGACCGGCCCCCACCTGCACTACGAGCAGCGCCTCAACGGTGCCGACATCCAGGTCCGCTTCAACGGCGGCCTCGCGCTGTACTGGGGAACCAAGAGCTACACCAGTGGCAACGGGTGCTCCTCGGGCAGTGGCAACGGCACTGTCGACACCAGCGGCACGCCGCTGACGGTCCGCTCCGGCCCCGGCACCGGGTACGCCTCGGTGGGCACCGTCGCCGACGGCACCCGGGTGACCATCGCCTGCCAGACCAGCGGCACTACTGTCACCGGCACGTACGGCACCAGCTCGATCTGGGACCGGATCGGCTCCGGCCGCTTCATCGCGGACGCGTACGTCTACACCGGGTACGACGGCTACATCCCGAACGTCCCCCGCTGCTGATCCGGCGACGGCCACGGTCCCCGGCGGGCGGCGCCGCCGGGGAGCGGTGGGTCAGGCGTTCAGCCGCCAGATCGACAGGTTCAACGCGGCGGCGAAGGTGACCCAGGCCCAGTACGGCAGCAGCAGCGCCGCCGCCACCCGGGACACCCGGGAGAACAGCAACACGGTCAGGCCGATCGCCAGCCACATCAGCACGATCTCGGCGAACGCCAGCCCGTATCGCCCCGCGCCGAAGAACAGCGGGGTCCAGATCGCGTTGAGCACCAGTTGGGCGGTCCACGCCCAGAGGGCGGGGGAGAAGCCGACCCGCCGCCACACCAGCCAGCCGGCCACCGCGATCAGTGCGTAGAGCAGCGACCAGACCGGGCCGAACAGCCAGGACGGCGGTGCCCAGCCGGGCTGTCGCAGGCTCGCGTACTCGTCGGTGGTGCCCTGTACGCCCAGCCCGCCGATCGCGGCCGCGACGACCACCGCCGCCGCGAAGCCGGCGAGGGCCCACCAGGCGCGTCGACCGGACGTCGCCGGCGTGCCGTGAGATGTCTCCATGGTTGGGGTGTTTCCTGCCTGGTACGCGTCAAAACACCAAAAAGCGCCGGGATCGCTGCGGCCGGTGCTCCTGTCGGGAGGACGAAGCTCCGGTCACGGCGACCCCGGCGGGTCCCGGTGTTACGGCTGACGAACGCTAATTGAAGATGCTGACACCACCCGGGCCGACCAACAGCCCGACGACGATGAGGACGATGCCCCACAGGATCTGCCGGCGGAAAAGCGCGAGAATACCGGCGACCACGAGTACGACTGCGAGAATCCAGAGAATCAGCTCCATGACCTCTGACTACCCGACTGGCCGATCGGGGAAACCTGATCGGTGTCGAGTTGATCGCCAACGTGAAAGACGCTGTACGCCTGCTTGATCACCGGGTGCGCCACGTTGCGGACGCGTACCCCGCCGGGGGTCGTGCCGCGTTCGGTGCCGGCGTGCGCGTGCCCGTGCACGGCCAGCGCCGTGGGTGCCGAGTCGATCGCCTGCCCCAGCTGGTACGACCCGAGGAACGGGTAGATCTCCAACGGTTCGCCGGCCAGCGTGTCCGGCACCGGCGAGTAGTGGGTGAGCGCGACCAGCATGTCGCAGTCCAGCGAGCGCAGCGCCGCACCGAGTCGGTCCGCACTGTCGGTGGTGGTGCGCACGAACGCCTTCATCTCCGGCTCGCCGAAGTCACTCGCGCACCGGCCGGCGAATCCGCCGCCGAAGCCCTTCACGCCGGCGATGCCGAGCCGACCACCCGCGCAGTCCAACACGACGCCGTTGCCCTCCAGCACTGTGATGCCCGCGTCCTCCAGCACCTTGACCACCTGTGGCACCTGGTCACACTGGTGGTCGTGGTTGCCCAGCACGGTCACCACCGGTACGGCCAACCCGCCGAACTCCTCGGCCACGCAGCGTGCCTCGGCCTCGGTGCCGTGCCGGGTCAGGTCCCCGGCCAGCAGCAGCACGTCGGCGCACTCCGGCAGCTCCTCCAACGCCGGTCGGAACCGGCCGACCACGTCCTCGTCCAGATGCACGTCGCCCACGGCGGCGATCCGGATCACCATGGAACCTCCCTCAGGGCAGTTGCTCGATCTCCGTGGGCGCCTGGGTGCGGATCACCCCGATGTCGCTGGTGATCGGCACGTCCGGGAAGCGCTCGGACACCAGACGCAGGATCTCCTCCCGCCGGTGCGGGCTCTCCACCTCGCCGTACAGGACGAGGGCGCGTTCCCGTCGGATCACGGTGATCCCCTGCTCGGCGACGGCGGGATCCTCGACGAGCAACCGCTGGATCTCCGCCTCGACGTACTCGTCTGGTGGCGCGGCGCCAATGTCGCGATGGTGGGTCACGATGTCCCCTCTCCTGGCTGGGTGCCGGCGGCCGACACCACCTCCAGCCGGTCCAGCAGCACCAGGAACGCCTCGGCGTACGGCGAGTGCTGCGTCTCCTTGCGTACCCGTTCCCAGTCGATCTGCTCCCGCAGCGAGCGGGCCAGCGGCAGACCGCGGGCGAAGTCGCAGTAGTGCTGGGAGAAGCTGAGCAGTTTGTGCACCATCAACTGGGTGGCGGACAGCACCGGCATGTGAATCGCGTCCACCGGCCGGATGACCGTGTCGGCGAACGTCTCCTCGGTCACCGGCGTCTCGATCGGCCGGTGGATGAGGTCCACCATCCGGCCGTCGTCGAAGACCTTCACCAGCCAGTCCTCCGGTGGGCGCTCCGCGACGAAACCGGCGGCCACCAGAGCCTCCAGCGCCTGTTCCACGTCGGCCTCGCGGATCAGGAAGTCGACGTCGTGTTCGCTGGAGTGGCCGCCGTGGGCGTAGACGGCGAAGCTGCCGCCGAGGGCGAACGGAATCTCGGACTGCTTGAGCACGGCGGCGACCTTCTTGAGGGTGTGCACAAGACTCTCGTCCCCGCGCTCTGCCATCTGTTCCTCCGTCGTCGTGTTGGTACCGGCGGTTGGATTCCAATCCGTACCCGGCATTCCGGTCGGCCACACCTGCCGGTGTCGCGCTTGGGTGCCAACAGGGATGAAGTATGACAAACCTCGCGGAGTAGGTGCGGGGGTCGGATAACCTGTGGAGAGTGGCCAGATCATCGGGGATGCGACGACGCCAGGCCCGATTGCGCACCGTCGCCCTGATCGGCATCGACGGTTCGGGCAAGACCACTCAGGCACACCGGCTGGCCGACGCGCTCACCGCCGCCGGGCGACCCGCCACCTACCGCCGCAACGCCAGTGGCCGCCGCTGGCTCGGTCGGCTCGCCCACCGACTCGGCCGGCCGGACGCGCAACGGCTCGTCGGGCGCGACGGCGTACTGGCAGTGGAGTCGGTGCTGCGCTGGCTCGCCATCGCCGTCGCCCTGATCAGTTGCCTGCTCACCGGTCGGACTGCGGTGATGGACCGCTACTCGGCCTGCCAGTACGCGAGCATTCGCGCGCACGGTGGGCAGCGCTGGGAGCGGCTCGCCAGGGCCGGCTACCGGCTGTTCCCGACCCCGCAGGTCACCTTCCTGCTCGCCGTCGACCCGGCGGAGGCGTACCGGCGCATCGAGGAACGCGGCACCGACCACGAGACGATGGGGTGGCTGACCGCCGCCGACACCGCCTATCGGGCACTGCCCGAATACCCCAGCTTCGTGCTGGTGGACGCCGGCCGCCCGGCCGAGGAGGTGACCGAGCAGATTCAGGCCCACCTGGAGACCTGGCTACCGCCGTCCGCGCCGCCCGGGGATGACCTCGGCCCGGTGGTGGCTCAGGCCCGCCCGTAGACCGGAACGGTGGCGCCACTGGTCGGGGCGGACTCGGCCGACGCGAGGAACCGGATCACCGGCGCGATCTCGTCCGGCGTCACCCAGCGGGAATGGTCGGCGTCGGGCTGGGCTGCCCGGTTCGCCGGGGTGTCGATGACGCTGGGCAGCACGGTGTTGCAGCGCACGTTGTGCGACCGGTACTCCACAGCGACCGCGTTGGCGAAGGCCAGCACCGCCGCCTTGGCCGTCGAGTAGCCGGCCGCGCCCCGGAACGGGGCGACCGCCGCGCGGGCGGAGACGCAGACCACCGCGCCGCCGCCGGCCGCGACCAGGTGCGGCAGCGCGGCCTGGGTGACCAGGTAGGTCGGCCGCAGGTTGACGGTGAGCATCCGCTCGAACTCCTCGACCGGGGTTTCGTGCACCAGCCCGCCGCTGGCGTACCCCCCGACCAGGTTGACCACCGCGCGCAGCGGTGCCGCCGGTTCCCCGACGGCGGCCTCGACCGCCCGCGCCACGCCTGTCGGGTCGGCCAGGTCCGCGACGACCCGGAGCAGTCCGGACGCCGCCGGCTCCGACCCGGGTCGGGCTTTCCGCTCCGGTACGACC
>NZ_QGSZ01000155.1 GCF_003857055.1 Micromonospora inaquosa | reverse complement strand
CGGCAACTGGCTCCAGCGCGACCGACTCTCATCCCCCAGCCGGCTCTTCGGAGAAGTCACTTCCCGGACCCGCCGAGACCCAGGATAGAACTCTCCTCCCGGCGGTGTCTTGACACAGAGGGGAGCCATGAGCGAACGCCGCCCTACCCCCTCCGCGGGGCGCCAGCGCGGACGCCTTCGGGCGCGACGAAGAAATCACCGGCCTGAAGGGCCTGGTCAGGGCACTGCCCGTGGAGTCGATGTCTTAGACGACGGAACCCCGGCAGACTCCCAGCAAGCCCGCCCGCAACGCTTTACATTGATCTGCAGCACGCTCACAGGCGTAGCGTTTGGACGACCCGAGACGCCGGCCGGCACCAGCCAACCCGGGAGCAGGGACGCCTGACCACTTCGACCTCTACTGGGAGGTCAAGCATTCAGGAGCGCTACATCGTTGGTGCTCAGCGACCTGACCGGGACACAGCCGGGTGAGCTCCTCAATACGGTGACCACTTCAGCGCAGACGGCCTGCGGCGCTACCCCTACGCCTCCCGATACAACCGCTGCCCGTAACGACCGGCTCGCGCCCATGGGCGCATGCTCAGGGTCAGGAACGCTTGAGCGGCTGCCCGCGACTGGGCCTGAGTCGACCGGCATGAGTTGTGTCGGTTGGCCGTGGGAGACTCTCGCGCCGTGGACGTTGACGAGTTTTGGGCGGTCGTGGAGTCGGCCGGGGCGGGTCTCGACAAGCGGACCAGCGACGACGGTGAGGCCGTTGCCGCGGCACTGGTGACAAGCTTGGCCGGGACATCACCGGAGCGCATCCTCGAGTTCCAGGAGCTGTTCGATCAGCTCCATGACGCCCTCTATCGCTGGGACGTGTGGGCGGCTGCGTACCTGATTGGCGGAGGATGCTCGGACGACAGCTTTATCGATTTCCGGGCGGGAGTCATCGCGCTAGGACGCGAGTGGTACGGACGTGTCCTAGCCTCGCCCGACGGACTTGCTGACCATCCCGTGGTACGACAAGCGGCGGCCGAGGCAGACGACGGCGCGCTGTTCGCTGAGTCGGTGAACTACGTGGCCAGCGAGGCCTACGAGCAGGTCACGGGTGGTGACGACGATGCCTTCTACGAGGCGATGAAGGCCCGCCAGCACGTTGCGGTCGGCATCGACGAGGCCCGCAGGCCCGACATGGGTGAGGACTTCGACTTCGACGATGATGACGAGATGCGGAGTCGGCTACCCCGGCTGGCCGAGCTGTTCCTCAACCCCAGCGAGGATTGAACTCGGGCACTCAGTGCCCGTCCTGGTTGCGGATCCCGTTATTTATGAGCGATAACGCTCAGTGCGATTCTGCAGCTCGCACAAGTCGCGCTGTGGTGGTGACCTCCGAAGAGGTCACCACCGAGGGGCGCTGGTCACGGCGCCTACAGCGGGATTGCACCAGGTGGTCAGCGTCCGGGGTTATCGAACGCCGGGCGCGTTACGCCCGTCTGCCGGAATGCTGGTGGGTGGGACCTCCCGGCCTACAGGTCGGCTTTCGTCACGCGGGAGGATTCGTACGTCGTGGAGGCCCGAGGGAGGCCCGGCACGGTGGAGACGTCCTTGACGAGCATGCCGGTCGTGGCGTCGATGGTCAGCACCTCGCTGCCCTCGCCGCCGAACACCTCGGGGCCGGCGGTGATCGTCAGCGTGGCCTTGCCGTGGGTGGTCGAGTTCTTGACGCTGACCGCGGAGATGGTGGACAGCAGACGCAGCACACCGGCCCGGACCTGCGTGTTGCCGTCGCCGGCGGACAGCGCTTGGGTGCTGTACGTCCACAGGGCGTTGTCGAAGTGCCGCTGAACGGCCTGAGGGCTGTACGGCTTTGGCTCGGCGTTGCCGCCCTTCTGCTTGATGATCACCTGGGCGTCCGCCTGCTGCTTGTCCCACACCGCCTTCTGCGCTGCGGGGTCGAGGCCCACCAGCGGATCCTTGGCTGCCTTGAGCATCTGGGTCCGGCCGTCGGGCGGGCTGCTGTCCGCCGCGGCGACGGCCGCCTTGAGGAGCGGAGCGTAGCCGCCGTCCGTCATCTGGTCCTGGTGACGGGCGATCGCACGCTTGATGTCCTTCACGCTGTTGCCCGTGTAGATCGCGTGACCATCGGTGTACAGCGTGTAGACGACCTGCATGGTCTTGGTGCCGTGGACCTGCGTCGCCTTCACCAGCCACGCGTCGCCCGCCGCCGGGGTGACCGTCTTGATGGACCCGGCCAGGGTCATCAGCGGTGCGCGCTCGGCCGACCCGTCGACGGTGGTCGAGCCCGAGGCGGCGGCTGACGAATCCTTGCCGGCCTCCACGCCCCCGGTCGCCGACGAGTTGAGCACCACGGCGACAACTGCCGCCGCGGCGGCAACCCCCACCCCGGCGCCGATGCCCAATCGGCCCGCGATGCCGATCCCGCGGCGGCGCTGAAGGGCCGGGCTGGATTCGTGGTCCCGCGTGGTTGTCGTCGTTTCCATGGTTGAAGTCGCCTCCATAGTCGTGTCCTGCGCTGATATCGCGCCCAGTAGCCGCACGGTTCCGGGGTCGGCCATAGCCGCCCGCAGCACGGCCCTCGCCCGCTGATACGCCTCCGGGCGTAGTGGTTCTGCGCTTCCCAACGCACCGACCAGATCGAGCTCGTCGGTCATCGGTGTCTCTCCTTCGCGCTGTTGCGGTCCTTCAGAAGCGCGGACACCCCCGGGGCGTCGCGCAATGCCGTCCTGGCCTGGCTCAGCAGCCGCCGCGCGGTGCCGGCCGGTATGCCGAGCGCCCGTGCGGCGTCGGCTGCGGTCAGGTCCTCCCAGGCGACGAGCCTGAGGACCTCCCGCTCTTCGGGTTTGAGCCGCGTCAGGGCCGACCGGAGCACCGCCCGGGCGTCCACGCCGAGGTCCACCGCCGACCACGGATCCCATCCAGCCGCCACGTCCGGCACGTCCGCGACCAGGTCCTCGGCCGGCCGGGACCGCCAGTAGCGCCGCAAGCGATTCAATGCCACCCCGTACAGCCACGGCCGCGCATCGTTGTACGACCGGTCGTACGATCGCCGCGACTCGAACGCCGCAACCCAAACCTCGCCCAGGAGGTCCTCAGCCGCATCCCGCCCAGCCCGGCGAACGAGGTACGAACCGACGGCGGCCTCATGACGCTCGACCACCTCTACGAAGGCGTCGACATCGCCATCCAGCGACCGGCCTATCAAATCCGCATCCGAAGCCATGGCCCTCCTCGACAAGTCCGCGCTTCACCCTGACATTGCCGATCAGGCGGGAAAGTGTTCAGGCGCCGAGTTCCGACGGCAAGCGGTCGCTCAATAGCGACCTCTCGGCGGCATGAGCGGCTGCGACGCGGTCAGCGTCGGGCCCAAGCGTGGGGCCCAGGCCAGGGCTGGGAGTCGTACAGACCGCAACGCTGCTATACCTAGCCAGCTCCCGCGCGTACGCCACCAGCCTGGCCGAGAACTACGCGGGCCTGCCCCTCAGCTGACCTCGGCGCCGAGTCGGCGGCGACCCCTATTGCTACTCATCGATTCGTGGTAGAAATCCTTCGCAACGCCCGCTCCCAGGCAAGAATTTCTTCAAATGGAGGCGACGTGAGAGTCACTGCCGGGTGGCTGGCGAGTCTTACCGTTGCCGCGGTAATCGTGGCGCCCGCCGAGTCGATTGCTGTGGCCACGACACCCCCACAAGCACCAACTGCAGTGACGCCGCTGGCCACCGGCCCGCAACCCGGCACCTTCACCGGCCGGGGATTCGATACCTGTGCCGCTCCGTCACAGGCCACGATGAACGCGTGGCGGGCCAGTTCGCCCTACGGCGCGGTCGGCATCTACATCAGCGGGGGGAGCCGCTCCTGTTCCCAGCCCAACCTCACGGCAAGTTGGGTGGCCAACCAGACCAGCAACGGATGGCGGCTGATCCCCATCGAACTGGGTTACCAGGCACCGTGCGGCACCCGCACGCCGAAGATGTCCGCCGATCCCACCACCGCCCGGTCGCAAGGCGTCTCCGCGGCCAACAGCGCCGCGAATGCCGCCCAGGCACTGGGCATCGGCACTGCGAGCACCATCTACAACGACATCGAGCACTACCCGTCGAACGCGTCGTGCCGGGCCGCCGTGCTGTCGTTCCTGGCCGGTTGGACCGAGCAGCTGCACGTACGGGGCTACCTCGCCGGCATGTACTCCAGCGGTTCGTCCGGCATCAAGGACATCTGCGAGGCATACGACAACCCGAGCTACACGCGACTCGACCAGATCTGGATCGCCTGGTGGAACGGGGTGGCTGACACAGACGCCGGAAGTTACTGCGCCGATGCCTACTACGCGAACCAGCAGCGCGTACACCAGTACGCCGGCGAGGTCACCGAGACGTGGGGTGGCGTCACGATGAAGATCGACCGCAACTACCTCGATGTGAGGGTTACGCAGACCCCGCCGCAGCAGTGGACCACGACCATCGACAACAGCGCCTCGGGCGGGTTCACCGCGAGCACTGAATGGGGCACGTCGGCCTACTCCGGCCAACGGTTCGGCACCGACTACCGGTTTACCAGTCCGGTGTCATCCAGCGACGTCGCCTGGTTCCGGTCGACCATCCCGGCTACCGGAGCCTATGAGATCTCAGTTTGGTACCCCGCCGACGCGGGCTACAACAACCAGACGCCATACCTTGTGGAGACCACCACAGGCAGCAGGACCGTCTCCGTCAATCAGCGGGTCAACGGCGGTAGGTGGGTCTCGATCGGCGTGTTCACCCTGGCCGCCGGCACGGGCAACAAGGTCGGCGTGAGTCGCTGGACCAGCGGCACCGGACTCGTGGTCGCCGACGCGGTGCGGATCACCCGGGTCTGAGCCCCCTCGCGGCGGCGATAATTGGCCACCTCGGACGGCGCTGGGAGGTCAAGCGACAACTCACTGTCGACCGGGCTCCATCCCAGTCCGCATGCCGAACGAGGCTGACCAACTTGCCGAGAGTCACGGTCGGCTCGATGCCCGGGCGATGCGGGCGAACACGTGGGCGCTGGGTTTGGGCAACCGGGTGAACGAGTCGTCGACGGACCAGTGCAGGTACCCGCGCACATCGACACCTTTGGCGCGGGCCTGGGCGAGGGCGGCCAGGTGGGTGGTGAGGTACCTGATCCGTTCGGTGTCGTCGTGCGGGCGGTGGCTCACGGAACCAGGTGGGCGAGGCGGGGTCGACCCACTGTTTGCGGTAATACTGCACTCCGAGCCAGTCACCGCCGTCGGGGCCGGCGAGGTTGTCGAGATAGCGGTCGACGATCTCGGAGGTCCAGGACGTCGGCCTCCGCGGTGGATCTTCTGGCCCGGCGGGCCGGTCACATATTCACTTCTGTGAACGTCTTCAGTTGATCAGCGCGAGCGCGTAACCTTCCTGAAACGAATGCTGAAACGATTCATTAAATCCGTCGCCCCTCCCCCGGCTCGGACCTCCACCGCCCACGCCCGTGCCGGGAGCCCGCCGCTCAGAAGGATGAGGACCTGGAATGATGCGCATGACCCGCCGTCGCGCCGCACCCTCCGCGCTTCTCGTGCTGCTGCTCGGCCTGACGCCGTTCGCGGCGCCCGGCCAGGCCACGGCAGCCCCGGCCGCCGCGACGCTGACCGCGACCAACCTGACCACCGAACGCGCCACCGAACCGATCGGCCTGGACGTGGCGCAACCCCGACTCGGCTGGCAGATCGAAGCCACCGGCCGGGGCGTGCTCCAGGAGTCGTACCAGGTGCGCGTCGCCACCAGGGCGGACCGCCTCAACGCCCCCGACGTCTGGGACAGCGGCCGGGTCCGGTCACGGCAGAGCACCCTCGTCGCGTACGCCGGCCCGCAACTGAGCCCCCGCACCCGGTACGCCTGGCAGGTCCAGGTCTGGGACACCGCCGGCAACGCCTCCGGCTGGAGCGCGCCCGCGTCCTGGGAGACCGGCGTACGCGGCGGTGCTGGCTGGCAGGCCGACTGGATCGGCATGCCGTCGCCGACCGAGGCCTGGACCGACTACACGGTGCAGACGACGGTACGACTGGAACGCGACGCGGCCGGGATCTACCTGCGTGCCCGGGGCGCGGCGAACGCGTACATGTGGCAGTTTTCCATCACCGACGGCAGCGCGAAGCTCCGCCCGCACGCCCGAGTCAACGGCGCCTGGACCGTGCTCAAGGAGGTGCCGCTCGGCGGCGTGGTACCGGCCGACCGGCTGACCACGCCGCACACCCTGCGCATCACCGCGGCCGGGAACACCATCACCACCTGGGTCGACGGCACTCAGGTCGACGTCACCACCAGCACCACGCACCAGGCCGGCTCGGTCGGCCTGCGTACCAACGGGTTGGAGGCCGGCGTCTTCTCCAACTTCTCGGTGACCAACGGCGGCCAGACGCTCTTCGCGGCCCCGCTCACCGACGGGCAGAACCCGTTCAGCGCGGGCACGGCCACCGCGGCCGGCCTGCGGGTCGGCGGCGACACCGAGGCCATGCTCGCCGCGCTGGACGCGAACCCGCTGCTGCGCCGCGGCTTCCGCGTCGACGGCACTGTCGCACGGGCCCGGATCTACGCCACCGCGCTCGGGGTCTACCAGCTCTCCCTCAACGGCCAGCGGGTCGGCGACCACGAGTTGGCGCCCGGCTGGACCGACTACCACAAGCGGGTGCAATACCAGACCTACGACGTGACCCGCCAGCTCCAACCGGGCGACAACGCCCTCGGCGCCCTGCTCGGCGACGGCTGGTACGCCGGCAGCATCGCCTGGTTCGGCACCGACAACTACGGCTCACGCCCGCACCTGAGCGCCCAACTGGTCATCGACTACACCGACGGACGCAGCGCGACGATCGGCACCGACGGCTCGTGGCGCGTCACCGGCGGACCGTTCCTGCAGAGTGACCTGATCCACGGCGAGACCTACGACGCACGGCGGTTGCCGGCCGGTTGGGACCGGTCCGGGTTCAACGACGCCGGCTGGAAGCCGGCCACCGTCGACAGCGTCGACGCCACCGACAAGATCGTCGCCCAGGTCGACCCGCCGGTGCGGGTCACCCAGGAGTTGCCGGCCCGGACGCTGACCCAGCCGACCCCCGGCACCTGGATCTTCGACCTCGGTCAGAACATGGTGGGCAAGGTACGGCTGAAGGTCAACGGCCCAGCCGGCTCGGCGGTACGCATCCGGCACGCCGAGGTGCTCAACCCGAACGGCACCGCCTACACCGCCAACCTGCGCTCGGCGCGGGCCACCGACCAGTACACGTTGCGCGGCGGCGGCACCGAGATCTACCAGCCGACCTTCACCTTCCACGGCTTCCGCTACGTCGAGCTGACCGGCTATCCGGGCACCCCCGACCTGTCCTCGGTCACCGGGCTGGTCATGCACACCGACGGGGACCTCACCGGCGAGTTCCAGACCTCCAACGCCATGGTGAACCAACTCCACAGCAACATCACCTGGGGGCAGCGCGGCAACTTCCTCTCCATCCCGACCGACACGCCGGCGCGCGACGAGAGGCTCGGCTGGACCGGCGACATCAACGTCTTCGCCAACACCGCGACGTTCAACATGGACAGCCTGACGTTCCTGAGCAAGTGGTTGCAGGACCTACGCGACGCGCAGTCTGCCAACGGCGCGTACCCCGACGTCGCGCCGCGTGCCTGCTGCGGGGACGGCGCGACCGGCTGGGCCGACGCCGGGATCACCGTCCCGTACGCGCTGTGGCAGCGCTACGGCGACACCCGGGTCATCGAAGAGCACTACGCGTCGATGGTGCGGTACGCGTCCTGGTTGGAGAGCACCAGCTCGGGCAACCTGCGTACCAACGCCGGCCCGTACCTCGACTGGCTCAACCTGGAGGACCCGACGCCGGCCGGCGTGGTCGGAACCGCCTACTACGCGTACAGCGTCCGGCTGCTGGGAGAGCTGGCCGCCGCGATCGGGCGCGACGCCGACGCGACCCGCTACGCGGCGCTGTCCAGGACCATCACCCAGGCGTTCGTCAACGCCTACGTCGCGGCCGACGGCACCGTGCAGGGCGACAGCCAGACCGGGTACGTGCTTGCCATCGGCATGGGCCTGCTGACCGATCCGCTGCGGGCCAGGGCCGCCGACCGGCTGGTCGCCAACGTGCAACGGCACGACTGGCACCTCTCCACCGGCTTCCTCGGCACCCCGGACCTACTGCCGGCGCTGACCGCCACCGGGCACCTGGACGTCGCCTACCGGCTGCTGCTCAACGACACCTACCCGTCGTGGGGCTACGAGATCGGCAAGGGCGCGACCACGATCTGGGAGCGGTGGGACTCGATCAGACCCGACGGCAGCTTCGGCGACGTGGGAATGAACTCCTTCAACCACTACGCGTACGGCGCGGTGGGCGACTGGATGTACCGGACGGTTGCCGGCATCCAGCCCGCCGCCGCCAACCCCGGGTACGCGCACGTGACGTTCGCCCCCCAGCCGGGCGGCAATCTCACCTCGGCCAAGGCGTCGTACCGCTCGGCGTACGGAACGATCGGCAGTGACTGGGACCTTGACGCGCGCGGCGACATGCGTCTGCGTCTCACAGTGCCGCCCAACAGCACGGCGACGGTGCGCTTCCCGGCGCCCGGACGTGAGGCCGTCACCGAGGGCGGCCGGCCCGCGGAGCAGGCTGACGGGGTGCGGTTCGTCCGAGTGGACGGGGCGGTCGCCGTGTACGAGATCGGTTCCGGCTCCTACTCCTTCGCGGTCGTCCCACCGACGGCTGCGTACGACCACGTCGACCTCGGCGTCGCGGCGTCCGAGCAGGCGCACCGCCTGACGGCCTCCACCTACTCGGGTACCAGCACCGAGGCCGGGCTGACCCGCCGGTACACCGATGTGACCCGCCCCGGCGGTTGGTTCGAGTTCGACCTAGCGGTCAAACCGGGTGAACCGTTCGTGCTGCGCTCGGTGGAGACGTACGACGGGCCGCAGCTCAAGGACTACCAGGTGGTCGTGGACGGAGCGGTGGTGCACACCCGCTCCTGGCAGCACACCGCGAGCGGGCCCGGCACGGTCAGCTACCAGTTCGTCGTGAACCTGCCGGATACGACTCGGGACGGCGTGGTGCGGGTGCGGTACCAGGACACCGGCACCGGATACGACCCGTCGATCGCCGACGTCTGGGCGATGCCCGCACCGGGGGCCTGACCAAGCTGGCGTCGCGGAGGAGCCGGGCGGGCATCCGCCCGGCTCCTCGATCGATGAGGCCGGTCAGCGCCGGGTGCGTCGGGGTTGGTCGCTGGATCGGCGCACGACCATCTCGGGCTGGAACACCACGTGCCGGTGCCGGTGGGTGTCGCCGGACTCGGCCTCTTCGAGCAGCAGTTCCGCTGCGGCGCGGCCGAGCTGGTCGCGGGGCTGGCGCACCGACGACAGTGGCACCGCCGCGGCGCCGGCGAACTCGATGTCGTCGTAGCCGACGATGGCCACGTCGATCGGCACCCGCACACCGCGCGCGGTCAGTTCCTGCAGTACACCGAGCGCGATCAGGTCGTTGGCGCAGAACACGGCGGTCGGGCGCTTCCGGACCGGCAACGCGAGCAGTTCCTCGGCGGCGCGTCGGCCGGCGGCGACGGTCAGGCTGGTGGTCACCGCAACCCGGAGCTCAGCGGTGCTGCCCCGGTCCTGCAGAGCTGCGGCCGCCCCGGCGTGCCGGTCGGCAACCTGGGCGATGGTGAGCGGACCACCGAGGTAGGCGATGCGTTGGTGGCCCTGGTCCAGCAGGTGGTCCATGGCGAGTCGACCGCCGAGCACGTCGTCGACCGCCACCGAGCAACGGTTCGCCCGGCCTGTCCCCCGGTCCACCAACACCACCGGGATGCCTCGCTCGATGAGCTTGTCCAGGGTGGGTTGCGGGCCGTGGTCGACCGGGGTGATGAGCACACCACGGACCCGCTGCTCCTCCAGCAGTTCCAGGTGGCGGCGCTCCCGGGCGCTGTCCTCGCCGCTGTTGCAGACGACGAGCATGGCGCCGGCTCCCTCAATCACCTGTTCGGCGCCCCGGACCACGTCGGTGAAGAACGGATTGGCCACGTCCAGGACGACGATGGCGACGGTGCGACTGTGCCCGGCGCGCAGTTGACGAGCGGAGTCGTTGCGGACGTAGCCGAGGGTGGTGATGGCGTCGAGCACCCGCTGACGGGTGGCGGGAGCGACAGTGTCGGGTCGGTTGAGCACGTTGCTCACGGTGCCGAGGGAAACGCCGGCATGCCGGGCGACCTCCTTGATGTTCGCCGTTGCCATGACTCCCCAGATGCTCCCTACGGTGGTCGCGGCCCGTGCCGACCGGGTCGCTCGGCAGTCTATAGCGCCTAAAACGTTTCATCCAGTTCGTCAGCAGGGCCGCGAGCCGGCCCTGGAGCCCATGCCAGCAACGGCGAAGAAATCGCAGTGAAACTCTTGACGCTCTTGAAGGCCTACCCCTACCGTCCATGCAACGAAGCATGAAACGATTCAGGAGGGGTTGGATGACCGCCGACGCACCGGGCACCCAGGCTCCGCTGCTGGTCCTCGACGGCGTGACGAAGTCCTTCGGGGCCGTCGCCGCGCTGCGCGGGGTGCACCTGACACTGCACTCCGGTGAGGCCCACGCCCTGGTCGGTGAGAACGGGGCGGGCAAGTCCACTTTGGTGAAGGTTCTGGCCGGCGCACACGCACCGGACTCCGGCTCGCTGACCCTGGACGGGCAACCGCTGCGGCTGGGCGGTCCCGCCGACGCCCGGGCCGCCGGGATCGCGGTCATCTACCAGGAGCCGACGCTCTTCCCGGACCTCTCCGTGGCGGAGAACATCTTCATGGGTCGGCAACCACTGCGCGGTCTGCGTCGCATCGACACTGCCGCGATGAACCGCGACGCCGAGCGGCTGTTCCAGCGGCTGGGTGTCCGCATCGACCCGACCCGACCCGCGCGTGGCCTCTCCATCGCCGACCAGCAGCTCGTCGAGATCGCCAAGGCGATCTCGTTCGACGCGCGCGTCCTGGTCATGGACGAGCCCACCGCCGCGCTCTCCGGTGTGGAGGTCGAGCGGCTCTTCGCTGTCGCCCGGTCGCTCTGCGAAGGTGGGGCGGCAGTGCTGTTCATCTCGCACCGGTTCAACGAGGTGTTCGACCTGTGCCACCGCGTCACGGTGCTGCGCGACGGCGCCTGGGTCTCCAGCGACGACACCGCCGACCTGACCGTCGACGAGGTGGTGCGGGGCATGGTCGGCCGCGACGTCTCCTCCCTCTACCCCAAGCAGGACGCCGAACTGCGGGACACGCTGCTCGACGTTCGCCGGCTGAGCCGGGCCGGCGTCTTCACCGACGTGTCGTTCTCCGTCCGGGGCGGTGAGATCGTCGCGCTCGCCGGGCTGGTCGGCGCCGGCCGCAGCGAGGTCGCCCGCGCCGTCTTCGGCGTCGACCGCTACGACGCGGGCGAGGTGCTGGTGGCCGGTCGGGCCGTCCCGGCGGGCAACCCGGGTCGGGCGATCGCCGCCGGCATGGCCCTGGTCCCCGAGGACCGGCGGCAACAGGGCCTGATCATGGAGCTGTCGGTGGAGCGCAACGCCACCCTGGCCCGCCGCCGGGCGCTGAGCCGGCTGGGCCTGCTACTCGGCGCCGCGGAGCGCGCCGAGGCCCGCCAGTGGACGCGGCGGCTCCAGGTGAAGGCCTCCCGCCTCGGCGCGCCCGTGGCGACCCTCTCCGGGGGCAACCAGCAGAAGGTCGTCCTCGCCAAGTGGTTGGCCACCGAACCACGGGTCCTCATCATCGACGAACCCACCCGGGGCATCGACGTCGGCACCAAGTCCGAGGTGCACCGACTGCTCTCGGAACTGGCCGGCCAGGGCCTGGCCATCCTCATGATCAGCAGCGAACTGCCCGAGGTGCTCGGCATGGCCGACCGGGTCCTGGTCATGCACGAGGGTCGACTGGTCCGCGAGCTACCCCGGGCCGAGGCGGACGAGACCTCCATCATGTTCGCCGCCACCGGTCAAGGAGCGACCGCATGAGCCTCACCGACGCCGGCGCGCCAGAACGGGCCGCCGGGAACGCCCCACCCGACCCCGACCGGCAGCGTCGCGGCCTCACCGAACGGCTGCTGGCCGTACGCGAGCTGAGCCTGCTGATCGCGCTCGGCCTGCTGGTCGGAGTGACCGCCCTGCGCAACGATCGGTTCCTGAGCGGCCAGAGCATCAAGGACCTGCTGCTGGGCTGCGCGATCCTGGTGATCCTGGCGGTCGGCCAGACGCTGGTCATCGTCACCCGCAACGTCGACCTCTCGGTCGGCTCGATCCTGGGCCTGGTCGCCTTCGCCACCGGCTCACTGTTCCTCTCCGCACCCGGTACCCCGTGGCCCGTGGCGCTCGTCGTGGGTGTCGCGCTGGGCGCGCTGTGCGGCGCGGTCAATGGCGGCCTGATTGCGGTGGCCCGGGTGCCCGCCCTGGTGATCACGCTCGGCACCCTGTACGCCTTCCGTGGCGTCGACTACTACTGGGCGTCCGGCCGGCAGATCAACGCCGCCGACATGCCCCCGTCGTTCCTGCGGCTGGGCAACCAGACGGTGCTCGGCGTACCCGTGCTGTTCCTCGTCGCGCTGGTCGTCGTCGCCGCCGTCGGTTTCTACCTGCGCTCCTACCGCAGCGGCCGGGAGCTCTACGCGATCGGCTCCGAACCGGCCGCGGCCCGGCTCTCCGGCATCCGGGTGGGCCGGCGGGTGTTCGCCGTCTTCGTCGCCAGCGGCGCCCTCGCCGGGCTCGCCGGTGTGCTGTACGCGGCCCGGTTCGGCACCCTCGACGCGGCCGCCGGCACCGGCCTGGAACTCCAGGTCGTCGCCGCCGCCGTGGTCGGCGGGGTGGCGATCTTCGGAGGCAGCGGCAGTGCGTACGGCGCCGCGCTCGGTGCCGTACTGCTGACCACGATCGGCAGCTCACTCGCCGTCCTGCGCATCGACCCGTTCTGGCAGCAGGCCGTGGTCGGCGCACTCATCCTCGCCGCCATCGGGCTGGACCGGCTCCTGGCCCTGCGGGTGGCGGCCCGGCTCCGAGGGAGAAGCGCCCATGGCGCATGACAGCCTGTACGCCGCACCGCCCACCGCCGAGGCCGAACCCGGCGGCGGTCGCCTCGCCAGCGTGCGGGGACTGCTCGGCTCCTGGGACGCGGTGATCGTCGCCGCTCTCGTGGTGGCCGTGCTGGTCGCCAGCCTGACCGTGGAGAATTTCGCCACCGGCCGCAACGCCCAGTTCCTGCTTCTCGACCTGATGCCGCTGGCGCTCATCGCGCTGCCGATGACCCTGATCGTGATCACCGGTGAGATCGACCTCTCGGTGGCCAGCATGGTCGGGCTGTGCAGCACACTGATGGGTCAGCTCTGGCTCTCCAGTGGGCTGTCCCTGGAGTTGATCTGCGTCCTCGTGGTGCTGCTGGGCGCCGTGCTCGGCGCGGTGAACGGCCTCTTCGTCACCGGCTTCGGTCTGCCGTCGCTGGCGGTGACCATCGGCACGCTCGCCCTCTACCGGGGGTTGTCCTTCGTCGTGCTCGGCGACCAGGCGGTCGCGGACTTCCCGGCCGACTGGACCGCTGCCGTGGTGCGCAACATCCCCGGCACGTCGGTCCCGGTCATGGTGGTCCCGCTGCTGGTGCTCGCCGTGATCTTCGGGGTCGTGCTGCACGCCACCGCGGCCGGTCGGGCGCTCTACGCCATGGGAAACAACGACCAGGCCGCGACGTTCACCGGCGTCTCGGTGGCCCGGACGAAGTTCTGGCTCTTCGTGGTCTCCGGCGCGGTGTGCGGGTTGGTCGGCATCTTCTGGACGCTGCGGTACGCCAGCGCCCGCGGCGACAACGCCACCGGGCTGGAGTTGACAGTGGTGACCGCGGTGCTGCTCGGCGGTGTGTCGATCTTCGGTGGCCGGGGGGCTCTGCTCGGTGTGGTGGCCGGCGTGCTGCTCCTCGGCGTCCTGCGCAACGCGCTGCAACTCGCCGACGTCGACGCCAACGCGCTGACGATCGTCACCGGCAGCCTGCTGATCGCCTCCGTCGTGCTGCCCAACGCCGTCGCGGACATCCGCGCCCGGCTGCACCGTCGACGACAGCGGCAGCCCGTCGCTTCGTGACGTTCCCCCGCACACCCATCACCCCCGGAAGGATGACGATGTCCGCATACCGCAGAGGCCTCCGGGTCGGGGTCACCAGCCTCGCCCTCGCCGCACTGCTGCTCAGCGCCGCCTGTGGCGGCACCACCCGGGACAACTCCACCGACGACGCCGGTGCCGGCAACCAGGCGAGCGGCACCGCCAATCCCGACGCCGCCATCAAGGCAGGGTTGAAGATCGCCTTCCTGCCGAAGGCCCTGAACAACCCCTACTTCACCGTCTCGGACAACGGCGGAAAGGACGCTGTCACCGAGTTCAAGGGCGAGTTCAAGGAGGTCGGCCCCTCCGAGGCCAGCGCCTCCTCCCAGGTCAGCTACATCAACACCCTGTCCCAGCAGGGCATGGACGTGATCATCACCTCGGCCAACGACCCGAACGCGATCTGCGGGGCGCTCAACCAGGCGAAGGCGGCCGGCGCGAAGATCGTCACCTTCGACTCGGACACGAAGCCGGAGTGCCGCCAGATCTTCGTCAACCAGGTGACCGCCGAGGGCATCGCCGAGAACCAGGTCAAACTCATCTCGCAGCAGATCGGCGGCGAGGGCGAGATCGCCATCCTCTCCGCCACCGCCAACGCCACCAACCAGAACGCCTGGATCGCGCTGATGAAGACCGAGCTGACGAAGCCCGAATACAGCAAGATCAAGCTGGTCACCGTGGCGTACGGCAACGACGACGACCAGAAGTCCTTCCAGGAGACCCAGGGTCTGCTCCAGTCGTACCCGAACCTCAAGGGCATCATCTCGCCGACCACTGTCGGTGTCGCGGCGGCCGCCCGTTACCTCAGCGGGTCGCAGTACAAGGGCAAGGTCAAGCTGACCGGGCTGGGCACCCCGAACCAGATGCGCCAGTACGTCAAGGACGGCACCGTCGACGCGTTCGCCCTGTGGAGTCCGGCCGACCTCGGTTACCTCGCCGCGTACGCCGGTGCGGCACTGGCCTCCGGTCAGATCACCGGCGCCGAGGGCGACACGTTCAAGGCAGGCAAGCTCGGCGAGTTCACCGTCGGGAAGGACGGGGTGGTCATCCTCGGCCCACCCACCGTGTTCGACAAGAACAACATCGACCAGTTCCAGTTCTGATCGCCCTCCCGGTCGGTGCCGGCGCACGTCGTGCACCGACCGGGGAGCCGACGGGAGAACCGTGCCCCGCGTCTGCTTCACCCTTCAGGTACACCCCGAACGTCTGACCGAATACCGCACCCGCCACGAGCGGGTCTGGCCGGAGATGCTCGCCGCGCTGGCCGAGAGCGGCTGGCGGGACTATTCGCTCTTCCTCCGCGAGGACGGCCTGCTCGTGGGCTATCTGGTCACCGACGACTTCGCGGCGGCCGAGGCCGCCATGCAGGCCAGTGACGTCAACGCTCGCTGGCAGGCGGAGATGGCGTCGTACTTCGTCGACCTCGACCAGGGCGCACCCGACCGCGCCATCCGGCCACTGGACGAGGTCTTCAACCTTGAGGCGCAGCTTGCCGCAGATCCTGCGGCGCGGTCCGCCGTAGAGACGGGAGAGACACTATGACGCAGCCCGACGCGCGGACCCTCGAACGGGTCAAGCTGGCTCTGCGGTCCCAGCGCATCGAGACGCCGTCCTGGGCGTACGCCAACTCCGGGACCCGTTTCAAGGTCTTCCCGCAGGAAGGGGTGCCGCGTAACCCGTACGAGAAGGTCGCCGACGCGGCGGTCGTGCACCAGCTCACCGGCATCGCCCCCACTGTGGCGCTGCACATCCCGTGGGACCGCGTCGACGACTACGCCGACCTGGCCGCGTTCGCCCGGGATCACGGCGTCGGTCTGGGTGCGATCAACGCCAACGTCTTCCAGGACAACGACTACAAGCTGGGCAGCGTCACCAACCCGGACCCGGGGGTGCGCCGCAAGGCCATCGACCACCTGCTCGAATGTGTCGACATCATGGACCGCACCGGCTCCCGTGACCTGAAGCTCTGGTTCTCCGACGGCACGAACTATCCCGGACAGGACGACATCCGCGCCCGGCAGGACCGACTCGCGGCGGCGCTGCGCGAAACCTACGACCGGCTCGGCGACGACCAACGGCTGCTGCTGGAGTACAAACTGTTCGAGCCGGCCTTCTACACCACCGACGTGCCGGACTGGGGCACCGCGTACGCGCACTGCCTGGAGCTGGGTCCGAAGGCCCAGGTGGTCATCGACACCGGGCACCACGCCCCGGGCACGAACATCGAGTTCATCGTGGCGTTCCTGCTGCGCGTCGGGAAGCTCGGCGCGTTCGACTTCAACTCGCGCTTCTACGCCGACGACGACCTGATGGTCGGCGCCGCAGACCCGTTCCAGCTGTTCCGGATCATGTACGAGATCGTCCGTGGCGACGCGTTGGCACCGGAGGGCGGCATCGCGTTCATGCTCGACCAGTGCCACAACATCGAAGCGAAGATCCCCGCCATCATCCGCTCGGTGCTCAACGTGCAGGAGGCGACGGCGAAGGCGTTGCTCGTCGACGCCGACGCCCTGGCCGCCGCGCAGCGCAGCGGTGACGTGCTCGCCGCCAACGCCGTGCTGATGGACGCGTACAACACCGACGTCCGACCACTGCTCGCCGAGCTCCGTACGGACCTGGGCCTGGATCCGGACCCGATGGCCGCCTACGCCCGCTCCGGCTACTTCGACACGATCCGCGCCGAACGCGCCGGCGGCCAGCAGGCCGGCTGGGGCGCCTGACCACCACCGAAGAAACGCAGACTGGGGACGTGAGGACCATGCAATCCGAGGTTCAGGCGCTGATCGCGCGCAGCAACCGGCTCGGCGCCGACCCGACCACGACGAACTACGCCGGGGGCAACACCTCGGCCAAGGGCGCGGCCACCGACCCGGTCACCGGCGGTCCGGTCGAGCTGCTCTGGGTGAAGGGCTCCGGCGGCGACCTCGGCACCCTCACCGAGTCCGGGTTGGCGGCGTTGCGGCTCGACCGGCTCCGCGCCCTCGTCGACGTCTACCCCGGCATCGAGCGCGAGGACGAGATGGTCGCCGCGTTCGACTACTGCCTGCACGGCCGCGGCGGGTCCGCGCCGTCCATCGACACCGCCATGCACGGGCTCGTCGACGCCGCGCACGTCGACCACCTGCACCCCGACGCCGGCATCGCGATCGCCGCCGCCGCCGACGGGCCGGAGCTGACCAAGGAGATCTTCGGCGACCGGGTGCTGTGGATCCCCTGGCGGCGGCCCGGCTTCCAGCTCGGTCTGGACATCGCCGTGGTGGCACGAGCCAACCCGCAGGCGATCGGCGTGATCCTCGGCGGGCACGGCATCACGGCCTGGGGCGCGACCAGCGACGAGTGCGAACGCAACTCGCTGGAGATGATTCGCAGCGCGCAGGCGTACCTCGACGAGCGGGGCCGGGCCGAGCCGCTCGGCCCGGTCATCCCCGGCTACGACCCGCTGCCCACCGACGAACGACGGGAGCGCGCGGCGGCGTTGTTCCCGGTGCTGCGGGGCCTGGCGTCCACAGACCGGCCGCAGGTCGGCCACTTCACCGACAGTGACGTGGTGCTCGACTTCGTCGCGCGGGAGAAGCACCCCGCGCTCGCCGCCCTCGGCACGTCCTGCCCGGATCACTTCCTGCGCACCAAGGTCCGCCCGATGGTGCTCGACCTGCCGCCCACCGCGCCCGTCGAGGACGTGATCGCTCGACTCCGGGAGCTGCACACCGCCTACCGCGACGACTACCGCGCCTACTACGAGCGGCACGCCGACGCGGACAGCCCCCCGATGCGCGGCGCCGACCCCGCCGTGGTCCTGGTGCCCGGTGTGGGAATGTTCAGCTTCGGTGCCAACAAGCAGACGGCCCGCGTCGCCGGCGAGTTCTACGTCAACGCCATCAACGTGATGCGCGGCGCGGAAGCCGTATCGCGTTACGCGCCGATCGACGAGGCCGAGAAGTTCCGGATCGAGTACTGGGCCCTGGAGGAGGCGAAGCTTCAGCGGATGCCGAATCCGAAGGCCCTCGCCACACGGGTCGCGTTCGTCACCGGCGGCGGCTCCGGGATCGGCCGGGCGATCGCCCACCGGCTCGCCGCAGAGGGCGCGTGTGTCGTCGTCGCCGACCGCGACGCCCAGGGGGCCACCGCCGTCGCCGCGGAAATCGGCAGCGCCGACGTGGCGGTCGCCGTCGCGGCCGACGTCAGCGACGGTGACGCCGTCGCCGGCGCCCTACGCGAGGCGGTGCTGGCCTTCGGTGGGGTGGACCTGGTGGTGAACAACGCCGGGCTGTCGCTGTCCAAGTCGCTGCTGGAGACGACCGAGGCGGACTGGGACATCCAGCACGACGTGATGGCGAAGGGCTCCTTCCTGGTCTCCCGGGAGGCCACGCGGGTGCTGCTGGCGCAGGGAATGGGCGGGGACATCGTCTACATCTCCAGCAAGAACTCCCTGTTCGCCGGCCCGAACAACGTTGCGTACGGTGCGGCGAAGGCCGACCAGGCCCACCAGGTCCGGCTGCTCGCCGCCGAACTCGGCAGCCACGGCATTCGGGTGAACGGTGTCAACCCGGACGGGGTGGTCCGCGGCTCCGGCATTTTCGCCGGCGGCTGGGGTGCCCAGCGGGCGGCCGTCTACGGCGTGCCGGAAGAGAAGCTGGGCGAGTTCTACGCCCAGCGCACCCTGCTCAAGCGTGAGGTGCTGCCCGAGCACGTCGCCAGTGCGGTGTTCGTGCTCACCGGCGGCGAGCTGTCGCACACCACGGGGCTGCACGTCCCGGTGGACGCCGGTGTCGCTGCGGCCTTCCTCCGCTGATGACCGCCGTGCGACTGGCCGCTGTGGACGTGGGCGCGTCCAGCGGCCGTGTCATGCTCGCGCACATCGGGCCGGGGCTGGTGGAGCTCACGGAGGCGCACCGGTTCCGCAACGAACCGGTGCGGATCGCGGGCACCCTGCACTGGGACGTCCTGGCGCTCTACCGGGGTGTGCTGGAAGGGCTGAGGGCAGCCGGCCCGGTCGCCGGAATCGGCATCGACACCTGGGCGATCGACTACGGGCTGATCGACGCCACCGGCGCTCTGCTCGGCAACCCGGTGCACTACCGCGACGGGCGCACCGACGGCGTCAGCGAACGGGTGGCGAAGCAGCTCGGACCGGAGCGGCTCTATGCCACGACCGGGCTGCAACACCTGCCCTTCAACACCCTCTACCAACTCGCCGCCGCCGCCGGTACACCCCAGCTGGAGGCCGCGCACCAGCTGCTGCTGATTCCGGACCTCATCGCGTACTGGCTCACCGGTGAGGTCGGCGCCGAAATCACCAACGCCTCCACCACCCAGCTGTACGACCTACGTCGCCGCGCCTGGGCAACCGACTTGATGACCGACGCCGGAATCCGCAGTGAGCTGTTCCCGCCGCTGCGCGAGCCGGGCACCCGGATCGGTCCGGTCCTGCCCGCGCTCGACCTACCCGGATCGCCCGACGTCATGGCGGTGGGATCGCACGACACGGCCTCGGCGGTGGTCGGTGTGCCGGCGGCCGACGAGCACTTCGCCTACATCTCCTGCGGCACCTGGTCTCTGGTCGGGGTCGAGCTGGACGCCCCGGTGCTCAGTGCGCCGAGCCGACGGGCCAACTTCACCAACGAATCCGGCGTCGACGGCACGATCCGCTACCTGCGTAACGTGATGGGCCTCTGGCCACTGCAGGAATCGCTGCGCACCTGGGGCACCACGGACCTGCCCGCCCTGCTCCGGCAGGCGGCCGAGGAACCGGCCTTCCGTTCCGTGGTGGACCCGGACGACCCCACCTTCCTGCCACCCGGCGACATGCCCGCACGCATCGCCCAAACCTGCCGGCGTATCGGCGAGCCCGTGCCGGACAGCCCGGCGGCCACGGTCCGGTGCATCCTGGACAGCCTCGCACTGGCGCACCGGCGCGCTGTCCAGCAGGCACAACGGCTCTCGGGTCGGCACGTCGACGCCGTGCACATCGTCGGCGGCGGCGCCCGCAACGACCTGCTGTGTCAGCTCACCGCCGACGCCTGCGGCCTGCCGCTGCTCGCCGGACCGGTCGAGGCCACCGCCCTGGGCAACGCGCTGGTGCAGGCGCGTGCCCTCGGCGTGATCGGCGGTGACCTGGCGTCCCTGCGGTCCCTGCTGCAGGAGACCCAACAGATCACGCGGTACGAGCCACGCGGCGACACAGCCGGGTGGCGGGCGGCTGCCCGACGCCTCGGATGGGACGACTGAACATGCGAATAGCCCTGTTCGTCACGTGCCTGGCCGACACCCTGTTCCCTGAGGCGGCCAAGGCGACTGTTCGGCTGCTGGAACGGCTCGGTCACGAGGTCGTTTTTCCGCAGGACCAGACCTGCTGCGGACAGATGCACATCAACACCGGCTATCCGGGCGAGGCGCTGCGTCTGGTGCGTCGGCACGTGCGAGCCTTCGCCCCGTACGACGTGGTGGTGGCCCCGTCCGGCTCGTGTGTCGGCTCGGTGCGCCACCAGCACGCGCTGGTGGCGCGGCGGGCCGGCGACGAGCGGTTGGCCAGCCAGGCCGAGGAGGTTGCCCGACGAACGTACGAGCTGTCGGAACTGCTCGTCGACGTGCTCGGGGTAACTGACCTGGGTGCCTACTATCCGCATCGGGTCACGTACCACCCGACCTGCCATTCGTTGCGGATGCTCCGGGTGGGAGACAGGCCGCTTCGCTTGTTGCGTGCGGTCCGCGGCCTGGACCTGGTGACGCTGCCGCAGGCCGAGCAGTGCTGCGGCTTCGGTGGCACGTTCGCGGTGAAGAATGCGGACACCTCGACGGCGATGCTGGCCGACAAGATGCGTCACGTGCTGGCCACCGGAGCCGACGTCTGCACCGCCGGGGACGCCTCCTGCCTGATGCACATCGGTGGTGGACTGTCCCGGCTGCGCACCGGCGTACGCACCGTGCACCTCGCGGAGATCCTGGCCAGCACGGAGGCCACCGCCGGCCCGATCGAGCAGCCGCAGCCGCGGACCGGTGGGGTGCCGCTATGACCCGGACCTTCCTCGGCATGCCGGCCACCGCACCGCGCGGTGTCGGGCACCTGCGCGGCGACGAGCCCTTCCCGGTCGCGGCCCGGCGGAGCCTCGCCGACGCCCAACTGCGCCGCAACCTCGGCCACGCCACCGGCACCATCCGGGCCAAGTCGGCTGCCGTCATCGGCGAGGTCCCCGACTGGGAGGAACTGCGCGAGGCCGGCCGGGCCATCAAGGCCGACACGATGGCCCGCCTGCCGGAGCTGCTGCAACAACTGGAGACGGCGGTCACCGCCGCGGGCGGCACCGTTCACTGGGCGGCCGACGCCGTCGAGGCCAACCGGATCGTCACCGACCTGGTCACCGCCACCGGCAGTGACCGGGTCATGAAGGTCAAGTCGATGGCCACCCAGGAGATCGGCCTCAACGAGGCGTTGGAGGCCGCCGGCATCGAACCGGTGGAGACCGATCTCGCCGAGCTGATCGTCCAGCTCGGCCGGGACAAGCCCAGCCACATCCTCGTACCCGCGATCCACCGCAACCGGGCGGAGATCCGCGAGATCTTCCTGCGCGAGATGCCCGGGGTGGACCCGGCGCTGACCGACGAACCCGCGGTCCTGGCGGCAGCGGCCCGTCGCCATCTGCGCCGTACGTTCCTCAGTACCCGGGTCGCGATCTCCGGGGCGAACTTCGCGGTCGCCGAGACCGGCACCCTGGCGGTGGTCGAATCCGAGGGCAACGGCCGGATGTGCCTCACCCTGCCGGACACCCTGATCACCGTGATGGGCATCGAGAAGGTCATCCCCACCTGGGCGGACCTGGAGGTGTTTCTGCAACTGCTGCCTCGGGCCTCCACCGGTGAGCGGATGAACCCGTACACGTCGATGTGGACCGGGGTCACTCCCCATGACGGGCCGCAGGACTTTCACCTCGTGTTGCTGGACAACGGCCGTAGTGCGATGCTCGCCGACGAGGTCGGCCGTCAGGCGCTGCACTGCATCCGATGCTCGGCCTGCCTCAATGTCTGCCCCGTCTACGAGCGCACCGGTGGCCACGCGTACGGGTCGGTCTATCCCGGACCAATCGGCGCCGTGCTCTCGCCCCAGCTGACCGGCGTCGAGGACAATGCCTCCCTGCCGTACGCCTCCTCGCTCTGCGGCGCGTGTTTCGACGCCTGCCCGGTAAAGATCGACATTCCGTCGATCCTGGTGCACCTGCGCGCGGAGCACGTGACGGCCTACCGGAACGAGCATCGCCTGCCGAGCGCCGAGGCGGTCACCATGGCCGCCGCCGCGTACACCATGGATCACCTGCCGTTGTACGAGGCCGCCCAGCGTCGGTCGCGGCTCACCCGCTTCGCCGGCCGGCATGGCCGGGGCCTTCCTCCTCCGCTGTCCGGCTGGACCGTCGGCCGCGACCTACCGCAGCCGCCTCCGCAGACCTTCCGCGAATGGTGGGTGCAACGGTGACCTCCCGCGAATTGATCCTCGGTCGGCTTCGTGCGGCTCTGGGCCCGCCACCGAACGCCCCAGGTGAGGTGGCGCGGGACTATCGACCGGCTGGCGGTGCGGTGCACCTCGACGTCCTGATTCACCGGCTCACCGACTACGGGGCAGCGGTGCACCGGTGCGCCGACGACGAGGTGGCGCACGTCGTCGACGCGATTCTCGGCGGACGACGGGTCGTCATCCCGTCGGGGCTGCCCCGGCACTGGCTGCCCGACACCGTCGAGGCGCTCGCCGACGACAATCTCCCGACCGAACGGATCGCCACCGCCGACGGGGTGGTCACCGCGGCGGCGGTGGCGGTCGCCGAGACCGGCACCGTCATCCTCGACGCGGCCGCCGACCAGGGGCGGCGAATCATCACGCTCCTGCCCGACGTGCACATCTGCGTGCTGCGTGTCGACCAGATCGCCGCAGGGGTGCCGGACGCCCTCGCGCGCCTCGATCCCCGCCGCCCACTTACCTGGATCAGTGGTCCCTCAGCCACCAGCGACATCGAACTCAACCGGGTCGAGGGCGTTCACGGCCCCCGCAACCTGCACCTGGTGATCGTTCCGCGCGGTTCGCACCACTCCCTCGACCCAGTCGGCGACCCCCACTCACTACCTCAGGCGTGAACGCCGAAAACACTACCCAACCCGCACCCTCTCGCCTGATCATGACGATGCCAGGTCACCGCCGTGAACGACACGCCTCCGGGGCGGTTCCCGTACGAATGGCTGGCCGCGGCAGCATGCTTCCTCACGCTGAGCGGCGGGCGGCGCCCGGACCGTCGGTAGCGAATTGCAGATGCCTCGAAAACCGACGCTGTCCGTGTTCGTCACATGACTTGAAGTGATGATGGCCGAAGTTAAGCTGCCCTGACGTGCGCGAGCGAGCCGGGCTTTGCCGATTCCGGAGGTGTCACCACGATGGACAGCCGAATAGCACGTCCCGCAGCCCTCCTGTTGGCGGCGCTGTGCGCACTGTTGCTGCTCGGCGTCGACGCGGTGCTGGGTACGGTCGCGCCGGTCCGGGCCGGTAGCGCCGCCGCGACAGTCAGCGGCACTCTGACCGAACGGTCCGGCCGACCGGCTGGCCAGGTCAGGGTCACCCTCGCGCCGGACTCCGGCGCCGAGCATCCGACCTACTCGACCACCACGGACCGGGCCGGCCGGTGGCGGGTGTCCGGGGTGTCGGCCGGGCGCTACCGGATCACCAACCAAATGCCCGGCGTATTCCGGCCCCGCTACTACCCGAGCCGGCTCGCGTTCCCCTGGGGAGCTGTCACCGTGCCGACCCGTGGCCGGCTCGTCGTCGACGACGTGCTCCCTCCGGCCGGCCGGATCCGGTTCGTCGCGGCCGACGCGGCCACCGGCGCCGAGGTGCGGAACTTCTGTGTGCAGGACCCGATGGAGCTCGGCCTCATCTGCACCAACCCCGCCGGGACCTTCCCGAACGGGTACGTCGACCTGGAGGTGCCGCCCGGCCACTACCGGTTCACCGGCGCCGCGAACGACGGCGTACACGAGGGCGGGATGGTCGAGGCGACCGCGGTCGCCGGGCGGGTGACCCGCGCGACGCTGCCGGTCCAGCCGCCCGGTAACGAACTGCGCGTGACACTGCGAGACCGGGCGACCGGCGCGCCGGTGCCCAACGCGGGAATCATCGCCATCTCAATGGACAAGCGGTTCCCCGACATCTATGACGCCAACGAGATCTCCGACGAGAACGGGGTGGTGCGGTTCCGCAGCCTCCACCCGGACCGGTACAACATCTGGGCCGGCGGCTCGGCCGAGGGGCACGGCGCGCAGTGGGTCGGCCCGAGCGGTGGCACCGGCGACCGGACCAAGGCACTGGTGGTCGCGCCAGGGCCCGGGATCACCACGCTGCCCGACATCCTGTTGGACCGGGCTGGGTCGATCACCGGGTCGATCACCGACGCGGTCACCGGCCAGCCGGTGTCGGTGACCGTCGCGCTGACGACCTACGATCCGTTCTGGTACGAGACCACCAGGAAGGTTCCCGGCGACGGCTCGTACACCTTCAGCGGACTCGGCCCGTACGAGTGGTCACTGGCGTTCATCCCACCGGGCAACGGCGGCGCCAACAGCGTCTACGCCACCCAGTGGTCCGGTGGGGCGCCGAACAGCGTCAAGGCGACCCGGATCAAGGTCGTCGCAGGCGGCGTCACCGTGGCGAACGAGCGGATGAGCGCCGGCACCGCCGTCTCCGGCCAAGCCGACGGCCTCCCGGTGTACGGCTACGGCTACCCCGTCCACGTCTACAACGCCGACACCGGCGACATCGTCGCGGTCGACGAGAACGTCGAGGACGGCCGGTACGACGTCCGACTCCTGCCCGGCCAGCGGGTCCGGCTCTGCCTGCACCCCGACCGCTGCTACCCGGACTACGTCCGGCAGGTCGACGCGTCCGCCATCCGGGTGGGCACCTCGCCGTTCACCGTCAACTTTCCCGGCCGGCGGCGCTGAGCCGGGACGGGCACCGGCGCCGCCCGCGCACCCCGGTCCGGGCCGGGTCAGCGTTCATTGCCGACCTCCGCCAAGCGAGTGCGCAGGTCGGCAAGCTGGGAGAACGTGTAGGCGCAGGTAGGGGTGGGTGCAGGTAGGGGT
>NZ_QGSZ01000179.1 GCF_003857055.1 Micromonospora inaquosa | reverse complement strand
CCGGTGGCGTGGTGGACCTGCACCGGGGGATCCGCGAGTAGCGACGGTGGGCGCCAACGGCCACGGACATTATTCAGGTTCCGCTAATATCGGCCTTTAGTCCACTTTGCCCCGTACGCTCGATCGCATGACCGGAGCAGACCCGGCGGACCCGGTGGCCGCCACCGACGACGACGCGGCCGAACTCATCGCCCAGTTGCGCGAGCTGGCCGGGGCCGACCCGGTCGAGGTCCGGCAGGTGGTGGCCGAGGTGCTGGCCGCACTGGACCGGGCCGCGGGTGGGGCGCTCCGTGAACATCTGCCGGAGACGATCCGGGTCGACGCGGGCCTGGACGCCTCCAGTTCGGCCTGACACCTGACCGCTGTGGACGGTGGTGGAGTGTCACATCGGCGAGTTAGGTACCCCTGATCCTGCCCTGGTATGACGTCGGTCATAGACTCGTCCCGTCTGGCTTGTGAAGCATTTCACGAGCATGCGGGAGGAGGCGCGAATGACCGCGGTGGAACACGACGCCGACGTCATTGTCGTGGGCGCCGGTCCCGGTGGATCAGCGACTGCGTACCACCTGGCCCGGCACGGCGTACGGGTGTTGTTGTTGGAGAAGACCGAGTTCCCACGGGAGAAGGTCTGCGGCGACGGGTTGACCCCGCGCGCGGTGCGTCAGCTCATCCGGATGGGTGTGGACACCTCGCCCGAGGCCGGCTGGCTGCACAACCGCGGCCTGCGGGTCATCGGCGGCGGGGTGCGCCTCGAACTGGACTGGCCGGAGCTGGCCAGCTTCCCCAACTACGGCCTGGTGCGAACGCGACTGGACTTCGACGACCTGCTCGCCCAGCGGGCGGTGGCCGCCGGCGCGAAGCTGCGGACCAGCGTCAACGTGTTGGGCCCGGTGCTCGACGGCGATGGCCGGGTCACCGGTGTCGAGGCGGAGGTCGGGCCGGGCAAGGAGCCGACCACCTTCCACGCCCCGCTGGTCGTCGCGGCGGACGGCGTCTCCGGCCGGTTCCCGCTCGCGCTCGGGCTGGCCAAGCGGGAGGACCGGCCGATCGGCGTCGCCGTCCGCCGCTACTACCGCTCGCCGGCGAAGCACGAGGACAACTACCTGGAGTCCTGGCTGGAGCTGCGCAGCAAGGACAGCGGCGACAACCTGCTGCCCGGGTACGGCTGGATCTTCGGTCTGGGTGACGGTCGGGTCAACGTCGGTCTCGGCGTGCTCAACTCGTCCTCGGCGTTCGGCAAGACCAACTACCGCCGGCTGCTCACCGACTGGCTCGCCAACACCCCGGAAGACTGGGGGATGACCGACGAGACCAACGCCGACGGCCCGATCCTGGGTGCCGCACTGCCGATGGGCTTCAACCGGGTGCCCCACTACACGCGGGGCGTGCTGCTGGTCGGCGACTCGGGCGGCATGGTCAACCCGTTCAACGGTGAGGGCATCGCGTACGCGATGGAGTCCGGCGAACTGGCCGCGGAGGTCGTGGTCCAGGCCCTCGCCCGACCGGCCGGCCCGGAACGGGAGCGCGCGCTGCTGGCGTACCCGAACGAGCTGAAGGCCCGGCTCGGCGGCTACTACCGGCTGGGCGGCATCTTCGTGAAACTGATCGGCCGCCCCGAGATCATGCGGATCGCCACCAAACACGGCATGCCGCACCCGACGCTGATGCGTTTCGTGCTCAAGCTGTTGGCCAACCTGACCGACCCGCGCGGCGGGGACGCGATGGACCGGGTCATCAACGCGATGACGAAGGTCGCGCCAGCCGTATAAGTAGGACGGCATCGGTGCTGGTCACGGCCCCGATGCCGACAAAGATCGACCCCCGCCGACTGCCACTGCGAGGGACGTGAATAGTGTGATTTTCGTCAAGCACCGAGGGCAGGGAAGGACGAGCAGGAGAAAACGATGTCGCTCTCGCCTTACGCACCGATCATCGGGCTGTTCGCCCTCGCCGCGGCGTTCTCGCTGTTTTCCGTTGGCGCCGCCCGCTTCGCCGGTCCCCGGCGCTACAACAAGGCCAAACTCGAGGCTTACGAGTGCGGCATCGAGCCCAGCCCGCAGCCGGTCGGCGGCGGGCGGTTCCCGATCAAGTTCTACCTGACGGCGATGCTCTTCATCGTCTTCGACATCGAGATCATCTTCCTCTACCCCTGGGCGGTCTCGTTCGACGCTCTGCCGATCTTCGGCTTCGTGGAGATGGTCCTGTTCATCGTCGCGGTCTTCGTTGCGTACGCCTACGTGTGGCGGCGCGGCGGCCTGGACTGGGACTGAGGAAGGAACGTCAGATGGGCATCGAGGAGAAGCTTCCCGCCGGCGTCCTGCTCACCTCGGTGGAGAAGCTGGTCAACTGGTCTCGGAAGTCGTCCGTGTGGGGCGCCACCTTCGGCCTGGCCTGCTGCGCCATCGAGATGATGGCCGCCGGTGGTCCGCACTACGACATGGGCCGCTGGGGCATGGAGGTCTTCCGGGCGTCGCCCCGGCAGGCCGACCTGATGATCGTGGCCGGCCGGGTGAGTCAGAAGATGGCCCCGGTGCTGCGCCAGATCTACGACCAGATGGCCGAGCCACGCTGGGTGCTCTCGATGGGCGTCTGCGCCAGTAGCGGCGGCATGTTCAACAACTACGCGATCGTGCAGGGCGTCGACCACGTGGTGCCGGTCGACATGTACCTCCCCGGCTGCCCGCCCCGGCCGGAGATGCTCATCGACGCGATCCTCAAGCTCCGCGAGAAGATCATGTACGAGCCGCTGGGCCCGAACGGTCGCAAGATGCTCGCCGCCCGCCAGGAGCGCGGCGACGTTCCGGTCGTCCCCTACGGCTCGATGCCGTCCTCGTACCGCAACGACAAGGCCCGGCGCGCCGAGTGGACCAAGGCGGTCCGTGAGGGGCGCGAGGAGCAGCTGCGCATCGAGAACTGGATGAACGCTCAGAACCACCTCCACCCGCAGGTAGGCCCGAAATGACGTCACCCACGGACAAGCCAAACGACGGCGGCGTACCGCTGCCGGTGGTGCCGGCCGGCGCCAGCAGTGGTGCCCCCGCCGAATTCCCGCCAGCCAGCCCGGCCGGGCGCGGGATGTTCGGCAACCAGGGCACCGGCGACGTGTCCGGCTACGGCGGCCTGGTCCGCCAGCGCCAGCCCATCGAGGAGGCGTCCCGGCCGTACGGGGGCTACTTCGACGAGGTCCGCGACGCGCTGGAAGAGGCGTACCCGGCCTTCAACGACGCGATCGAGAAGGTCGTTGTCGACCGGGGTGAGCTGACCCTGCACGTACGCCCGGAGCGGATCGCCGAGGTCTGCCAGGTGATGCGGGACGACCTGGCGCTGCGGTTCGAGCTGTGCTCGTCGGTGTCCGGCGTGGACTACCTGGGCGCCGACGAACGCCGGCTCCACGTGGTCTACCTGCTCACCTCCATGACGTACCGGCGGCGGGTCCGGCTGGAGGCCGCGGTCTCCGTCGAGGCCCCGCACCTGCCCAGCGTGACCGCCATCTACCCGACCGCGGACTGGCAGGAGCGGGAGGCGTACGACATGTTCGGCATCGTCTTCGACGGCCACCCCAGCCTGACCCGGATCCTCATGCCGGACGACTGGGAGGGCCACCCGCAGCGTAAGGACTACCCGCTCGGCGGCATCCCCGTCGAGTACAAGGGTGCGGAGATCCAGCCGCCGAACGAGCGGAGGTCGTACCAGTGAGCGCGAGGAGTGCAGCGGAGCGCAGCCCCGCAGTCGCGATCGGAGGGCCGGCACTGTGACGACGTCGAACTACGCCAGCGAGCGCGAGACCGACGAGGGTCGGGTCTTCACCGTCACCGGTGGGGACTGGGACACGATCGTCTCGGGCACCGACCCGATCAACGACGAGCGGATCGTGGTCAACATGGGTCCGCAGCACCCGTCCACGCACGGGGTGCTGCGGCTGATCCTGGAGCTCGAGGGCGAGACGGTCCGCGAGGCCCGCTCGGTCGTCGGCTACCTGCACACCGGCATCGAGAAGAACCTCGAATACCGCAACTGGGTGCAGGGCTCGACGTTCGTGACCCGGATGGACTACCTCGCCCCGATCTTCAACGAGACCGCGTACGCACTCGCCGTCGAGAAGCTGCTCGGCATCACCGACGACATCACCGAGCGGGCCACCACCATCCGCGTGCTGATGATGGAGCTCAACCGGATCTCGTCGCACCTGGTCTGGCTGGCCACCACCGGCATGGAGCTGGGCGCGATCTCGATCATGCTGTACGGCTTCCGTGAGCGGGAGTACATCCTCGACATCTTCGAGACCATCACCGGTCTGCGGATGAACCACGCGTACGTGCGGCCGGGCGGTGTGGCACAGGACGTGCCGGACGACGCGGTCGTCAAGATCCGCGAGTTCCTCAAGATGATGCCGAAGAAGCTCAAGGAGTACGAGGACCTCCTCTCCGGGCAGCCGATCTGGACCGAGCGGACGAAGAACGTCGCGGTGCTGGACGTCACCGGCTGTGTGGCACTCGGCATCACCGGCCCGGTGCTGCGCTCCGCCGGCCTCGCCTGGGACCTGCGCAAGGCCATGCCGTACTGCGGCTACGAGACGTACGAGTTCGACGTGCCGACCCACCCCGACGGTGACGTCTGGGGTCGCTACCAGGTCCGGCTCGCCGAGATCCGGGAGTCGATGAAGCTGGTCGAGCAGGCGCTGGACCGGCTCCGTCCGGGCCCGGTGATGGTCGCCGACCGCAAGATCGCCTGGCCGGCCCAGCTGGCCATCGGCGTGGACGGCATGGGCAACTCGCTGGAGCACGTAGCGAAGATCATGGGTCAGTCGATGGAGTCGCTGATCCACCACTTCAAGCTGGTGACCGAGGGCTTCCGGGTCCCGCCCGGCCAGGTGTACGTCGCCATCGAGGCGCCCCGCGGCGAGTTGGGCGTGCACGCGGTCTCCGACGGTGGCACCCGGCCCTACCGGGTGCACTACCGGGAGCCGAGCTTCGTCAACCTCCAGGCCCTCCCGGCGATGGCCGAGGGCGGTCTGATCGCCGACGTGATCGCCGGCGGTGCCTCGTTGGACCCGGTGATGGGTGGTTGTGACCGATGAGTGTTGTTTTCACTGACGAGACCCGGGAGCGGGCGCGCGAGATCATCGCCCGTTACCCGGCGGACCGGTCCCGCTCGGCGTTGTTGCCGCTGCTGCACCTGGTGCAGGCCGAAGAGGGGTACGTCTCCCCGGCCGGGGTCGCGTTCTGCGCCGAGGTGCTGGGGCTGAACAAGGCCCAGGTCGGCGCGGTGGCCACCTTCTACACGATGTACAAGCGCAAGCCGACCGGTGACTTCCTGGTCAGCGTCTGCACCAACACCATGTGCAACGTGCTCGGCGGCCAGGAGGTCTACGACACCCTCGCCGAGCACCTGGGCGTCGGGCACGACGAGACCACCGCCGACGGCACGATCACGCTGGAGCACGCCGAGTGCCTGGCGGCGTGTGACTACGGCCCGGTGATGACCGTCAACTACGACTTCTTCGACGGCGTGGACGCCTCCACCGCGGTCGGGGTGGTCGACGAGCTGCGGGCCGGTGGGCGGCCGATGCCGACCCGGGGCGCGCGGCTCTGCACCCTCAAGGAGATGGCGGTGCAGCTCGCCGGTTTCGCCGACGAGCGCGACGGTGCGGTCGCCGACGGTGGGCCGGGCGAGCCCACCCTGCGTGGGCTGCGGCTGGCCCAGCAGCACGGCGTCTCGGTGCCGGGCTTCGACCCGAACACCCCGATCCGCAGCAAGGCCGAGGCCGACAAGGCCGCCGCCGAGGCGAAGGCGAAGGCAGAGGCCGCCAAGCCGGCGCCCGCCGAGGCCAGCGCGGCACCGGTCAAGGGTGGCGACGGGGCGTCCGCCCCGACGGGGGTCGCCGAGCCGGCGAAGCCGGCCGATGCCACCGGCAGCACCGCCCCGGACGTGAAGGCACCGGACGACAAGTCGCCGCAGGTGCGTACCGCCGAGACCCGGCAGCCGAACGCGGACACCGCGGTTCCGGACGCGCCCGGCACGAAGGTCCCGGCGGACGCCACCGGCACCGCGCCCGAGGCTGACGACGCCCGGTCCGCCGAGGCCGCCGGAGTGGCGGCCAACGTGCCGGCCGGCGACGGCAAGCCCGCCGGCGACGAGGCCGGGGCGCAGGAGCGCAACCTCACCGAAGCGAAGGCCGAGACGGACGCCGACGGCGCCGGACCGGCGGACGCGAACGAAACGGGGGCCCAGAAGTGACCACTCCCCGCCCGGAGACGCTGGCCAAGCTGACGCCGGTGCTGACCAAGCGCTGGCTGTCGCCGGACGCCTGGCGGATCGGCACGTACGAGCAGCTGGACGGCTACGCCGCGCTGCGCAAGGCGCTCAAGGCCCACCCGGACGACCTGATCCAGCTGATCAAGGACTCCGGGCTGCGGGGCCGAGGTGGCGCCGGCTTCCCGACCGGCCTCAAGTGGGGCTTCATCCCGCAGGGCGACGGCAAGCCGCACTACCTGGTGGTCAACGCCGACGAGGGCGAGCCGGGCACCTGCAAGGACCTGCCGCTGATGACCCACGACCCGCACGCGCTGGTCGAGGGCGTGATCATCGCGTCGTACGCGATCCGGGCGGCCCGCGCCTACATCTACATCCGGGGCGAGGCGGTGCACGCCGCGCGTCGGCTGCGCAACGCGGTCCAGGAGGCGTACGACAAGGGTTACCTGGGCCGGAACATCCTGCGCACCGGCTACGACCTGGAGCTGGTGGTGCACTCCGGCGCCGGGGCGTACATCTGCGGCGAGGAGACGGCGCTGCTGGACTCGCTGGAGGGGTTCCGGGGTCAGCCCCGGCTGCGCCCGCCGTTCCCGGCCACCCACGGCCTGTACGCCAGCCCGACGGTGGTGAACAACGTCGGCACCATCGCCAGCGTGCCGCCGATCGTGCTCGGTGGGGCCGACTGGTGGAAGAGCATGGGCACCGAGAAGTCCTCCGGGCCGATGATCTACTCGCTCTCCGGCCGGGTCGCCAACCCCGGCCAGTACGAGTGCTCGATGGGTGTCACGCTGCGCGAACTGCTTGAGCTGGCCGGTGGCATGCAACCCGGCCACAACCTGCGGTTCTGGACCCCGGGTGGCTCGTCCACCCCGCTGCTCGCCGCCGAGCACCTGGACGTGCCACTGGACTTCGAGGGGGTGGCGGCGGCCGGCTCGATCCTCGGCACCACGGCCACGCAGATCTTCTCCGACCAGGACTGCCCGGTCTACGCGACGTACCGGTGGTTGGAGTTCTACCACCACGAGTCGTGCGGCAAGTGCACCCCGTGCCGCGAGGGCAACTACTGGATGGTCCGGGTCTACCGGCGGATCCTCGCCGGTCAGGGCACCCACGAAGACCTGGACACCCTGCTGGACACCTGCGACAACATCCTCGGCCGCTCGTTCTGCGGCCTGGGTGACGGGGCGACCAGCTCGGTGACCTCCTCGCTGCAGTACTTCAAGCAGGACTACCTCGACTACATCGAGGGTCGGACCGCACCCAAGCTGTCGGAGAAGACCCTGGTAGGGGCGCACTGATGAGCGCGAGGAATGAGCTTGCGAGTCCCGCAGTCGCGAATGAAAGGCGACTCTGATGACCGACGTAGTCAAGCAGACTGAGACCGTCACCCTCACCATCGACGGCGTCGAGGTCACCGCCCCCAAGGGGACGCTCCTGATCCGGGTCGCCGAGCAGATGGGCACCGAGATCCCCCGGTTCTGCGACCACCCGCTGCTGGCTCCGGCCGGCGCGTGCCGGCAGTGCCTGGTCGAGGTGGAGGGGCAACGCAAGCCGGTCGCCTCCTGCACCCAGACCGTCGCCGACGGCATGGTCGTGCGTACCCAGCTCACCTCCCCGGTGGCCAAGAAGGCGCAGGAGGGGGTGATGGAGCTGCTGCTGCTCAATCACCCGCTGGACTGCCCGATGTGTGACAAGGGCGGTGAGTGCCCGCTGCAGAACCAGGCGATGTCCACCGGCCGCACCGACTCGCGCTTTCACGAGCACAAGCGGGAGTACGAGAAGCCGGTGGCGATCAGCAGCCAGGTGCTGCTGGACCGCGAGCGGTGCGTGCTCTGCCAGCGGTGCACCCGGTTCTCCGAGGAGATCGCCGGCGACAAGTTCATCGACCTGATGGGCCGGTCGTCCGCTGAGGAAATCAACATCTACCGGGACGACGCGTACGGCGCAGAGTCCGGGGATGACAGCGGGGACGTCCCGTTCAACTCCTACTTCTCCGGCAACACCGTGCAGATCTGCCCGGTGGGTGCGCTGACCGGTGCCCAGTACCGCTTCCGGGCCCGCCCGTTCGACCTGGTCTCCAGCCCGAGCGTCTGCGAGCACTGCTCGGCCGGCTGCGGGCAGCGCACCGACTGGCGGCGCGGCAAGGTGCTGCGCCGGCTGGCCGGCGACGAGCCGGCGGTGAACGAGGAGTGGAACTGCGACAAGGGCCGGTGGGGCTTCCAGTACACCCGCGCCGCCGACCGGCTGACCACTCCGCTGGTCCGCGACGAGCAGACCGGTGAGCTGCGCGAGGCGTCCTGGAGCGAGGCGCTCACCGTCGCCGCCGAGGGGCTGCACACGGCTCGGGAGAGCGGGCAGGGCACGGCGGTGCTCACCGGCGGTCGGCTGACCGTCGAGGACGCGTACGCGTACGCCAAGTTCGCCCGGGTCGCGTTGAACACCAACGACATCGACTTCCGGGCCCGGCCGGTCTCCCGCGAGGAGGCCGACTTCCTGGCCAGCTCGGTCGCCGGGGTCACCGACGTCACCTACACCGACGTGGAGAACGCGCCGGCGGTGGTGCTGGTCGGCCTGGAGCCCGAGGAGGAGTGCCCGATCCTCTTCCTGCGGCTGCGCAAGGCGTACCTGAAGAAGACCCTGACGGTGTACGCGCTGGCGCCCTTCGCCACCCGTGGCCTGGAGAAGCTCGGTGCCAAGCTGGCCCGGGTGGTGCCGGGCGAGGAGGCCAGCGTGCTCGCCGAGCACGCCACGGTCAGCGAGGCGCTGAGCGCGCCGGGCGCGATCCTGATCGTCGGCGAGCGGTTGGCCACCGTGCCGGGTGGGCTCTCCGCCGCTGCCGACGTGGCCCGGCGTACCGGCGCGAAGCTGGCCTGGGTGCCGCGGCGCGCAGGTGACCGCGGCGCGGTCGACGCGGGCTGCCTGCCCAACCTGCTCCCCGGTGGGCGCCTGGTCACCGAGCCGGCCGCGCGGGCCGAGCTGGGTGAGGCGTGGGACATTCCGGCCGGGGTGATCCCGAGCCAGGCCGGCCGGGACACCGACGGCATCCTGGCCGCGGCCGCCAACGGGCAGCTCGGCGCGCTGGTCGTCGGCGGTGTCGACCCGGCCGACCTGGCCGACCCGCGACTGGCCGAGTCCGCCCTGGACGCGGTGCCGTTCCTGGTCAGCCTGGAGTTGCGGGCCAGCGCGGTGACCCGCCGGGCGAACGTGGTGCTGCCGGTCGCCCCGGTGGCCGAGAAGGCCGGCAGCTTCCTGGACTGGGAGGGCCGGCTGCGCCCGTTCGACGCGGTGCTGAACACCTCCGCGATGACCGACGGCCGCGTGCTCGACGCGCTGGCCGCGCTGCTCGACGTGCGCCTCGGCACGGCCGACGTGCCGAGCGTGCGACGCGAGCTGGGCACGCTGCCGGCGACCCGGATGTCTCGGCCGACCGCACCGTCGGTCGCGCCGGGCCGGGTGCCGCACCCGAACGCCGGGGAAGCGGTACTGGCTACCTGGCACCAACTGGTCGACCTCGGCACGCTGACCGAGGGCGACGAGAACCTCGCCGGGACCGCCCGTCCGCCGGTGGTCCGGCTGGGTAAGGGCACCGCCGAGGCGCTCGGTGTGGTCGACGGTGACGCCGTCACGGTCGGCACCGACCGGGGAGCACTGACCCTGCCGGCGGAACTCACCGAGATGCCGGACGGCGTGGTCTGGCTGCCGACCAACTCACCCGGTTCGACAGTGCGACGCAGCCTCGGGGCGACGTCCGGCGCGGTCGTCCGGATCTCCGTCCCCGCGGCGAGTACGGCCATCCCGGCCGGGCGCGTGGCGGCCGACGAGACCGGTCTCCCGGGCCCGCTCCTCAATTCCGGGGGTAACCAGTGACTTCGTCAATCCTCGCCCAGGATCCGACGCTGGCCGACTTCGGCCGGGATCCGTGGTGGCTGGTGCTCGGCAAGATTGTCTTCGCGTTCGCCTTCGGGCTGCTGGCCACCCTGCTCGGTGTCTGGTTCGAGCGGCGCGTGGTCGGCTACATGCAGGTGCGGCCCGGCCCCAACCAGGTCGGCCCGTTCGGCCTGCTGCAGACCCTGGCCGACGGTCTGAAGATGGCCTTCAAGGAGGACATCCTCCCGAAGGCGGCCGACAAGGTCGTCTACTTCTTCGCCCCGACCATCTCGGTGATCTGCGCGGTCACCGCCCTGTCGGTGGTGCCGTTCGGCCCGATGGTGAGCATCTTCGGCCACCACACGCCGTTGCAGGTCACCGACGTGCCGGTGGCGGTGCTGCTGCTGCTCGCCTGCTCGTCGATGGGCGTCTACGGCATCGTGCTGGGCGGTTGGGCCTCCGGTTCGACGTACCCGCTGCTCGGTGGCCTACGGTCGAGCGCCCAGATGATCTCCTACGAGGTCGCCATGGGCCTGTCCATCGTGGCGGTCTTCATGACCGCCGGCACGATGAGCACCAGCGGGATCGTCGCCAAGCAGGCCCACGGGACGCAGCTCAGCATCGGCGGCTTCGAGCTGCCGGCCCCCGGCTGGTACGCGATCCTGCTGCTGCCCAGCTTCATCATCTTCTTCATCGCCACGGTGGGTGAGACCAACCGGGCGCCGTTCGACCTGCCCGAGGCCGAGTCCGAACTGGTCGCCGGCTTCATGACGGAGTACAGCTCGCTGAAGTTCGCGCTCTTCATGCTCAGCGAGTACGTCGCGATGGTGACCATGTCCGCGGTCACCACCACGCTGTTCCTGGGTGGGTGGCGGGCACCCTGGCCGATCACCATCTGGGAGGGCGCCAACTCCGGTTGGTGGCCGATGCTCTGGTTCTTCGGCAAGGTGATCGCGCTGGTCTTCGTCTTCGTGTGGCTGCGCGGCACGCTGCCCCGGCTGCGCTACGACCAGTTCATGCGCCTCGGCTGGAAGGTGCTGCTGCCGATCAACCTGGTCTGGATCCTGGTCCTGTCGGGCCTGCGGTCCATCGAGGACTGGGACACCCGCGGCAAGATGATCGCAGTCGGCATTCCGGCCGGCATCCTGCTGATCGCCACGATCTTCTGGCCGAGCCGGAAACCGCAGCCGAAGCCGACGACGCAGGAACAGGTCGACAGCCGGCCGTACGGGAGCTTCCCGCTGCCGCCGATGGATCTACAGGTACCACCGAGCCCGCGTATCACGCGCGTGGTCGCCGAGCGGGAGCCGGCCAACATCGTTGCCGGCTCGGACTCCAGGGAGGTGTGACGTGGGCGCGATCACCGGAACGTTCAAGGGATTCGGTGTCACCTTCTCGCACATGTTCAGGAAGGTCGTCACCACCGACTACCCGTTCAAGCCGCCGGTGTCGGCGCCGCGCTACCACGGGCGGCACATCCTCAACCGGCACCCGGACGGCCTGGAGAAGTGCATCGGCTGTGAGCTGTGCGCCTGGGCCTGCCCGGCGGACGCGATCTACGTCGAGGGTGGCGACAACACCGATGAGCAGCGCTTCTCGCCGGGTGAGCGGTACGCCAGCAACTACCAGATCAACTACGCCCGGTGCATCTTCTGCGGGCTGTGCATCGAGGCCTGCCCGACCCGTTCGCTGACCATGAGCAACGAGTACGAGCTGGCCCGGGACAACCGGCAGGACCTGATCTTCACCAAGGAGCAGTTGCTCGCGCCGTTGCTTGAGGGCATGGAGCAGCCGCCGCACCCGATGCGGCTGGGTGACAGCGAGAAGGACTACTACGTCGGCGCGCTGGACAACCCGGGCACCTCCGCCGGTGCGGAGACCTCGCCGATGGGCCCCGGCCGCTACCAGGTCGAGGAGCACCCCGGCGTGACGTTCCCGGGCGCCGAGCAGGCCGCCCAGCGGGTCGCGGCCGGCAAGGGAGAGAAAGCATGACCACGTCTACGGTGCTGGCCGCGGCGGGTGGGGTGTCCGGTGGCGAGGAGGTCACCTTCTGGATCCTCGGGCCGCTCGCACTGATCGGCGCGATCGGGATGGTGGCCGCGCGCAACGCGGTGCACTCCGCGCTGTGGCTGGTGCTCACCATGCTCTGTCTGGGTGTGTTCTACGTGCTCCAGGCCGGGCCGTTCATCGGCATGGTGCAGATCATCGTCTACACCGGCGCGATCATGATGCTCTTCCTCTTCGTGCTGATGCTGGTCGGTCGGGATTCCACCGACTCGCTGATCGAGACGTTGCGCGGCCAGCGGGTCGCCGCGATCGTGCTCGGGTTGGGCTTCGCCGGTCTGGTCGGCGGCGCGCTCTACCGGGCGCTGGAGGGGACCACCGCGGTCGGCCTGGAGCAGGCCAACGCGGAGGGCAACGTGCAGGGCATCGCCCGACTGCTCTTCACCAAGTACGTGTTCGCGTTCGAGCTGACCTCGGCGCTGCTGATCACCGCGGCGGTCGGTGCCATGGTGCTCGCGCACGTCGAGCGCCGCAAGCAGGACAAGGTCGACCAGGTGTCGACGATGCGGGCCCGTTTCGCGCCGGGCAACTACCCCGGCCCCAAGCCGGGCCCCGGCGTCTTCGCGACCTCGTCCTCGGTGGCCACCCCGGCCCGACTGCCGGACGGTCGCCTCTCCGAGCGGAGCACGCCGGACATCCTGCCCGTGCGGGAGCTGACCGCGCAGGAGACCACGCTGAAAGGCACGGACCAACGGTGAGCGCGAGGAGTGCAGCGAAGCGGAGCCCCGCAGTCGCGAACGAAAGGACAGCTCAGCCATGACGCCTGACTACTACCTGGTGCTCGCGGCGGTGCTGTTCACCATCGGCGCCGCCGGGGTGCTCGTCCGGCGCAACGCGCTCGTGCTGTTCATGTGCGTGGAGCTGATGCTCAACGCGGCCAACCTGACGCTGGTCACCTTCAGCCGGATCAACGGTGACCTCAACGGCCAGATCATGGCGTTCTTCGTGATGGTGGTGGCGGCGGCCGAGGTCGTGGTCGGGCTCGCGATCATCATGTCCATCTTCCGGACGCGACGCTCAGCGAGTGTCGACGACGCCAACCTGCTCAAGTACTAGAGGGGTCCACCGGTGGAAGAGACTGTGGAATACGCCCAGGCCACGGGGCTGCTTGGGGGCGTCTGGCTGCTGGTGGCGATCCCGCTGGTCAGCGCGGCCATCCTGCTGCTGCTCGGCCGCCGGGCCGACCGCTGGGGGCACTGGTTGGGCGTCGCCGCCATCGGCGCCGCGTTCGTGCTCGGCCTGAGCTTCTTCTTTCAGCTGCGTGGCCTGGAGAACAAGTCGGTCGAGCTGAGCCTCTGGGACTTCATCGCGGTCGGGGATCTGCGCGTCGACTTCGGCCTGCTCTTCGACCCGCTGGCCGCGGTCTTCGTACTGCTGATCACCGGGGTGGGTTTCCTGATCCACCTGTACGCGGTGGAGTACATGTCGCACGACGCGGGCCGTCGTCGGTTCTTCGCGTACTTCAATCTGTTCGTCGCGGCCATGCTGCTGCTGGTGCTCGGCAACAACTACGTGATGCTGTACTTCGGCTGGGAGGGCGTCGGTCTGGCGTCGTACCTGCTGATCTCCTTCTGGACCGAGCGGCCGAGCGCGGCCACCGCCGGCAAGAAGGCGTTCCTGATGAACCGGGTCGGCGACGCCGGCCTGGCCATCGGCATCTTCATCATGTTCGCCACCCTGGGCACCACCCAGTACGACGAGGTGTTCACCGGTGTCGGCGCCCTGACCGGCACCACCGTGCTGGTCCTCGGGCTGTTGCTGCTGCTCGGCGCGGCCGGTAAGTCCGGTCAGTTCCCGCTCCAGGCGTGGTTGCCGGACGCGATGGAGGGTCCGACCCCGGTGTCGGCGCTCATCCACGCCGCCACCATGGTCACCGCGGGCGTCTACCTGATCGCCCGGTCCAACCCGATCTTCTCCGCCAACGCGACCCTGCAACTCGTGGTGGTCAGCGTCGGCGCGCTCACCCTGCTGATCGGCTGCATCATCGGCGCGGCCAAGGACGACATCAAGCGGGTGCTCGCCTGGTCGACGGTGAGCCAGATCGGCTACATGTTCCTCGGTGTCGGCCTGGGCGGCGCGGCGTACGCGCTGGCCATCGTGCACCTGCTGGCGCACGGCTTCTTCAAGGCCAACATGTTCCTGGGCGCCGGCTCGGTCATGCACGGAATGAAGGACCAGGTCGACCTCCGCCGCTTCGGTGGGCTGTCGAAGTACATGAAGATCACCTGGCTGACCTTCATGATGGGCTGGCTGGCCATCATCGGCATGTTCCCGTTCTCCGGCTTCTTCTCCAAGGAGCCGATCATCGTGGCTGCCTTCGAGCGGGAGGACTGGACCGCCTGGCTCTTCGGCGGTGCGGCGCTGATCGGCGCCGGGCTGACCGCGTTCTACATGACGCGGCTGTTCGTGCTCACCTTCCACGGCCCGCAGCGGTGGACCGAGGACATCGAGCACCCGCACGAGTCGCCGAAGCTGATGACCATCCCGCTGATCCTCCTGGCGGTCGGGTCGGTCGGCGCCGGCTTCCTGCTCGCCACCTCCGTGCCGGACTGGCTGACGGAGACCGCCGGGCTCGGCGGCGAACATGCCGAACACGAGGCGGTCCTCTCGCACGCGGTGATCACCACGCTGTCGCTGCTGGTCACCGTGCTCGGTGCCGGGCTCGCCTGGTTCCTGTTCCGGGCCGGCACGGCCACCGCGCCGCAGCCGGCCGGGGTGCTGGTCACCGCCGCCCGGCGCAACCTCTACACCGACGCGGTCAACGAGGCGGTCTTCGAGAAGCCGGGCATCTTCCTCACCCGGGCACTGGTCTACCTCGACAACCGGGGTATCGACGGGCTCGTCAACGGGCTCGCCGCCGCGGTCGGCGGTGGCTCGGGTCGCCTCCGCCGGATGCAGACCGGCTTTGTCCGCTCGTACGCCACCTCGATTCTGGCCGGTGCGCTGCTGGTGATGGCGGCGTTCCTGGCGGTGCAGGCGGGGTGGTTGGCGTGATCGACCTCAATACGCCCGCCCCCGCCGGCGGACCACGCAGTGACGACGGAGGTAAGGCCGCATAATGTCCAACTTCCCGTTCCTCTCGGTGCTCACCGTGGCGCCGCTGGTGGGCGCCCTGGTGGTGGCCTTCCTGCCGCGCCACCGCCCGGAGCTGGCCAAGCAGGTGGCGTTCGCCTGGTCGCTGCTGGTGCTGGTGCTCTCGGTGGTGATGTGGGTCAGCTTCAAGGCCGACGGTCAGCGGTTCCAGTTCCACGAGTCGTACTCGTGGATCCCGAACTGGGGCGTCAGCTTCACCTTCGCCGCCGACGGCATCGCGCTGGTGATGCTGATGCTGATCGCGGTGCTGGTGCCGCTGGTGATCCTGGCCTCCTGGCACGACGCGGAATCGTCGAAGCGGTCGGTGCCCGTCTACTTCGCGCTGCTGCTGGTCCTCGAGTGCACGATGATCGGCGTCTTCGCGGCCGCCGACGTCTTCCTGTTCTACGTGTTCTTCGAGGTCATGCTCGTCCCGATGTACTTCCTGATCGGCAGCTACGGCGGCCACCAGCGGCAGTACGCGGCGGTGAAGTTCTTCCTCTACTCGCTCGTCGGTGGTCTGTTCATGCTGGCCGCGGTGATCGGCCTCTGGGTGGTCGGCGGGAAGACCTTCGACTGGCAGGCGCTCTCGCAGGTCGACATCAGCACCGGCACCGAGCGGTGGCTGTTCCTCGGCTTCTTCCTCGCGTTCGCCATCAAGGCCCCGTTCTTCCCGTTCCACACCTGGCTGCCGGACGCCGGTGGTGCCGCCCCGGCGGGCGCGGCGGCGCTGCTCGTCGGCGTGCTGGACAAGGTCGGCACCTTCGGCATCCTGCGTTACTGCCTGCCGCTGTTCCCCGAGGCGTCGAAGTGGTTCGCGCCGTGGGCGCTGGCCCTGGGCGTGATCGGCATCGTCTACGCGGCGCTGCTGGCGGTCGGCCAGAACGACCTCAAGCGGCTCGTGTCGTACACCTCGATCGCGCACTTCGGTTTCATCGGGGTGGGCATCTTCGCCTTCACCACCCAGGCCGGCACCGGCGCGGTGCTCTACATGCTCAACCACGGGCTGGCCACCGGCCTGCTCTTCCTGGTGGTGGGCATGCTGATCGCCCGGCGTGGTTCGTCGCTGATCAGCGACTTCGGTGGGGCGGGCAAGTTGGTCCCGTTGCTTGCCGGGGTGCTCTTCTTCGCCGGTCTCGCCTCGCTGGCGCTGCCCGGTACGGCACCGTTCATCTCCGAGTTCCTGGTGCTGATCGGCACCTTCACGGTGAACAAGCCGGTCGCGGTCATCGCCACGCTCGGCATCATCCTGGCCGCCGCGTACGTGCTGTGGATGGTGCAGCGCACCACCCAGGGCACCCTCAACCCGGCACTGACCGAGGTCGACGGCATGCGCCGGGACCTCAACCTGCGCGAGAAGGTAGTGGTCGCCCCGCTGATCGCGCTGATCGTGCTGCTCGGCTTCTTCCCCAAGCCGGTCACTGACGTGATCAACCCCGCCGTCCAGGCGACCATGGACGACATCGGCAGAACCGACCCGGCACCGTCCGTGGGCGGCACCGTCCAGGAGGCGGCAAAGTGACCGAGTTGAAACTGCCGTCGATCGACTATGCGGCGATCGCTCCGATCCTGATCATGCTGGGCGCCGCGCTGCTCGGTGTGCTGGTCGAGGCCCTGGTGCCTCGGCGCTGGCGGCACCTGGTGCAGTTGACGCTGGCGCTGCTCGCGGTGCTCGCGGCGTTGACCATGGTGGTCCTCAGCGCCGACGAGCGGATCATCACCGCCGGGCAGGCCCTGGCGATCGACGGGCCGACGCTCTTCCTCCAGGGCGCGATCCTGGTGCTGGCCGCGATGGCGCTGCTGCTGATCGGTGACCGCTCGGTCGAGCGGGGCGGGGCGTTCGTCGCCCAGGCCGCGGTGACCGCCGAGTCGGCCGACGACCGGCGGCAGGCCGAGGGGCGTAACGGTCTCACCGAGGTCTACCCGCTCACCACGTTCGCGATCGGCGGCATGCTGATCTTCGTGGCGGCGAACGACCTGCTGACCATGTTCATCGCGTTGGAGGTCTTCTCCCTGCCGCTCTACCTGCTCTGCGCGCTGGCCCGTCGCCGGCGCCTGCTGAGCCAGGAGGCGGCGATGAAGTACTTCCTGCTCGGCGCGTACGCCTCCGCGTTCTTCCTGTTCGGCGTGGCCCTGATCTACGGCTTCACCGCCGGCATCCCGGGCCGCCCGGCCGGCGTCAACTTCGCCACCATCCACGCGGCGGTGAGCGATTCGCCGGCCAGCCCGGTGCTGCTCTTCGCCGGCATGGCGTTGCTCGCCATCGGTCTGCTCTTCAAGGCGGCGGGTGCCCCGTTCCACGTCTGGACCCCGGACGTCTACCAGGGCGCTCCGACCCCGGTCACCGGGTTCATGGCGGCCTGCACCAAGGTCGCCGCGTTCGGTGCGCTGCTGCGCGTCTTCCAGGTCGCGTTCGCCGACGCCAGCTGGGATTTCACCCCGGTCCTCGGCGCGGTGGCGGTGCTGACCATGTTGGTGGGTGCGGTGCTCGCGGTCACCCAGACCGACATCAAGCGGCTGCTCGCGTACTCCTCGATCGCCAACGCCGGCTATCTGCTGGTCGGTGTGTTGGCACCGAGCCGCGACGGGCTCGCCGGCACGATGTTCTACCTGGTCGCGTACGGCTTCTCGGTGTTGGCCGCGTTCGCCGTGGTGACGCTGGTACGCGACGAGGACGGCGAGGCCACCCACCTGTCCCGCTGGGCCGGGCTGGGCCGGCGGTCGCCGTTCTTCGCCGCGCTGTTCACGTTCATCCTGCTCGCCTTCGCCGGTATTCCGCTGACGAGCGGATTCACCAGCAAGTTCGCCATCTTCGGGCCGGCGCTGGAGGGTGGCCAGGCCTGGCTGGTGATCGCCGGTGTGCTGACCAGCATGGTGCTCGCGTTCCCGTACCTGCGGGTCGTGGTGATGATGTGGCTCTCCGAGCCGGGCGAGTCCACCCCGACCGTCACCGTGCCCGGTGGGCTCACCTCCGCCGCGCTGATGATCGGTGTGCTGGCGACCCTGGTGTTGGGGGTCGCCCCGGCGCCGCTGCTCGATCTGGCCGCCGGAGCCGCCGAATTCGTTCGATAGTCAGAGGATCGCTCACCGGGGGTCGGCACGTGTTCACGTGCCGGCCCCCGGTGCGTATCCCCGGCCCGGAGCAGGTCGAACGGGTGTGGCATGGTTGATAGCGTGGTGAATCCGGCGGGCGAGCGTTCAGGTGCCTCCGGCTCCGGTCGGCGGGGTCGGGCGAGCACGAGTCAGTTCGGCGCGCTTGGCCTCAACCTCGCCGATGCCCGTGTCGAGGCGTCCGTGCTGGGCCTGCTCGACACGGTCGAGGTCGAGTTGCGGGCCAGCGTGTCCAGCGCCGATCCGTTCGTCAACGAGGCTGCCCGGCACCTCGTCGAGGCCGGCGGGAAGCGTTTCCGACCGTTGCTGGTGGCGCTCGGCGCCCAGTTCGGTGACCCGACCGCCGCGCCGGTGGTCCCGGCCGCTGTGGTGATGGAGCTCACTCACCTCGCCACCCTCTACCACGACGATGTGATGGACGAGGCCGCTGTCCGCCGGGGGGCGCCGAGCGCGAACTCCCGGTGGACCAACTCGGTCGCCATCCTGGTCGGCGACTACCTCTTCGCCCGCGCGGCGGACATCGCCGCCGATCTGGGCCCCGAGGCGGTCCGGTTGCAGGCGCGCACCTTCGCCCGGCTGGTGCACGGTCAGATCGCGGAGACCGTGGGGCCGCGCGCCGATGACGACCCGGTGGCCCACTACCTGCACGTCATCGCCGAGAAGACCGGCTCGCTGATCGCCACGTCGGCTCGATTCGGCGGGATGTTCGGTGGTGCCGCCCCGGAGCACGTGGAGGCCCTCGCCGGGTACGGCGAGACGATCGGCGTGGCCTTCCAACTCTCCGACGACCTGCTGGACATCGCCTCAGATTCGGTGCAGTCGGGCAAGACCCCCGGCACGGACCTGCGCGAGGGTGTCCCGACGCTGCCGGTGCTCTACGCCTGTGAGGCGGACGACTCCGACGCGTCGTCGGTGCGTCTGCGGGAGATCCTGGCGACCGGCCCGTTGACCGACGACGCGCTGCACGCCGAGGCGTTGGGGCTGCTGCGGGAGAGCCCGGCGCTCAAGCGGGCCCGGGAGACCGTGCGCAGCTACGCCGAGGAGGCCCGCGCGCAGCTCGCCCCGCTGCCGCACGGCCCGTCCCGCAGCGCGCTCGAGTCGCTCTGCGACTACATCGCCGACCGCACCAGCTGATCCACGCCCCGGCCCGTGGTGGCGCGGGTCAACAGTCGGCTGCCGACGAGCATGAAGGCGGCGGCGAGCAGCATCGCCACGGCCGCGATGGTCCACATCGCCGGGTAGCCGAAATGGGCGGCGAGTGGGCCCAGGCTCAACGGGCCGAGACAGCCGCCCGCGTACACCCCGGTCTGGGTGATCGAGGTGGCGGTGGCCGGTGACTGTGGGTGGAGCCGGACCACCGCGAAGTTCATCAGGCCGGGCCAGGCCCAGCCCAGGCCGAAGCCGAGCACCACACCGACGACCAGCGGCACCGAGCCGGTCAACGCGAGCAGGCCCAGCCCGACCGCGCCGACGAGCAGCATCGCGGCGATGATGGCGACGTGACCGGTGTCGCGGCGGTCGGCCAACCAGCCGGTGCCCACCCGAGCCGCCACGCAGACCGCGCTGCCCAGGGTCAGGGTGAGACCGGCGAGGCCCGGCGACAGGCCCCGGGCTGCGGCGGAGTCCACCAGGAAGGTGCCCAGTGAGTTGGCCGCGCCCGACGCCAACGTCGCCGCCGCGCCGATCACCATCAGCGCCGCCGTCGCCCGCCCAGCGCCGGTGGCACCGGCCCGCCGGGCCATGCCGGGTAGTTGCCGGGGTACGGCGGCGAGCGCCGTCAACGCGGCGACGGCTGCGGCCACGAACGCCCAACGCCAGCCGGCGGTGAGTGCGACGGTGGGCACGGCCACCCCGGCCAGCAGGGTGGAGACCGGGATGGCGGCCTGCTTGACCCCGAACGACAGCCCTTGCCGTCGGGCCGGCACGTGCTGGGCCAGCGCGGCGTTGCTGGCCAGTTGGCCCAGCGCGTTCGCGGCGGCGCTGAGCGCCAGCAGGCCGACCAGCACCGGGTACGACCGGGCGAAGGCGGCCACGGCCAGCATCGACCCGGCGGCCAGCAGAATGCCGCAGCGGGCTACCAGGGGCGGTCCGTACCGCTCGACCAGGCGACCGGAGGGCACCGAGGCCAGCGCGCTGACCCCGAAGTAGACGGAGACGGCCAGGCCCAGGCCGGCCGGTGAGAAGCCGAGGTCGGTGCCCATCTGCACGGCGAGCCCACCGAGCAGGAAAACGGGAAGTACGCAGGCCACGGTGGTGACGACTGCGCCAGCGCTCGCCCGGACCGGGTGGGGTTGGGCGGTGGCCGGTTCGGGGGTGATGGAGGTTTTGTTCATCGTTCGGCAAACCTACGTGAGCCCCGCTCAGAGCACTCCTGGTGACCGGCAGGGCACAAGCAGTGGATGGTGATCTGGCATCCTCGACCCGAACAGGCATTTCGCACCGGGCCTGTTTTTCATATGGTGTAAGTCCCCGGCGGCGGAGGTGGTTGTGCGCGACCCCTTGGCAGAACCTTCGGACCTGATTCGCAGCGTGTCCCGAGCGCTACGGGTGCTGGAGTCGGTCGGTCGCGCCCCGAAGGGCCTGACCGTCAAGCAGATCGCCCGGCGCTGTGAGCTGACCGTGGCCACCACCTACCACCTGGTCCGCACCCTCGCCTACGAGGGTTACGTGATCCGGCGCGAGGACGGCACGTACATCGTGGGGTTGGAGGTGGCCGACCGGTACCGCGAGCTGGTGACCGCGTTCCGGGGCCCGCCGGCGGTCGGCGAGACGCTGCGGCGGGCCGCCCTGGACACCGGCTACAGCCACTACCTTGGTCGGTTCGTCGGCGGCCAGGTGGCCCTGACCGCGGTCGCCGAGGGGCACCGCTCGCCCCACCTGGAGGACCTGGTCCCCGGCTTCGACGAGGGGGCGCACGCCACGGCTCTCGGCAAGTCGCTGCTCGCCACCCTCACGAGCGACCAGCGCTACCGCTACCTGCGCGAGTACGGCATGCGCCCGTTCACCACCGCCACGCTGACCACCACCGAGAGCTTCGAGGCCGACCTGGCCGCCGGCGACCGGCGCGGTATGCAGCTGGAGATGGGGCAGTTCCGGCAGGGGGTGGCCTGCGCGGCGGTGCTCGTCGCGCCGGACAAGGACATGGAACGCCGTACCGTGCTGGCCTGCGCGTTGCCGGCCAGCGAGATGATGACCTCCGCCCGGGTGGTACGCGCCAAGCTGCTCACCGTGGCGCGCGGCGTGGCCGACGGCATCGCCGCCGACAACTGATCGCCGAGAGGCCCTCTCCCCGGCTGGGAGAGGGCCTCTCGGGGCGGTCCAGCGCCGGACCGCCGAGAACAACGTCACCGGCCTTTCGGCCGCGGGTACGACCTCAGCTGCCCACCGGGCCGCCGTCGAGGCGCCAGGTGACCACCACGCCCGGCTTGGCGTAGTCACCGTCCGGCCAGTTCGAGGCCGGGTTCTCCACCGAGGCCCCGGTGATCTCGCCCGGGTGCTGCACCGCGACGAAGACAGAGCGGTTGTCGCCGGTGATGAACGGGCCGCAGGTCTCCGCGCCGAGCGGCACGGTCAGGAACTGCTTGAGGTGACCTCGCTCCGGACCCTCCACCGCGGTGGCGAACAGGCCGTCGTTGCTGCCTAGCGCGTTGCCGTCGGTGGAGATCCAGAGGTTGCCGGTGGCGTCGAAGGCGACGTTGTCCGGGCAGGAGATCGGGGACACCTTGGTCTTGTCGTACCCGGCGAAGAAGGTCGACGGGTCGGTCGGGTCGCCGCAGACGATCGGCAGCGACCAGGTGAAGGTTTCCGAGGCGTTGTCGTTGCGGTCCTCGATGAGTTCCAGGATCTGCCCGTGCTTGTTGGCGTTGCGCGGGTTGGCCTCGTCCGCCTTCGGGCTGCTGCCGACGCCCCGGTTGGTGTTGTTGGTCAACGCCACGTACACCTTGCCGGTGAGCAGGCTCGGCTCGACGTCCTCGGGGCGGTCCATCTTGGTCGCGCCGACCTTGTCACCGGCGAGCCGGGTGAAGGTGAGCACGTCGGCGGCGGTCATCCCGTCGACGAAGGACCGGTTGCCGCTGACCAGCCTGATCCAGCGACCCCGGCCGTTGAACGCGCCGTCGGTGGGGAGCTTGCCCGAGCCGTCGATCTCGGTGGCGCTGGTCTGGTCGAGCTTCGCCACGTAGAGCGTGCCGGACTCCAGCAGGGTCAGGTTGTGCTTGCGGGCAGCCCAGGAGTTGCCCTTCATGAACTTCTTGTCCGAGACGAACTTGTAGAGGTAGTCGAACCGCTCGTCGTCGCCCATGTACGCGACCACGTGGCCGTCCTTCGCGACGATCACGTTGGCGCCCTCGTGCTTGAACCGGCCCAGCGCGGTGTGCTTACGCGGGCGGCTCTCCGGGTCGAACGGGTCGATCTCGACGATCCAACCGAACCGGTGCGCCTCGTTGGGGTGCTTCGCCAGGTCGAAGCGCTCGTCCGCGCGTTCCCACTTGCGGCTGCCGCTCGGGTAGCGGCTGGCGGTGCTGATGCCGTACCGGTCCAGCTTCGGCTTCAGCTCGGCCGGGGCGGCGTCGGCGCCCACGAAGTACTGGTTGAAGTTCTCCTCGCCGGACAGCACGGTGCCCCACGGGGTCACGCCGCCGGCGCAGTTGTTCAACGTGCCGACGACCGTGCGGCCCTTGGGGTCGGCGGCGGTCTTCAGCCAGGCGGAGCCGGCGGCCGGGCCGGTCAGCTCGAACTTCGTGCTCAGGGCGGTGACCCGCCGGTTGTACGGTCGCGGACCCTTGTTGACCGGCTGCCACTGCCCGGTGCCCGCGACCCGCTCAAGCTCCACCACGGACATGCCGTGCGCGGCCATCGCGGTGCGCAACTGCTCCACGGAGAGCCCGTCCAGGCCGGAGAAGCCCGGGAACATCAGGTCCTCGTTGGTGTACTCGTGGTTGACCACGAGCAGCGCCCGCCTGCCCTGCTTGTCCAGCGACAGCACACCCACGAAGTCGTTGTTGTAACCGAACTGCCTGGACTGCGCGGCGGCGGTCTGGTGGTGCAGGTCGAAGTCCGGCGCGCCCGGCAACACCGGGTCACCCCACTTGATCACCACGACGTGGTCGTAGCCGTTTGGCACGACCAGGGTGTCCAACGTGTTCGGTGGAATCGGCTTGAAGGTCAGCGCGCCGTTGCCAACTCCGGTGCTGGGGCGGCCGAAACCGAAGGCCTGCGGGGCGTCCGGGGTGGTGGTCGGGGCGGCCAGGGCCGGGGCGGCACCGGCGAGCGCACCCGCCGCCGCGCCGCCGAAACCGAGCACCAGCGCGCCCACCGCGCCGGCCCGGACCACACCACGCCGGGACATCTCGGCGTTCACCACGTCGCCGAAGTACGCGTTGTCGGAGGTGTTCGGGACCGGGTGGTCACAGGCGTTTCCGCACCGGTACAGACAGGTCATGGCGTCACGGGTGCCATGACGGGCACCGGTCAACAGGGGGAGCAGCCGGGGACGGTCGCTCATGGGAGAGGCCTCCGTAGAAGTCGGTGACACGACAGGCGGCGTACCAGCCGGACGCTAGGAGGGCGTGGTGAGCGCGCGTCGGCCACCGTGTGAACCGGGCATGAACACCTCCGTGGGCGGCAACCACCACGCTGCCGGCCTGACCTCGGGCTGAACCGATTGGCGTGACCGCACGTATTCCCGGGCGGACGCCACCGCCGGACGCGCGCCGGAAGCGAGGAGACCGCCATCAGCGACCACGACGCCCAACTGCTGCGCGCGCTGCACGACGAGCACGCGGAGGCGCTGTACGCCCATGCCCTGCGGCTGGTCAACGGGGACCGGCAGCGGGCCGAGGACCTGGTCCAGGAGACGCTGCTGCGGGCCTGGCGACATCCGGAGTCACTCGACCCGAGGCGCGGATCGGTGCGGTCCTGGCTGTTCACCACCGCCCGGAACCTGGCCATCGACGCGTGGCGGCGGCGATCCACCCGGGTCGGCGAGGTGTTCACCGACGATCTGCCCGAACCGCCCGAGGCGATCGACGAGGCCGAACGGGCGGTGGAGGCCTGGACCGTCGCCGAGGCGCTGAACCGGCTCAGCCCGACCCACCGGGAAGTGCTGGTCGAGTGCTTCTACCAGGGGCGATCGGTGGCCGAGGCGGCGTCCCGCCTGGGCGTGCCGCCAGGGACCGTGAAGTCCCGCACCCACTACGCGTTGCGGTCTCTACGGTTGGTCCTGGCCGAGATGGGGGTGACGGGATGACCGGGTGCGAGTTCGCGTACGACGACGGCGCGTACGTGCTGGGCGCCCTGGCCCCTGCGGAGCGGGCGGCCTACGAGCGGCACCTCAGCGGCTGCGCCTCGTGTCGGGAGGCGGTCGCCGAGATCGCCGTCCTGCCGGGGTTGCTCGGGCGCCTCGACCCGGCGGGGTTGGAGCAGATCCTGCCGCCGCCGGCCCCACCGCGGGTGCCCGCGCTGCTCGCCGAGGCCCGCCAGCGCCGTCGTCGGGAACGCGCCGCGGACCGGCGACGGTACGCACTGACCACACTGGCCGCCGCCGGGCTGGCGCTGCTGGTCGGCGTGGGCACCGCCGCGGCGCTGCCTCGACTGGTCGGGCCCCCCGGTGCGCAGGGCACTCCGGCCCCGCAGGTGTCGATGGTGGCCATGAGACCGGTGGCCGCCGCCGGGCCGGTGCACGCCGACCTCGGGCTCACCGGCACCAAGTGGGGTACCGAGGTGACCATGCGCTGCGGGTACGACGCGCGGACGAGTTACGGCAAGGCGTATCCGTTCCGGCTGGTGGCGCGGGGCCCGAACGGTGCCACCGAGCAGATCGGCTCCTGGCTGGCTGCCCCCGGCGACGACCTCAGCTTCACCGGTGCCACCAGGTTCACCGACGCCGAGCTGGTAAGCGTGGAGCTGCAAAAAGCCGACGGCACCCCCCTCCTAACCTACGCAGTCCCCTAACC
>NZ_QGSZ01000220.1 GCF_003857055.1 Micromonospora inaquosa | reverse complement strand
CCGCCGGGCTGGTGAGCGCCGGTCGCGCCTGCGCCCGGGGCGTACTGGACGGTGAAGCGCCCGCCTGCTCCACGGACGGCGGCGGGTCGAGGGTCACCGGCGTCAGCTTCTCCGGCGTGCGCAGCACCCCGACGACGGACACGACCGTGGCGATCAGCACCCCGAGCGCCGCGATGACGGCCACCCAGGTGGCCCGCGACACGTCCTCCCGACCGGTGAGCACCCGCCGTGTGGCCGTGACGAGGGCCACGACCCGATCCAGCAGGATGATCGCCACGGTACGGCGTGGCTGGGGTGGTGTTGCCGGCACTGCCAGTCTCTCCTTCAGTTCGTCGCCGGGCGCGTGCCCACGATCCGTCCGGCTCCCGGGCGACAGCTGCCCGGTCACAGCCCGCGAAGCCCGACGAGTATCGCCTCAAGCAGATCCTCGGTCGGCAGCTCCGACAGCATCGGCGGTTCGTGCGTCTCGATCAGCCCGGCCGCGAGCAGGTCACCGAGCAGCACCCGGACGGTCCCCAGCGGAAGGTCCAACTCGGCACCGACCTCGGCCACCGACACTGGATGGTGACACAACTCGACGATGCGCGCCTGTTCGGGGAAGAGCGATGTGGGGGGCGTGACCCCGCGCCGGGCGACGACCAGCGAGATCAGGTCGAACTGACCGCGTGCGGGCGCGGTGCGCCCCCCGGTCATCGTGTAGGGCCGGGCGACCGGGCCCGCGTCATCGTCGTACCACGCCTCGTCAGTGGTGCCGCTGGTGTGCACCAGTGTCCCCGATCGTCACCGAGGAGGCCGGCCCCAGAGTGATCGGCAGGTGCCGCTCGGCCTGGCCCACGAAGAGCGCCACCTCGTACGCCATGTCACCGACCTCGACGTCGTCACCGGCGATCCGCACGGTGAGGATGGTCCCGTTCGGGATGGTGGCGATGAACAGGAACGCCCGTGACATCTGCACCACGACCTGGCGCAGACGACCCGCGTCGCAGGTCCGGGTGGCGGCCAGCCCCAACGCGATCAGGCCGGCGACCACGCCGGAGATCTGTTCGGCCAGCTGTTCTCCCACCCGCCGCGAGCCGCCCAGCGGCAGCCCGTCCGGCGAGAGCACCACGGCGAACTCCGCGCCGTGCACTCGGTCGACCAGGCTGTTCAGGGCGTCGGTCAGACCGTCCTCGGTGACCACTGCAGACGTCATTGCTGTCTCCTTGCTGTTCTCGCGACTGGCAACTCGACAGTGTCGAGGCTGGTCCTGCCGTGTTCCGGGCCGATCGGCCCGGGGTGGCGGACCCGCATCGGCAACGCGCCGTCGCCGCTCGGGTCGGGCAGGTCGGCGTCGGTGCGGGCCGGCGGGTACGGGGTGTCGGGTGGTGCGCTGGCCGGTGTGCGGCCGGTGTCGGTGACGCTGACCAGCCGGGAGGGCAGGAGCACGATCGCTGCCGTTCCACCGCGCCGGCTGGGGCGCAGCGAGACGTGGGCGCCGCAGCGCCCGGCCAGTACGGCGGCGGCGTACCAACCGGCGAAGCCCGCCGGCGGGCCGTCCGGTGGCGGGTTGCCGAACAGGTGGTTCGCCTCGTCCAGCGCGGCGGCGTCCAGGCCGGGCCCGTCGTCGACGACGAGGACGGCGCACCCCTGCGGTCGCTGCTCGCCGCTGACCCGGACGGTGGTGTCCGCCCCGGAGAAGACCAGCGCGTTCTCGATCAGCTCCGCCAGCAGGTGAATGACGTCCGTGACGGCCGGCCCCGCGAGCGACCACGGCCAGTGCGGTGCGATCAGGACGCGGTGGTAGTCCGGCACCTCGGCGACCGCGCCGCGTGCCACATCGAGTAATGGAACCGGGCGTCGCCAGCGCCGGGCGGGTGTCGCGCCGGCCAGGGTGATCAGTTTCTCCACGTTGCGTCGGACCCGGGTGGTCAGGTGGTCGAGCTGAAACAGCTCGCCGGTCTCCTCGGTGGACCGCTCCCGACGTTGCATCCCGTCCAACAGGCTGAGTTGGTCGCGCACTAGAACTTGGTTGCGTCGGGTCAGCCCCAGGAACAGCTCCCGCTGGTCGTCACCCTGCGCCGGGGCGGGAGCCTCCCGCGCCGGGGCGGGAGCGTCCTGCGCCGGGGCCGGGAGGTCGGCGTCCGGACTGGTCAGCTCCTCGGTCAGGCGTCGGACGGTGCCCGCCCAGCTCAGCAGGAGCACGAGCACCACGATGAGACCGAGCCCCACCACTGCTCCGGTACGCCCGATGAGCACCGCCGCACCGGGCGTGGCCCGCTCGACGCTGCTGCGGGCGGTGCTCGTCACCAGTGTCTGCAGCGCACCGAGGGCGGCGTCCGCCGCGGCCCGCCAGCGTGGGGCGGTGACACCGGCCAGGGTGTTGGCGGTGCCCGACTGGAGCAGCAGCCGGTCCTCCAGGGCGAGCAGAGCCGTGAACTCCGGGCTGGCCGCGAGGCGCTGGTGCTCGGCCTGACCGTCGGACGAAAGACCGGCCACGGCCTCGGCGCGCGCGTACCGCTGGACGCTGACCAGGGCGGTCAACCGACGCCGTTCCTCGACGCCGAGCCGTGCGCCGGTCAGGGCCGCGCTGACCAGGCTGTCCTCCCGGGCCAGCAACTCCCGGGCGCGGGCCAGCGCGATCACCGCGCGGGTGTCGGCGGCCAGCCCGCTCTCGTACGCGCCCCACTCCGGGCCGTACACCCGGAAGGCGACGTCGACGACCTCGTCGTACCCGTCGACTGCCGCGGCCTGGTCGAGCCGCCCGGTGTCCGCCTGGGACCGGGTCGTGCCGAGGCCGTCGAGCCGTCGGACCAGCTCTCCGGCGCGGTCCCGGACCGCGCCGGCGCTGAGCAGCCGAACGTCACGCCCCTTCGTGAACTCGCGGATCTCGGCTGCGGCCCGGTCGGTGGCTTCGCGGGCCCCGACCAGCTCGGGCGTCGGCTGGCCCGCCCCGGCGATCATCTCGGCGGTGATCCGGCGTTCCGTCTGCAGACTCAGGATCAGGCGGTCGATGGGCTGTCCCAGGGTGTCCGCCAGCGCCCGGACGCGCAGCAGGTCGACGGCGTCCTGGCTGGACACGTAGGCGGCGTACGACCAGAGCGCGATCAGCACGGCGGCCAGCACGGCCAGCCTGGTCCGGAGCAGCCGACCATCGTTGTGGGTCATCGGCTCGCCCGCTGCGGCCACGGTTGCCCGGCGGTGTCGCTGGCCCGGTCGGCGACGAGGGTGCGCAGCAGAGCCAGCAGCTCGGTGCGGTTGGCGCAGTTCAGCCGGTTGCGCATCCGCGCCACGTGGTGTTCGACGGTCTTGGCCGAGATGAAGAGCCGGTCGCCGATCTCCCGGTAGGTCAACCCGGCCAGCACCAGCTCGGCAACCTCGTACTCGCGGTCGCTGAGCCCGTGCTGTGTGGGGCCGGCGACTCGTGTCGTGCTCGTACCGGTCGTCGCTGTCTGCCCGCCGTACCCGCCGGAGGGCCGTCCCTGCAACGCTCGGGCGCACTCCAGCAGGGCGGTCATCGCCCGCCGGTCAGCGGTGCGGATGGCGGCCTGCCCGGCGAGGCGGGCGCCGTCCCAACACAGCCCGGTGTCGTGCAGCCCACGGGCGGCGGCCTCCACCCGGGTCGGGTCGACGGCCCCCCGGAGCACCTCCACCCAGCTCTCCGCGGCGGCGGCGACCACTGCCGCGTACCGGCTGTGGCCGGCGGCGGCGAGCAATGCCGCGACGTGGTCGTCGGCGACTGTCGGCTCGCCGGTCAGGATGGCGGCGTGCAGCGCGCTCCAGTGCACCGGCACACTCCACAGTGGGGGGTTGCCGAGGCCGTCGAGCAGCGCACGCCCCTGGTGCAGGTAGGGCTCCAGGCGGGCCAGGTCACCCAGCCGCGCGCCCGCGATGGCCAGCTCACCCAGTGGCAGCAGGGTGAACAGGTCGACGGGGTGCCGCACCACGGCCTCCAGCGCCTGCCCCCAACCCCGCTTGAGCGCCCCGAGGTCACTGTTGCGCCGGCCGATGCCCATCCGGATCGCGGCGGCGAAGAGCTGGTCGCGTGACTCCAGGTGCCGCCCGTCGAGCGTCACCGTGGCGAGGCGCTCGCCGGCGGCGTGGATCTCACCACGGACCATCAGGATCCAGGCCTGCAACAGCCGGTGGCGGCGCGCCATCAGCGGACCGCCGACACCGGCGGCCAGGGCGCGGTGCAGCACCCGCTCGGCGATCTCCAGCTCACCACAGTGCACGGCCGTCAACGCGGCGAGGGCCGCCGGGCTGTCCGGTAGGAGCGCCGCTCGGCCGTCCGGCTCCAGCAGCGCGGCGGCCTGCACGAGCGCGGAGAGAGCGGCGGTCGGCGGGCCGGTCACGCTTTCGCGTACGCCGTTGGCCATCAGCCGGGCGGCGCTGGCGTGCAGAGTGGGCGGTTCGCCCGCCGGGTCACCCGCCGGTGACTCGGTGGTGGCGGCCAGGTCGCCGGAGGCGAGCCCGCCGACGATGGCGAACGCCCGCGCCGACGGAGTGCCCGACCACCGGAACAGCTCGACGCTGCGACCGACGTGCCCACGGTGGGCCAGTGCGGTAGCGGCGACCATGGCCGCCTCGCAGCGGTCCGGGGGAGCGGCCGTGGCCAGCAGCCGGTCCGCCAGCCGAAGCGCGTCGTCGAGGTCACCGGCGAGCGCGGCGGCGAGCGCCTGCTGGGCGTTGGGCGGCTGGCCGGCGGCGGTGGCCGCCGCGAACAGTTCGGCGGCGAACGCCGGCTCGTCGGCCAGCGCCTCGCCGGCCGCGGCGGTCAGGGTCGCGGCCGGGCAGTCGCCCAGCGCGCCGATCGCGAGCAGGGAGCGGACCAGTGGCAGCACGGCGGCGCCCCGGGCGAGCTGCAACTCGGTGAGCCGGCGCCAGACGGCTGTCCGCTCGGTGGTGGGGCTGAGCGTCGCGACGGCCCGCCGGACGATCGGCGCGAGCCGGCCGTCGGCGCCGAGCAGCCCGGCCGCCCTGGTGGTGGCGATCAACTCGTCCACCCCGGCCGGGTCCCGGCCCAGCAGCGCGCCGAGCATGCCGACGGGCAGCGCCCCACCGGCCGCCACGGCGAGCAGCAGTCGACGTACCTCGGTGGGCTGCACCTCCAGGTCCGGCGCGAAGTCGAGGACGGCGGACCGGGGTGGGTCGATCATCGCGCCGGTCCGGGTCTCCCCGCCGGCCAGACCGCGGGCCAGCCGTTCGACGTCCCGGGGTACGCCGGCGGTCTGCGTGTGGACGAAGTCAACCAGGTCGGCGGTGCGGCCCAGCTCGGGTGTGGCGGCGAGGTAGGCGGCGGTCTGCTCCCGGGTGAAGGGTGTGAGCAGCACGGCCTGCCCGTCGCGACGCAGGGCGTCGACCAGCTCACTGAACGCCGCCGACCGCGGCCACGGGCGGTGGGCGACCACCAAGCGGTGTCGACGGTCGGCGACCAGACCCAGCAGCGCCCCGATCCGCGCGTCGTCGAGCAGGTGCGCGTCGTCGACCAGCACCACCGTGCCGGGGTCGGCCGGCGCACCCGGCTCCGGGGCGGTGGTCTGTACGGCGATCCCGGCGCGCTGGTGGATGCGCTCCAGCTCGGCGAGCAGTGCGGTCTTTCCGTGACCGGCCGGGCCGGCGATGCCGACGGCGAGCGGGGCGGCCGGGTTCTGGGCGACCGTGTCCAGCAGGGCCTGCAACCCCTTGTCCAGGGTCAACCCTGGTGCGGCGAGGTCATTCATGATCATTGGGGTCATCCTTCGCGCCCCCGGGCGTGGGCCAGCGCCAGGCGGGACGGCTTCGGCAGTTCCAGTGGGAGGACATGGACCGGGGGCCGCGGTGGCGGATCGCCCGGAACGGTGTGCTGGGGGCGGCGCTGCGCCGGGATGGTCGCCCGCCCGGGATTGCTGACCGGGGCCGGGGCGCGGGCCGGCGCCGGCGGGCGAGGGCGTGGTGACACCACCTGACAGGCGGCCATCGCCGCCCCGGTGGCGGCGGTCAACTGTGCGTCCGGCTCCACCTCGACGGGCACCGGGAGGGCCGCGCCGATCAGCTCGGTCACCAGCGGGACCCGGGTGGAGCCGCCGGCCAGCAGGACGCCGTCGAGATCTGCCGGAGTCAGGTCGGCACTGCGCACGGCGCGGAGCAGGAGGTCGACAGTGGCCTGCACCGTCGGGCGGATCATGGCCTCGAACTGCGCCCGGGTCACCGGCACCCGGGCCGGGCCGCTCGGCAGGGTCAGCACCACGTCGGCGGTGAGGTCGACGGTCAGCACCCGCTTGACCCGGTCACACTCCGCGCGCAGCCCGCGCAGCGCGGCCTGGGCCCCGCGACGTCCGGTCGCGGCCAATTCCCGGGCCAACACGGTACGGGAATGCTCGGCCAGCGCCTCGTCGAAGTCGGCGCCACCGATCGAGTCGAGCCACTGCGGGGTGCCGAACGTCTCGTACGTGCCGCGCGGGGTGCGGCGCACCAGAGCCGCCTCGAAGCTGTTGCCCCCCAGCGCGTAGACCACGGCTGTGCTGCCCGCGAACCCGCGAGCGGCGTGGCTCTCGGCCACCGTGACCGTGCGGGGCAGCAACGTCACGTGCCGCAGACCGAGCTCCGACAGTGCCCGGTGCAGCACCTCCCGACGGTAGGGGCGCCACCCGGCCGGGTGGCTGAGCACGATCGCCTCGGCGGCCCCGCCCTCCAGGGCGTGGACCCGCTCCACCACCCACGCCGCCAGTTCGGCGGCCAGCGTCTGCGGCGCACACGGCTCGCCGCCGAGCAGCACCGGCACGTCGTCGCCGATCCGGTGGACGAAGTCCCGGGTGGTGCGGCTGCCGTCGTCGGTCGCGGGCTCGCCGACCCGCAGCGAACCGTCCTCCGCCAGGCACAGCACCGAGGGCATGAGAGGTGAGTCGGCACTCAGCGGAACGGCCTCGGGACGTGTCCAGGTCGCGCCGCGTCGCCGTGCGACGGCGGCGGCCGTGTTGCTGCTTCCGATGTCTATCCCCAGGACGTACGGCATCGTCTCTGTCTCTCCCCGTGAGTCGGCCGGTCGGTGGCGATGGCGTCGGCTGCCCCGACGACCCACCCCCGGCGAACCCCGCGGGCTCCTACGTTCGTACCAGAGATCAGTCCCTGGTCGGGACCCTAATCTCGCCGGGACGGTTTCCCCCAGTCCCCCTAACGTACGAGGTGGCGGAGCCCCTAGTTCAACCGGCCCGGATGCGGGCTCAGCCCCGATGCCCGGGTGCGACCCCGCGCAATAGCGTCGTCACTGTCGACGTACGACACCCCGCCAATGCCACATCCGAGGAGAACCGGTACATGGACTCGCAGCAGACGCTCCACGACTTCGTGCTCGACCTACTGACGAACCCGGACGCGCGGTCGGCCTTCGACCTCGACCCCGAGGGCGCGTTGCGGGGCGCCGGGCTCACCGACATCACCGCCGCGGACGTGCAGGACGTCGTGCCGCTGGTCGTCGACTACGCGCCGGGGGCGGGCCTCGCGCCGCTGGCCTCGCCGGTCGGGCAGCTCGGGCTGGACCCGCTGCTCACCGACACCACCGACGTGGTGGGTCAGTTGCAGAGCGTGGCGCAGCAGATCAGCGTCACCAGCTCGCCCAGTGGGGTGGACGTCAAGGCCGGTGTGCTCGGTGCCATCGCGGTCGACCCGTCGACCGCCGCCGCCGGGGTCACCGTGCTGCCCGGCATCGGCCTGGGCGTCGGTCCGTCCGGCCTCGACACCGACCTGGCCGGTGTCTCCGACGTGGCGCACACCCTCGACGCCGACGTGGTGCAGCCGGTGGACGCGATCGCGGACCCGGTGCTCGGGGACGTCACCGGCACGGCCGGCGACCCGAGCGGTCTGCTCGGCGTCACTGACTCGAATCTGATCGGCGGCGACCTGACCGGCGGTGTCCTCTCCGGCACCCACGGTCAGCTCGGTGGGGTCGTCAGCTCCCTGGGTGTCGACGACACCCTCAGCGGGCTGGGCCTCGGGCACGGCGACGGTGTCGTCGGCGGCGTGGTCCCGCCGCTCGACGTGTCGTCGACGGTGGGCGGCGTGACGCACCAGGTGGACAGCATCCTCCCCGGGGTCACCGACACGGTCGGTGACGTGACCGGTGGGGTCACCGATGGTGTGCTCGGCGGCGACTCGCACGCCTCGTCTGATCACGGGCTGCTGGGTATCACCGGCGGTCTGCTCTGACCCGGATCTCCGGGCGGAGCGGAGGGCCGGATCGTCTCGGGCGATCCGGCCCTTTCGGGTTCCACATCCGGTCCCTCTTGATAATTGAGCCGAAATCCGCACACTTGGTGCGGTGATGGCCGGGATCTGGTTGGACGTGCTGGACGAGATTGCCCGCACGTGCGCTGCACATGGTCGCGGTGACCTACTCCAGACGGTGCGGCAGAAGCGTGCGCAACTGCTGGACCCGACGCTGCGTGTCCTGGTCATCGGTGAGCCGAACCAGGGCAAGAGTCAGCTGATCAACGCGATCATCAACGCTCCGGCCTGCCCGGTCGGCGACGGTCGTACGACCGTTTTGCCGACCGTGGTGCAGCATGCCGAGGCCCCCACAGTGTCGGTGGCCCAGGCGCCGCCACCGGCCCCGGGTCGTGCCACCGGTGCCGCCCCGGTGACCGTCGAGCGGACCCCGGTGGCGCTCAACCAGGTCGCGGCGGGCGTGGCCGGCCTGGTCGGGCGTCGGCCGGGTGGCGGCCCGGCGTATGTCGAGATCGGACTGCCCCGCGCACTACTGGGCGCAGGGGTCGTGCTGGTGGACACTCCCGGCACCGACGAGGTCGCCGGTATCGGCGCCGCAGCCTCGGTCGCCGCGCCCGCCCGGGCGGACACCGTGCTGCTGGTCTCCGACTCCACCCGGGAGTTGTCCGTCGCCGAGCTGAACATGCTGCTGCACATCATGCGTTCGCATCCGAACGTGGTCGTGGTGCAGAGCAAGACCGATCTGGTGGCAGACTGGCGTACGGTCGCAGACCGTAACCGGCAGCACCTGGCCGAGGCGGGTGTGCCGGCGACGCTGATCCCGGTTTCCGCGGCGCTGCGACTGCGCGCCGCCGCGGCCGACGACCGTGCGCTCAACGCCGAGTCCGGTTTCCCCGCGCTGATTGCCCGCCTGCAACGCGATCTGGCCGGTAAGGCCGACCACCTGGCCCGGGCGGCGGTGCAGACGGTGGCCCGGACGGTGGTGGAGCAGTTGGCCGCGCCGCTGCGCGCCGAGTTGGCCACCCAGGAGGCCGAGGAGCAGTCCGGGCCGATCTCCCGGCTGCACGCGGCGCAGCGCGAGGTCGACGAGCTGCGCCGGTGCTCCACCCGGTGGCAGAACACGCTGACCGACGAGATCACCGACCTGCTCGCCGACCTCGAGTACGACCTGCGCGACCGGACCCGTCAGATCCTGCGCGCGGTGGACGAGGCGTTCGACACCGCCGACCCGTTGGTCGCCTGGGACACCTTCCAGGACTGGCTGGAGCGGAGCCTGGTGGAGGCGGCGGAGGCGAACCACGAGTGGCTGATCCAGCGCTGCGACTGGATCGCCCGGCGGGTGGCCGCCAACTTCGACCGGTACGGCTACGACGTGCTGCCGCCCTGGTCGATGACGATGCCGGAGGACATCGGCGAGCGACTGCCCGAGCTGCAACGACCGACGGTCGACCGGTTCACCACCGGCCAGAAGTTGTTCACCGGTATGAAGGGTTCGTACGGCGGCATGCTGATGTTCGGTCTGGCGACCACCCTGGCCGGGATGCCGATGATCAATCCGGTCTCGGTCGGCATCGGGGCGCTCTTCGGCGGAAAGAGCATCCGCGACGAGAGCAAACAGTTGCTGCGTCGTCGGCAGGCGACCGTCAAGACGGCCATCCAGCGGCATGTCGACGACTTCTTCGTCCGGATCATTCGAGACTGCCGTGACGCCGCCCGGCAGGTGCAGCGGATGTTGCGGGACCACTTCACGGGTCTGACCGAGGAACTCCAGGAGGCCATCGTTCAGTCGTTCCGCAGTGCGAAGCAGGAGGCCGACACCGACGCTTCCCTGCGCGAGCAGCGGCAACGCGAGATCCGGTTGAAGATGACCCGGTTGGCGGCGGTCTACGAGCAGGCCCAGCAGTTGACCGGCGCCCGCTCCGCCCCGCTGCTGCTGGAGCCGCAGCCGTGACGGTGGGGGTGCGCCTGGATGAGGCGGCGTGGGGGTTGCTGCACCAGGCCATCGAGCTCTACCAGGACAATCCTCGGGCCGTGGCGGAGCTTCGCCATCACGTGGCCCGGTTGGAGCAGCCGCTGCGGATCGCCGTCGTTGGCCCGTGGCGATCGGGCAAGTCGACGGTGTTGAACGCGTTGATGGGTGAGGAGGTCGCGCCGGTCGAGCGGGCGGACGGCGCCTTCACCTGGTATGAGGACGGGGCCGCGCCGCACGCCACGGCCTACCCGGTCGGGCAGCCGCCGCAGGAGTTGGCGGTGGTGAAGTCGGCGACCGGGCTGCGGGTGGATCTGGGCTGGGGCGCGGGGGACGTGCGGGACATCGTGGTGCGGTGGCCGACGCGGGCGCTGCGGCAGATCACGTTGATCGACACCCCGGCTGTCACCGGCGGCGCCGAGCAGGGCCGGGCACCGGTGTTGGAGCGGGTGCTGCGGGATTCGGACGCGGTGTTGTATCTGACCCGCGACGGTCGCGACAGCGATCTGCGGGTGCTGGAGTCCGCACGGGACACTGCCGTCGGACAGTCCGCCCCGGTCAACGTGATCATGGTGCTGTCCCGTGCCGACGAGACCGGCGGAGGTCGGATCGACGGCCTGCTCACGGCACGCCAGCTCGCCCGGCGGCACTACCGTGACCCGAGGGTGAACGCGTTGAGCGTCAACGTCGTGGCGTGCAGTGGAATGGTCGGCCTGGCGGGCCGGATGCTCGGTGAGTCGGACTTCGCCGCGCTCGCGACCCTGGCCCAGGTGCCCCGGGCGGAGCTCGACGCCCACCTCATCTCCGCCGACCGCTTCCTCGGCGGCGAGCTGCCGGTACGGCTGGATACCGAGGTGCGCGCCGCGCTGCTGGGTCGGTTCGGGGTCTTCGGTGTCCGGCTCGCGGCCACGTTGGTGCGCAGCGGGTTCGACAGCCGGGTGAAGCTGTCCGCCGAACTGATTCGGCGTAGCGGTCTGACCGAGCTGCGCGAGTCGGTGACGCGCTGTTTCATCGATCGCCGTGACGCGCTCAAGGCCCGGTCCGCGCTGGCCGCCGTGGAGGCGCTGCTGCGGGCCGAGCCCACCCGGGGGTCCGCCGAGCTGGTCGGCGCGGTGGAGCAGATCCTCGCCGGTGCGCACGAGTTCCGGGAGTTGCGCCTGCTGGTGGCGCTGCGGAACACCCGGCTGGGGTTCGACGCGGAGCTGGCCGCCGAGGCGCAGCGGCTGGTCGGCGGCGACGGGGTGGGCCTCGCGGCTCGACTCGGTGTCGAGCATGAGGCCGATGTGCGGCAGCTCTGGGAGGTCGCTGCGGAGGCGCAGTGGCGGTGGCGGGATCGGGCGGAGGATCCGCTGCTCCCGTTGGCGCAGCGGCGCGGGGCTCAGGTCGTGGTCCGCAGTTGCGAGGGGATGATCGCCGAGCTGGTCGCGGGCGGCCGCTGAACGTTTCGCGGCCGGAAAAGCGTTATTCGATCTCACTCTGCACGGTCGCGCCTGACCTGCGGAGATAACGCTCTCACGGATGGCGGCAGAGTGCTTGACGCGCCAGTGATCCGAGCGCAACGATGCATGTGCATGTCTCGTACCACCACCGCCAGGCGTGATCGGCGCACGCCGTCCCTCGCACCGCGAAAGGACCCCACTGTGCGCAGATCCCTGAGATCGTGGCTCGGCCTCGCGCTGAGCGCGATCCTCGTGGCGGGCGGCATCGTCGCCGCGCCACCCACGGCCAGCGCCGCACCCTTCAGCGTGCTGGTCTTCAGCAAGACCGCCGGATTCCGGCACGGATCCATCACCCCGGGCATCGCCGCGATCCAGCAACTCGGCGCCGCCAACGGCTTCACCGTCGAGGCCACCGAGGACGCCGGTCAGTTCACCGACGCCAACCTGGACCGGTTCGCCGCGGTGATCTGGCTCTCCACCACCGGCGACGTGCTCAACTCCGCCCAGCAGGCCGCGTTCGAGCGCTACATCCAGGGCGGTGGCGGGTACGTGGGCGTGCACTCCGCCTCCGACACCGAGTACGACTGGCAGTGGTACGGCGGACTGGTCGGTGCGTACTTCGCCTCGCACCCGGCCGAGCAGACCGTCACCGTGAAGGTGGCCGACCAGGTGCACCCGTCCACCGCGACGTTGCCGCAGCGGTGGAGCCGGTTCGACGAGTTGTACAACTACCGCACCAACCCTCGGGGCGCCGTGCACGTGCTGGCCACCCTGGACGAGAGCACCTACACCGGTGGGAGCATGGGCGCCGACCACCCGATCTCCTGGTGCCAGAACTACTCCGGCGGTCGAGCCTGGTACACCGGCCTGGGCCACACCGACGCGTCGTACACCGAGGCGAACTTCCGCCAGCACCTGCTCGGCGGCATCCGGACGGCCGCCGGCGCGGTCGACGCCGACTGTGGCCCCACCGTCACCAGCAGCTTCCAGCAGGTGGAGTTGGCCAAGGGCGCGGCTGAGACCGGTGAGCCGATGAGCCTCACCGTCCTACCGGACCGGGGCGTCCTGCACACCAGCCGCAACGGCGTGATCCGGCACACCGACGCCGCCGGCAACACCAAGATCGCCGCCACCCTGCCGGTCTACACCGGCGACGAGGAGGGCCTGCAGGGCATCAAGGCCGACCCGAACTTCGCCACCAACCGCTGGGTGTACGCCTACTTCGCCCCACCACTGAGCACCCCCGGCGGCGGTGCGCCAGCCACCGGCACCCCGGCCGACTTCGCCGTCTGGGACGGCGTCAACCGGTTGGCCCGGTTCACCGTGAACGCGGACAACACCATCAACCTGGCCAGCGAGACGCTGATCCTCAACGTGCCGACCAGCCGGGGCATGTGCTGCCACGTCGGCGGCGACATGGACTTCGACGCGGCCGGCAACCTCTACCTGTCCACCGGAGACGACACCAACCCGTTCGACTCGGCCGGCTTCACCCCGATCGACGAGCGGGCCGGGCGCAACCCGGCGTTCGACGCGCAGCGCACCTCGGCCAACAGCAACGACCTGCGCGGCAAGGTCCTGCGGATCAAGCCGAGCGCGGGCGGCGGCTACACCATCCCCGCCGGCAACATGTTCGCCCCGGGCACCGCGCGGACCCGCCCGGAGGTCTACGCGATGGGTTTCCGCAATCCGTTCCGGATGAGCGTGGACAAGGCCACCGGCATCGTCTACCTCGGTGACTACGGCCCCGACGCGGGCACCGCCGACCCGAACCGGGGGCCGGCCGGCAACGTCGAGTTCGCCCGGATCGACCGGCCCGGGTTCTACGGCTGGCCGTACTGCACGGCCCGCAACGACGCCTACAACGACTACACCTTCCCGTCCGGCCCGTCCGGGGCCAAGTTCGACTGCGCCGGCGGGCCGGTGAACAACTCGCCCAACAACACCGGCGTCACCCAGCTGCCGCCGGCCGTCCCCGCCTGGTTGCCGTACGGCGGCTCCGGCTCGCCGCCGGAGTTCACCGGCGGCGGCCTGTCGCCGATGGGCGGCCCGGTCTACCGGTACGACCCGACCAACACCTCGCCCGTGGCGTTCCCCGAGTACTACGACGGAACCTATTTCGCCGGTGAGTTCGGCCGTCGCTGGATCAAGAACATCAAGCTCGACGCGTCCGGCCAACCGCTGAAGATCAACCCGTTCCCCTGGACCGGCACCCAGATCATGGACATGGAGTTCGGGCCGGACGGCGCGCTCTACGTGCTCGACTACGGCACCGGCTGGTTCAACGGCGACGCCAACTCGGCGCTCTACCGCATCGAGTACGCCCGCGAGGGCAGGGCGCCCGTCGCGAAGGTGTCGGCCACCCCGACCAGTGGCACCGCGCCGCTGACCGTGGCCTTCTCCTCGGCCGGCACCCTCGACCCGGACGGCGACCCGTTCACCTACGCCTGGGACTTCGACAACAACGGCACCACCGACTCGACGGCCGCGAACCCGAGCTTCACGTACACCACAAACGGGACCCGCAGCCCGACGTTGACGGTCCGGGACACCACCGGCAAGACGGCCACCGCGAGCGTGGTCATCACGGTCGGCAACAGTGCCCCGGTGGTCACCGTGAACACCCCGCTGAACGGGCAGACCTTCACCTTCGGGGACGCGGTGCCGTTCTCCGTCACCGTCACCGACGCCCAGGACGGTGCGATCAACTGCGCCCGGGTCAAGGTGAACTACGTTCTCGGCCACGACTCGCACGGCCACCAGCTGGGCAGCGCGCAGGGCTGCACCGGGGTCATCCAGACCTCGGCCGACGGCGAGCACGACACGGCGGCGAACATCTTCGGCATCATCGACGCCGAGTACACCGACCTTGGTGGGGGCGGCCAGCCGCCGCTGACCACGCACACCCAGGCGGTGCTGCAACCACGGGTACGCCAGGCCGAGCACTTCGGTGACTCGTCCGGCATCCAGATCGTCGCCGGGGCGGCCGGGCACGGCGGGGCCGCCGTCGGCTACGTCGACAACAACGACTGGATCTCGTTCCGTCCCTACCACCTGACCGGCATCCAGTCGTTCAGTGCCCGAGTCGGCGCACCGGCCGGCGGTGGCGGCACGTTGGAGCTGCGGGTCGACTCGCCCACCGGTCCACTGGTCGGCTCGGCCACCGTGGTGCCCACCGGCGGGTACGCCAATTTCGCCACTGTCACCGGTGGGGTCACCGCCCCGACCGGCACCCGGACCCTGTTCCTGGTCTTCAAGGGCACCGGCCCGTACTTCGACATCGACGAGTTCACCCTCTCCACCAGCCCTGGCGGCCCCGGCCCGGACCCGGACCCTGACCCGGACCCGCCCACCGGGAATCTGGCACTGGGCAAGCCCGCCCGTGCTTCGAGTCTCGAAGGTGCGTATGGCGCGGCCAACGCGTTCGACGGCGTGGCCGGCACCCGGTGGAGCAGCGCGTTCAGCGACCCACAGTGGATCGACGTGGACCTCGGTGCCACGTACTCCATCAACCGGGTGAGGTTGAGCTGGGAGGCGGCGTACGGCAGCGGGTATCAGATCCAGACCTCGCCGGACGGTGTCAACTTCACCACGATCCGTACGGTGACCGGCGGCGACGGCGGGGTGGACGACCTGACCGGGCTCAGCGGTTCCGGCCGGTACGTCCGGCTGCTCGGCACCACGAGGGGGACCGCCTGGGGTTACTCGCTGTTCGAGTTCGAGGTGTACGGCGGCACCGGCAGCCCGATCGGCGGCAACCTGCTGCTCAACAAGCCGACGACCACGTCCAGCAACGAGGGGGCCGACGTGACCGGCGTCCAGGCCGTCGACGGCAGCCTCACCACCCGCTGGTCGAGCACGTTCTCCGACCCGCAGTGGATCCGGGTGGACCTTGGCAGCGCCACGGCGATCGGCCGGGTCAAGCTGAGCTGGGAGGCGGCGTACAGCAGCGCGTACCAGATCCAGACCTCGAACGACGGCACCACCTGGACCACAGTGAAGACGGTGACCGGGGCCGACGGCGGGGTGGACGAGCACACCGCGCTCAACGCCAACGGTCGCTACCTGCGGATCTACGGCACCGCCCGGGGCACCGGGTACGGCCACTCGCTCTGGGAGCTGGAGGCGTACACCAGCTGAACCACCACCGATGACGTGGCCGGCACGGTGAGCCGTGCCGGCCACGTCCGTCGCTCCACTCGCACCCTCCTTGCATATACCGCCTATCGGTATATGCTCGCTGGCATGGCTGAAGCTCCACTGCGGGAACCGACGTTCCTGGTGCTCACCGCGCTGGCGGAGGCGCCCATGCACGGGTACGCCGTCATCGAGGACGTGCTGCGCATCTCCGACGGCCGGGTGCGTCTGCGCGCCGGCACCCTCTACGCCGTCCTCGACCGGCTCCGCGCCGACGGTCTCATCGAGGTCGAGCGCGAAGAGGTGGTGCAGTCGCGACTTCGCCGCTATTACCGCCTCACCGCGCTGGGTGCGCGGCGGCTCGCCGAAGAAGCGTCCCGGCTGCGACACAACGCCGACGCCGCCCGGGTGCGGCTGCGCCGCGGCGGCCTACTCACCCACGGGGGTGCGGCGTGAGCAGCGAGGATCTGGAGCGCCGCTACCGGCGGCTGCTGGTCGTCTATCCGTGGGAACACCGCCGGGTGTACGAGGACGAGATGCTGGCCGTGCTCCTCGCCGGTGCGCGGCCGGGCCAGCGGCGACCCGCCGCCGCCGACGTGCGGAACCTGGTCGGCGCCGGGTTGCGGGCACGGCTACGGGTGGGCGCACGGGGGTTCACCGAGCCGAGCTGGTCGGACGCGGCGACGGTGACCGGCCTGCTGGTCGCGGCTGTCCTGCTGGCCCTCGCCGGGAGGGCACTACTCGACCAGTTCGTCCTCACCCCGGGCCGGCCGCCCGGGTTCGGGTCGAACACTGCGGATCTCGTCGACTGGCTGCGCGTCGCCGGCTGGGCGGGCGTCTGCGCGGCGGTGCTGCTCGGGTGGCGGTGGGTCGCCGCAGGTCTGGCCTGGGCCGGCGTGCTCGGCTGGGGCGCGCTCGTCGCCCCGCAGTCGGGCGACAACCCGACGTACGTGGTGGACACACTGCCGCAGTTCGCCCTCGCCGTGGTGGCTGCCGCGGCGCTCACCGTGCCGGCGCCGCGCCGCCGGGCGATCGCGGTCCTGGGCGTACGCCGACTGCTGGCGCTGCTGCTCGCGCCAGCGGCGATGGTCGCGCTGCTGGTGACGAACCGGGTTACCAGTCCCGCGTTCGTCTCCGTCGACGGAGCTTCCTACCAGGTCTTCTATGACCTTGAGGCGAGCAGTGAGCTGGTCATCTGGCTCTACGTCGCGGGCCTGGCGGTCGCCACGTTGGCCATGGTGATGGCGGTCGTCACGCTCACTCCGCAGGTACGCCGACGGATCGTCGTCATGCTCCTGCCGGTGGCAGCCCTCGCTCTGGTGATCGACAGCGCCCTCGCCGGTTGGTTCACCTCGACCATGAACATGGGACGCGCCATCGCCCTGGTGCCGGCGCAGTGGGCGATGCTGGTGCTCGTCGCGCCGGTGACCTTCCTGGCCGGCGCACTGCTCGTGCGACGTCGGGAGGAGACCCTGCGCATGGTCGCCCTCGGCCGAAGCGCGGACCGCGAGCGGAAAAACTAGTCGTCGGCGACGGCCACCGGTTCCGAGCCGATGCAGCGCACCTTCAACTCGTACTCCCGGTTCGCCCCCTGAAAGGTGACCTCGACGTCGTCATCCGGGCCACGGTCCACGTCGCGGACCCGGTAACCCTGCGCGGGCGCCCAGGAGACGAGGCGTACGCCGTCGGGGCCGCACTCGGCCACGGCCGTGCCGCCGTCGGTGGCGAATCCCCGGCGGGCCCCGGAGCTGGCGTTCGGTGCGGGGTTGGCCGTGCCCGGCCCGGTCGGCGCGACGCCCGTGGTGCCGGTCGGCGCTGGTTCGGGCGAGGCGAGCGCGCGTTCGATCTCGGCCGCGCTGCGCACCCCACCCGGTGTGCCGGTGAGGCTCTCACCCACCAACCGGATCGCGCCCAACCCGATCAGGGTGGCCACGGCGGCGGTGGCCACCCACCCGGTGGCGATGAGGATCGAACGACGGCCCATCCCCCGACTATCCCCGATCCGTCCTTGTCGTTGGCACATCCGCACGCTAAGGCATGGTTAACGTGCACCGCGCTGCCAGGGACAGCGGTTAGCCTGCCAGCTGTGGCCCGTCTACTGCTCATCGAGGACGACCTGACGATCCGTACGCCGCTGATCCGGGCCCTGCGCGAACGCGGCCACGCGGTGGCCGCGGCCTCGACCGCGATGGCCGGGCTCCGCGACGCGCTGGAGGACCGACCCGACCTCGTCGTGCTCGACCTGGGCCTGCCCGACCTGGACGGTCGTGAGCTGCTGCGGATGCTGCGCGCGGTCAGTTCGGTGCCGGTCATCGTGGCCACCGCCCGTGACGACGAGGCCGAGATCGTCCGGGTGCTCGACGCGGGCGCCGACGACTACGTGGTCAAGCCGTTCACGGCGGCGCAGCTCGACGCCCGCGTCCGGGCGGTGCTGCGGCGCGGCCCCTCCGGCACCGACGGGCAGGACCCGGCGCTCGTCGTCGGCGGGCTGCGCGTCGACCCCCGCGCCCGGCAGGTCACCCTGGAGGGGGTCGCGGTCGAGCTGACGCCCCGCGAGTTCGACCTGCTGCACCACCTCGCCGGTCGGCCCGGCCAGGTGGTCACCAAACGTGAGCTGCTCACCGAGGTCTGGCAGATCCCGTACGGCGGCGCCGACAAGACCGTCGACGTGCACCTGTCCTGGTTGCGTCGCAAGTTGGGGGAGAACGCACAGCAGCCTCGCTACCTGCACACCGTGCGGGGTGTCGGGGTGCGTCTGGAAGCCCCGGCGGCGCAGCCGTGAGGGCCCGTCTCGCGTTGCTGGTCGGCGCGGTCAGCGTCCTCACCCTCATCGCGTTCCTGGTGCCGTTGGCGCTGCTGGTCCGCACCGTAGCCGAGGACCGGGCCACCGTCCGGGCCACCGCCGACGCGCAGAGCCTGGTGCCGGTGGTCGGCACCGCCGACGCGGCGACCATCCGGCTCACCGTCGAGCAACTCGCGGCGGAGTCGAGGCGGCCGGTGAGCGTCTTCCTGCCCGACGGCACGGTGCTCGGCGCCCAGACACCCCGTACCCCGGCGGTGGCCCTTGCCGCGCGGGGGCAGAGCCTCACCGGGGAGTCGGCGGCCGGCCGGGAGGTGGTCATCGCCGTGCAGGGCCGGGCGGACGGCACCGGGGTGATCCGGATCGCGGTGCCGCAGCACGAGTTGACGGCCGGGGTCGCCCGGGCCTGGCTGGTGCTGGCGCTGCTCGGCGTGATCCTCGTGCTGATCGGGCTGCTGGTCGCCGACCGGCTGGCGCGCACCCTGGTCCGGCCGATCAGCGACCTCTCGGCTGTCTCGCACCGGCTGGCCAACGCCGAGTTGGACGCCCGGGTCACGCCCGCTGGCCCGCCCGAACTGCGCGAGGTGGCCGGCGCGCTCAACCATCTCGCCGGCCGGATCCAGGTCCTGCTCCGCCAGGAGCGCGAGCAGGTCGCCGACCTGTCGCACCGGTTGCGGACGCCGCTGACGGCGCTTCGGCTGGAGGCGGAGTCGCTGCGCGACCCGGACGACGCCGCCCGGATCACCGCCGCCGCCGACGGGCTCGAACGCGCGGTCACCGGGCTGATCCGGCAGGCGCGCTGGCACCACTCACCGGCGGCGGGACCGGCGGTCTCGGACGCGGCGGCGATCGTCGCCGACCGGGTCGCGTTCTGGTCGGTGCTGGCCGAGGACACCGGCCGGGCCGTCACCCTCGACCTTGCCCCCGGACCGCTGCTCGTCGGTGTGGCCGGGGACGACCTGACGGCGGCCGTGGACGCCCTGCTCGGCAACGTCTTCGCGCACACCCCCGACGGGTCACCGTTCGCCGTCCGGCTCGCCGAGGACGCGGGGGAGGTGCTGCTCACCGTCGCCGACGAAGGCCCGGGAATGCCTGTCGGCGCGGTCCGGCGGGGGGCCAGCGCGGCCGGGTCCACCGGCCTCGGCCTGGACATCGCCCGGCGCGCCGCTCAGGCCGCCGACGGTCGACTGGAGTTGCGGGCCGCCCCGGGAGGCGGTGCGCGGGTGCTGCTGCGGCTGGGGCCGCCGACGCCCGTGCGGGACGCATAGGCGCTGCGGTGCCGGGTAGCTGCCAGTCATGGCGCGGTATACGAAACCCGAGCTCAGAGAGCAGATCAAGGATGAGGTCAAGGCTTCCGACAAGGGCGGCCGGCCGGGGCAGTGGTCGGCGCGCAAGTCGCAGCTGGTCACTCAGGAGTACAAGAAGCGCGGCGGTGGATTCCTGGGCGAAAAGGACGAGCGGCAGAAGTCTCTCCAGCGCTGGGGCGACGAGAAATGGCAGACGAAAGAGGGCGACACCCGTGCGCGCAAGGGCGACACGACGAGTCGCTACCTGCCCAAGAAGGCCTGGGAGGAGATGTCGGAGAGCCAGAAGCGCGCAACCGACACGAAGAAGCGCGAAGCGTCCCGATCCGGCAAGCAGTACGTGGCCAACACCGGGCCGGCCAAGCGAGCGCGTCGGGACGCCACCACGGCCGGACGGATGTCGGAGATGTCGGTAGCGGAAGCGGCCAAGCTGGTCCGTGGCCTCGACACGCGACAGCTCAAGACCGCGCTGCGCAACGAGCGCGCCAGCAAGGACCGCAAGACACTCGTCCAGCGGCTGGAAGCGGAGCTCAACCGGCGCGGCTGACCCAGCCCCTCGACCGTCTTAACCCGGCCTTAGCGTCCGGACAGCGCGGTGCTATCCCGATCTGGCCGATCCTCGGAGTCGACAACCGAGGAAAGGTGGACACCACGATGAAGCGCACCAATCTGCTGCTGGCGTCGGTCGGCGGGTCGGCGGTGCTGGCGGTGGCCGGGGTCGCGCTCGGCGTCACCGCCGCGAACGACTCCCGGACCGGCGGCACGGCACTCGCCGCGGCAACCGTCGCACCGACGGCCACCGGCGCGCCGGAGACCACCGGCTCGGCGTCGGCCCCATCGGGTACGCCGTCGAGCGGCACGCCGTCGGCCGGGACCCCGTCGGGCACGCCGTCGACAGGTAGCGCGCCCGCAGGCAGCGCGGTCGACGAGAAGCGTGCCGGTGAGATCGCGCTCGCCAAGGCTGGTGGCGGCCAGATCGTCGAGGTCGAAGCCGAGCAGGAGAACGGCCGGCCGGTGTGGAGCGTCGAGATCGTCGCGGGCGACACCGAGCACGAGGTCGACGTCGACCGGGACAACGGATCGGTGGTCAAGGCCGAGCAGGAGCCGGTCGACGCCGATGACAACGACGACGATGACGCCGATGACAACGACGCCGATGACGACGACGACAACGATGACGACGACAACGACGACGATTGAGACGCCGAGTGACCGGCCGCCGCCCGCCCTGGAGTGCTCTCCGGGGCGGGCGGCGCTGCCGATTCAGCCAGCACCCGCGACGCGGCGGTCCGGCCGGCGTTGAAGGCTGGCCGCCGCGGCTGTTTCAGGTGAGCGCGGGCGTCAGAGCGCGACGCGCTGCTCGTGGATCGTCGGTTGGTCCTGAGCCGTCGGTTGGTCCTGGGCGAACTGGGTGCGGTAGAGCTCGTGGTAGCGACCGCCGGCCGCGAGCAGGTCACTGTGTCGCCCTCGTTCGACGATGCGCCCGGCCTCCACGACGAGGATCTGATCGGCTGCCCGGATGGTGGAGAGCCGGTGCGCGATGACCACGCTGGTCCGGCCGGTCAGGGCCTCGGCGAGAGCGTCCTGAACCGCAGCCTCCGAGGTGGAGTCGAGGTGCGCGGTGGCTTCGTCGAGGATGACCACGCGCGGACGGGCCAGCAGCAGTCGGGCGATGGTGAGCCGTTGCCGTTCCCCGCCGGACAGGCGGTATCCGCGCTCACCGACGACGGTGTCCAGCCCGTCGGGGAGCGAGCGGATCAGGCCGTCGAGTCGGGCCCGACGCAGCACCTCCCACATCTCGTCCTCGGTCGCGTCCGGCTGGGCGAACGCCAGGTTGGCGCGGATGCTCTCGTGGAAGAGGTGCCCGTCCTGGGTCACCACGCCCAACGCCGTCCGGATCGACTCGGCCGACAGTTCGCGTACGTCGACGTCGGCGAGTTTCACCGCACCGGCCTCGACGTCGTACAGGCGCGGCACGAGCTGCGCGATCGTCGACTTGCCCGCCCCGGAGGAGCCGACCAGGGCCACCATCTGCCCGGCTTCGGCGCGGAACGACACGTCGTGCAGCACCTCCTCACCGCCGCGGGTGTCGAGCTTCGCCACATCCTCCAGCGACGCGAGCGACACCTTGTCCGCTGCGGGGTAGCCGAACCGGACCCCCTCGAACTCCACAGCTACCGGTCCTTCCGGCAGCGGCCGGGCGTCGGACCTGTCCAGGATCAGCGGCTTGAGGTCGAGAACCTCGAACACCCGCTCGAAGCTCACCAGCGCGCTCATCACCTCGACCCGGGCACTGGCCAGCGATGTCAGCGGTGCGTACAGGCGCGACAGCAGCAGCGCGAGGGCGACCACCGTCCCGGCGTCGAGGCTGCCCCGTAGCGCGTAGAGACCACCCAGCCCGTAGACCAGGGCCAGCGCCAGCGAGCCGACAACGGTGAGGGCGGTGATGAAGACCCACTGCAGCATCGCGGCGCGGATGCCGATGTCGCGGACCCGACGTGCCCGGGCCGCGAACTCGGCGGACTCCTCGGCCGGCCGCCCGTACAGCTTGACCAGGGTGGCCCCGGGGGCGGAGAACCGTTCTGTCATCCGGGTGCTCATTGCCGCGTTGTGCTCGGCCGCTTCCCGCTGCAACCGAGCGAGCCGCGAGCCCATCCGGCGGGCCGGGAGGACGAAGATCGGCAGCAGGACCAGCGCCAGCAGCGTGATCTGCCAGGAGAAGGTGAGCATCACGGCCAACGTCAGCATGAGCGTGACGGCGTTGCCGACCACACTCGACAGGGTGTCACTGAAGGCCCGCTGCGCGCCGATCACGTCGTTGTTCAGGCGGCTGACCAGCGCACCCGTACGGGTCCGCGTGAAGAACGCCACCGGCATGCGCTGAACGTGGTCGAAGACAGCCGTCCGCAGTTGGACGATCAACCCCTCACCGATGCTGGCGGAGAGAAATCGCGTCACCAGACCCAGCCCGGCCTCGGCGAGGGCGATCACGGCGATCAGTACGGCCAACCGGATCACGACGCCGCTGTCGGCGCCGTCGACGATCGCATCGACCACCCGACCGGCGAGAACAGGCGCTGCCACGGTGAGAACCGCCGTCACCACACTCAGCAGCAGGAACCTGACGATCAAAGAACGGTGTGGCTGTGCGAACTGCGCGATCCGCTTCAAGGTCGCGCGGGACAGCGGTCGCTCGTCCTGCGCGTTCATCGCGTGGTGCAGGGACATCCACGCGGTAACTTCCATGCTCATGCATTACCTCCGATACGGGAGGCTAGGACCTCACCCAAGCTTGAGGTCAACCGGATTATGTACAGCGGTCTTCTTTAGGGTCCCCTCTGTGAGGACCGCATCGGTGCCGTCAATGACATTCAGTACAACGACGAGCCTCCGTCAGCGAAGCACTGGTGGGTGGAGGCCGGCCAGCGAGCTGTCGTGGGCGGTGCGGATCGTCGTGGGTCGCGGGCCGCCTGCGCTGCCCGCCGTGGCCGGTGCGAGCAGTCCTCCTCGGGCGTTCTGACCGGGCGACGGGTCGCGACTATCCCGGGCTCATCGTCGCCCGGCCGGCACCTGCCTGGGACGTGTCGCTCAACGCTTCGGCCCTCTCGGCGCATGCCCGACGTATCGGCCAACAACGTGATCTTCGCGCCTGGTCGCTCTTATGTTTGTCGGTGGTAGTGGTTGCGGCGGGGGAGTTGTTCGGGGTCGAGCCAGGCGGGTGGAATGAACTCCGGATGTCCGTCGTCGCCGAGCCGGACGACCCAGTCGGTCTGGTGGACGTGTCGGTGGTGGTGGCCGCGGAGTAGGACGGCGTTGTCGAGGTTGGTGGTGCCGCCGTCGGTCCAGTGGTGGATGTGGTGGGCGTGGCACCAGCGTGGTGGTCGGTCGCAGCCGGGGAAGGCGCAGCCGCGGTCGCGCAGCACGAGGGCGCGTCGGAGCGGCCCGGTGATGAGGCGGCGTTGTCGGCCGACGTCGAGGACCTGGCCAGCGCTGTCGAGGACGGCGGGGAGGATGGTGGCGTCGCAGGCGAGTCGGCGCACCGTGTCCGGGGTGAGGTGCAGGCCGATGTCGAGCGCGCCGCTGGACAGCTGCTGGGTTAGCCCGTCGTAGGTGGTGGTGACGACGATCTGGGCGGGGTCGCCGCCGCTGTCGGGTAGTTCGCCGGTGCGCAGGGCGAGTTGGCAGATGTCGGCGAGGGCGTCGTGGCGGCGTTGCCCGGGGGACCGGGAGTCATCCGTGCCCGAGGGCGTGCTCAACGGGTCGATGGCGGCGCGGAACAGGCCGGCGGTTTCGGTGTCGAGGGTGCCGGTGAGTCGCAGGCGGCCGTCGGTGAGGGTGGAGAGGGTGAGGTGTCGGTCGCGGGTGGCCCGCCGTGCGTCAGCTTCGAGGGCGGCGTGGGCGGCGGCGTCGGCGAGGTCGGGGGCGATGTGTTCGAGGATGCGGGTGCCGAGTGTGCGCAGGTGGGTGGGGTCGAACTGCCCGGCCCAGTCGGTGAGCAGGCTGACGGCCTTGTCGGCTGCCTCGGGACCAGCGGTGGTCTGCACGGTGTTGACGGTGTCGGCGATGACCCGGGCCTGATCGAGGCTGATGTGCCCGTCGGCTAGCGCTTGTCGTACCCCTGGGTTGCCGGTGTCGAGGACGGCGGCGAGGTCGACGAGACGGCGGGCGGTCGCGATGGTGAGTCGCAACCGTTCGCGCAGCCACACCCCGGTGGAGGAGGCGCCCTGCGCGGTGGCGGTGCCGCGGCCGTCGAGCTCACGGATCAGGGCCAGCTTCACCGCGGCGAGGCGTTGCTCCAAGCGGTGCGCGGCGTCGAGCGCGGCGATCAGGTCGTGCTCGGTAAGGGTCCAGGTGGCCGCGTCGACGCAGGCGGCGACCGCGTCGTCTGCCTGCGCCAACTCCTCGACCACGACCCGAGACTAGAACAGGTGTACGACACCTTCAGTCACCATGACCGATTCGATCGGCAGGTCGCTGGAGGGCTGGGCGGCGGCGCTAGGGATTGGCCGACGGGCGTTGAAGAGCCTTGGCCCAAGCCATGACGTGATCGATCGAGTTGCGGGTGAGGCCGATCATCGGATCGGCGGTGATCAACAGGGTGGGACTGCTGCGCGCTGCGGCCCAGAGGTGGGCTTGCGGCGTGTGCAGGTCGTCGATCCATGCCGCAGGCCGTTGCTGGGCGTAGGCGGCGATGGCCGGAATCTTGTCGCCCGGGTGGAACGGCGCGGGTGGCATGGTGATCACGGGCAGGGGAGCGATGCGCAGAAGCGGAGCGAGGAGTTGGTTGGCATCGTCGTTCCAGCTCGTGGCCCAGGCAATGTCCAGGATGGCGCTCGCCTCGGTGATCCAGGCGCCGTGGGTGGGGTTGACGCGGACGGGTTCCTCGCCGGGGAACAGGCGGTGCTCGGTGTAACCGGCGGGTGGTTGAGGAGTCCCGTAGGGGTTGAGGACGCCGTCGATGTCGAGCAGGAGCAGGGGCCGGATCATCCGGAGGATCCTGCCGTAGACAGGTCCGCCGGTGCGACCGCGAAACAGGTCGGCGGCCGAGGCCCGCCTGTCGGGACCGGGCGGGCAGGCACCGCGTGGCTGGGCAGGCACGAGGC
>NZ_QGSZ01000260.1 GCF_003857055.1 Micromonospora inaquosa | reverse complement strand
GGTCACCAACCTGCGCGACCTGCGCGCCGGCGTACGCGTCACGGCCGGCACCGACGCGGCCCGCATCGAACTGGTGGGCTGGGTGGACTGGTCCCGGTCGCTGCTCTATCTCGACGTGGGCGGGCCGGGCGCGGGCGCCGAACGCGGACTGTTGCAGAAGAGCGGGCCGGTGCTGGTGATCCGGCCCGATCCGGCGGCGGTGCCCACTCCCGCCGCACCACCACTGATGCCGCCGGCGGATCGGTGGCGGCTGCACCGACTGGCACCCGGGGCGCACCTGGCACCAGTGCTCGACCTGCTCCTCGATCTCGCCGCCGACCGCCCGGACCCGACCTGGACGGCACCGTCCAGCGGGGCGCGCTGGCTCGCCCGGGACGCCGTGCCGGCCGGCCCACTGGACGTCATACAGGCGCCACTGCCCCCCGGCACGCCGGCCGCCAGCACGGCGCCCGGCACCCCCAGCGCCGCGGCGCCGGCCGCCGACGGGCAGACCCGGTACTGGCTCGACCAGGACGCCCGGCTGCACAAGCTGGTGACCCGGCTGCCGGACGCCGGCCCGGTCACGATGATCTTCAACCGGGCGGACCGGCCGACACTACGGCCGGTGGACGCACTCGGCGGCCGACCCGGTCTGCCCCGCGCGCTGACCGACGCCGAGCAGCGACGGCTCGACCGGCTGCCGGCCCGGCTCCGCGCCCAGGGTGGCGCCACGGTCACGCTGACCGCGCCGATGGGCACGGACACGAACCTGCGGGGCGCCGGCTGGTTGAGCTGGACCGCCCGCACCGCTTACCTCGCTGTCGCCGACCTTGGCGTACCGGATCGCCGAACCCTGCTGCGCCGTGACGCCGCCGGTCTGGCCCGGGCGGACCTGCCGGCGGTCGCCGCCGGTGGCGGCACCGCGGAGGCGCCGGCCCGGCCACCGCTGCCAGCCCCGGCCGGGACCTGGCGGGTCACCCGACCCGGCGGGGACGACCTGAACACGCTGATCGACGCCGCGGTGACCGCCGGGTCGGTCGGGCACCGCGGCACTGCCGTGCGGATACGCGACGATGTCGCCGCTGGACGCACCGTGGACGTCATCGAGGCCGGTCCGGCCAACGCGCGGCTGCGCTACTGGATCGACCGGGGGGACGGGTCGCTGCGCCGGCTCGAGTTGCGGACCGACGCCGGCACGTGGGCACACCTGGATCTCCACCCCGCCGTCGTGCCCCGACTGGCCGCCAACCCCCGACCGTCAGCCCCCAAGTCCTCGGCACCTCGGCCCGGTGCCCGCTGACCGGTGCCCTCAGGGCCGCCAGCCGGTCTGCGCGGCCCACTGCTCGGCCCGCAGGTACTCCTCGTCGAACCACGGGTTCCGGGCCGTGCCGGAATCGCCGGCCTCCGGCGCCGCCGCGACCAGGTCCCGCTTGAGCAGCAGGTACGCGGCCCGCTGATCCGGGTCGGCGCGCAGGTGGTCGCGCATCAGCAGCGCGTACCGCCAGCCCGGTGAATCCGCCACCCGCACGTGCAGACGAACCGGGCGGGCCGGGTCCGCACTGCCGTGCAGCCGCTTCTCCCAGCGACCCCGGTCAGCCGGGCGCGGGTCGTCCCACCACTGCCCCGGCACTCGGGGGAACCCGGCGCCCGCCAGTCGATCGGCCAACGGCCCGTCGGCGTCGGCGAGGCTGGCGACCGCCACCTGCACGTCGATGACGTTCTCGGCGGCGAGGCCGGGCACCGCCGTCGAACCGATGTGGTCGATCCGCAGGGCGTCCGAGCCGAGCGCGTGTTGGATCCGGGCGGCCAGCCGCGCGTACTGCTCCGGCCAGCTCGCGTCGGCCCCGGCCAACTCGACCGGGGCCGCCGGGACCACCCGCCGCTGGCGCAGGTTGTCCTCGTAGGGCACCAGTCGGTGCTTCCAGAGCACGTCGACGGCGTCGTGCAGCGCCGTCAGGCTCCCGTCATTGGTCAGCACCACGTCCGCCACCGCCCGGCGTCGCGCGTCGTCGGCCTGGGCGGCGATCCTGCGCTCGGCCTCCGCGCGCCCCATCCCCCGGTCGCGCGCCAGCCGCTCCAGTCGGGTCGGGACGGCCGTCTGCACCACGACCACCAGGTGGTACGTCGGCGCGAGACCCACCTCGACCAGCAGCGGCACGTCGTTGACGACGATCGCGTCGGGTGCCGCCGCGGCGGAAAGCTCCGCCGTGCGGGCCCGGACCCGGGGGTGGGTGATCGCCTCCAGCCGACGCCGGGCGGTCTCGTCGGCGAACACCACCGCCCCGAGTGCGGCACGGTCCAGTGCGCCGTCGTCGTCCAGCACCGCGTCGGAGAAGGCGGCAACGATCTCGGCCAGCCCGTCCGTGCCGGGCGCCACCACCTCCCGGGCCACCCGGTCGGCGTCAATGAGCACCGCGCCCCGCTCGACGAGCCGCGCGGCCACCGCGCTCTTGCCCGACCCGATCCCGCCGGTCAACCCCACCCTCAACACCCGAACAGTCAACCGGATCCACAAGCCCGCCGCCAAACCCGCCCACCTGCGAGCCGCGGCGACCCCGGCCTCGACCGTTCCCAGCCCGCACCGGCTCCCGTCCCAGCCCTGACCCGCACCCGGCGCAGCTCGCCCCCGGGTACGGCGAGGGCCCCGCCCCCAGCGATCCGGAGATCGCGGGGACGGGGCCCGTCGTCGTTCAGTCGTTCAGCGGGTCACTTACCGCCGGCGAGCTTCTCCCGCAGTGCGGCGAGCGCCTCGTCGGTGGCCAGGGTGCCGGCCGGCTCCTCGGCCTGCCGGCTCGGGGCCGGGCTGGACGAAGAGGTGGTGCCACCGCCACCGCCGCCGCCAGCGGCCGGGACGACCGGAGTCGGGTTGGCGGCAGCCTCGGCGTCGGCGGCCCGAGAGGTCTGCACCTGCTTGGTGTGGGCCTCCCAGCGCAGACGAGCCTCGGCGTACTGGTTCTCCCAGGTCTCGCGCTGCTTGTCGTACCCCTCGAGCCACTCGCCCGTCTCCGGGTCGAAGCCCTCCGGGTAGATGTAGTTGCCCTCGGTGTCGTACGTCGCGGCCATGCCGTAGAGGGTCGGGTCGAAGTGCTCCTCGCCCTCGACGAAGCCCTCGTTGGCCTGCTTGAGCGACAGCGAGATCCGGCGACGCTCAAGGTCGATGTCGATGACCTTGACCATGACCTCGGAGCCGACCTGGACGACCTGCTCCGGGATCTCCACGTGGCGCTCGGCCAGCTCGGAGATGTGGACCAGACCCTCGATGCCGTCGTCCACCCGGACGAACGCACCGAACGGAACCAGCTTGGTGACCTTACCCGGCACGATCTGCTGGATCGCGTGGGTGCGGGCGAACTGGCGCCACGGGTCTTCCTGGGTCGCCTTCAGCGACAGCGAGACGCGCTCGCGGTCCAGGTCGACGTCCAGGACCTCGACCTCGACCTCCTGGCCCACCTCGACGACCTCGGACGGGTGGTCGATGTGCTTCCAGGACAGCTCGGAGACGTGCACCAGACCGTCGACGCCGCCCAGGTCCACGAAGGCGCCGAAGTTGACGATCGAGGACACGACGCCCTTGCGGACCTGGCCCTTCTGCAGCTTGTTGAGGAACTCGGTGCGCACCTCGGACTGCGTCTGCTCCAGCCAGGCCCGGCGGGACAGGACCACGTTGTTGCGGTTCTTGTCCAGCTCGATGATCTTGGCCTCGAGCTCCCGCCCGACGTACGGCTGAAGGTCGCGCACACGACGCATCTCGACCAGGGACGCGGGCAGGAAGCCCCGCAGCCCGATGTCGAGGATGAGGCCGCCCTTGACCACCTCGATGACCGAACCGCGGACGACGCCGTCCTCGTCCTTGATCTTCTCGATCGTGCCCCAGGCCCGCTCGTACTGTGCCCGCTTCTTGGAGAGGATCAGACGACCCTCCTTGTCCTCCTTCTGGAGGACCAGGGCCTCGATGTGGTCGCCAACCGTCACAACCTCGGCGGGGTCCACATCGTGCTTGATCGACAACTCACGAGAGGGAATGACACCCTCGGTCTTGTAGCCGATGTCGAGCAGGACCTCGTCCCGATCGACCTTGACGACGGTGCCTTCGACAATGTCGCCGTCGTTGAAGTACTTGATGGTCTCGTCGATCGCGGCGAGGAAAGCCTCCTCGGAACCGAGATCGTCGTGGGTGACCCGGGTGGCGCTCGAGGGGGCCTCGATGCTGCTCGTCATGTGGGCGGTTGCTCCGGTCGGTGGGTTGTCACGGCAGGCTGGTGTGTCGCAGTGACCTGTTCGCGCCAGCGGATCCGTCGCCGGGCACACCGAACGATCGCCTAGTGAGATCTTGATGTGGCTCCGTCGACCGCGCACCTGCTCCCTGCCGAGGCAACACGATCCGCGAGCGCATCGTCTAGCCTACCGTGCGCATTACCACAGCGTGCAAGCCCTCCCGGGTTCTCTCTGCGCGATGACCTGCGAAAGCCGAACAATCGCCCGGAAAACACCCCTGCTGTCTCCTGCGTCACAACAGCCCCGTGCGCCCCAGCTCGCGCGTGTTCGACTGCCGGCTCCTAGACGTCGGCGCGTCCCACCCGTCCCGGACGCCGCGACCGCGCGCAGATCTCCGACGCGCCGTCGTACCCAATGAGGCGGGTGGGGCCTAGCGTGAGCGCGTGGATGACGACAGCCGGGTTACCCGGCGCCGGGTGGGTGACGCCGAGGTCCGGCGCGCCAACCGCGGCTGGTGGGACACCGACGCAGACGACTACCAGGCCGAACACGGCGCGTTCCTCGGCGACGTGGACTTCGTGTGGTGCCCCGAGGGCCTGCGCGAGGCCGACGCCCGGCTGCTCGGCGACGTGTCGGGGCGGCAGGTGCTGGAGGTGGGTGCCGGTGCCGCGGCCGGCGCCCGCTGGCTCGCCACCCAGGGCGCCCGGCCGGTGGCCTTCGACCTGTCCGCCGGCATGTTGCGGCACGCCGCCGCAACCGCCGACCGCACCGGGGTACGCGTACCGCTGGTGCAGGCCGACGCGCTCGCCCTGCCGTTCGCCGACCGGTCGTTCGACGTCGCCTGCACCGCGTTCGGCGCGATCCCGTTCGTGGACGACTCGGCGGCGCTGCTCGCCGAGGTGCACCGGGTGCTGCGCCCGGGCGGCCGCTGGGTGTTCTCGGTGACCCACCCGATGCGGTGGATCTTCCTCGACGACCCCGGCGAGGGCGGCCTGACGGCCGTCCACTCGTACTTCGACCGCTCCCCCTACGTGGAGCAGGACGAGACCGGGGTGGCCACCTACGTCGAGCAGCACCGCACCCTCGGCGACCGGATCCGCGAGCTGGTCGGCGCCGGGTTCCGACTGCTGGACCTGGTGGAGCCGGAGTGGCCGGAGGGGCACGAGGGGATCTGGGGGCAGTGGAGTCCGCTGCGCGGACGGCTCTTCCCCGGCACCGCCATCTTCGTCACCGAGAAGCCGGCCGGGTGAGCGCGCCGCACCCGTGGTCCGACGTGCGAGCCATCGATCGCCGGTAGACGCGATTCCATGAGCGCCGGGCCATCCCGACATCACCTGGCCCCATCCGCCGCTTGACCTCCGTGCCGCCCAGGCCGTTGGACTCAAGCTGAGCCCGGGTGGGGCCGGGCGGTGAGCGGCAGTACGAGCTGGTCGCCGACGGCGCCGACGTGATCGAGCTGGCCGAGCCGTTCGACATCAAGCTGCCGGTCGCCGAGATCACCACGTAGTCGTTTCGCCCCGGCCGCGTCGGGTAGCCGAGGACCATGGCCGAACAGAAATTTCACCGGGGCGACCATGTCTCCTGGTCGGCCCACGGCAGCCGCGCGTACGGCGTGGTGCGGGGGACGATCACGGAGCGGATGCGGATCCGCGGGCGTGCGGTGAACGCAGCCCACGACGACCCGCAGTACCGGGTTCGGAGTGACGGCACGGGCCGCGACGTGGCCCACCGCCCCGAGGCGCTGCGTCATGAGCAGAAGTGACGACGGCCGGGACACCTACCGGGAGTTCACCGAGGCGGTGAACATGAAGCCCGGCGAGCTGTCCACGTGGCTGGAGACCGACGAGTCGAAGCAGGTCGGCTGGCACAAGGGCGGTCGCGTTGGTGGTGGCGAGTCCGTCGGGCACGAATCCGGCCGGAAGATCATCAACCTGCTCCGCCGTAAGCGCGGTGACCTGTCCGAGGGCGACTACAAGCACATGCGCAAGGTGGTCGGCTACGTACGCCGGCACATGGCGCAGCGCCCCTCCGGCGACGTCCGCGACACCAAGTGGCGCTGGTCCCTCATGAACTGGGGCCACGACCCCCTGAAGTAACCACACCATTGATCCCCACCCAAGATCAACCAACCTCGGGCGACGGCCGGAAGCAACGCGACCAGGACGACCCGGTCAGGGGTTCCGGGGCAGCCCGACCCACGCAGGGATCAAGCCTGACCGCCCGGAGAGGGTCGGGCTGCCCCGGAACCCCCACCCCGCAAGATCAGTGATCCGCGCTGTTCCAGTCCCGGCCCAGACCGACGGACACCTCCAGCGGCACCGACAACGGGTACGCCCCGCCCATCTCCCGCCGGACCAGCGCCTCCAACGCCTCCCGCTCACCCGGCGCGACCTCGAAGACCAGCTCGTCGTGCACCTGCAACAGCATCCGTGAGCGCAGCCCAGCATCGCCGAGCGCGGTGTCGACGTGCAGCATCGCCACCTTGATGATGTCGGCGGCGGAACCCTGGATGGGGGCGTTGAGCGCCATCCGCTCGGCGATGTCGCGGCGCTGCCGGTTGTCGCTGACCAGATCGGGCAGGTAGCGGCGGCGGCCCAGGATGGTCGAGGTGTAGCCGTCCTGGCGGGCCCGGGCGACCACCTGCTGGAGGTAGTCGCGCACCCCACCGAAGCCGGCGAAGTAGTTTTCCATCAGCCCACGCGCCTCTTCGGTGCTGATGCTGAGCTGTTGGGACAGGCCGAACGCGCTGAGCCCGTACGCCAGGCCGTAGTTCATGGCCTTGATCTTGCGGCGCTGGTCGGGGGTGACCTCGTCGAGCGGTACCCCGAACACCGACGAGGCGGTGGCGGCGTGGAAGTCGGCGCCGGAGTTGAACGCGTCGATCAGCGCGTCATCCGAGCTGAGGTGCGCCATGATGCGCATCTCGATCTGGCTGTAGTCGGCGGTGAGCAGAGACTCGTAGCCCTCCCCCACCACGAAGGCCCGCCGGATCCGCCGGCCCTCCTCGGTGCGGATCGGGATGTTCTGCAGGTTGGGCTCGGTGGAGGACAGCCGACCGGTGGCCGCCACGGTCTGGTTGAAGGTGGTGTGGATCCGGCCGTCGTCGGAGACCGACTTGAGCAGCCCGTCGACTGTCGACTTGAGCTTGGCCACGTCCCGGTGGCGCAGCAGGTGGGCCAGCACCGGGTGCGGCTGCTGCGCGTAGAGCCACTGCAGGGCGTCGGCGTCGGTGGTGTAACCCGTCTTGATCTTCTTGGTCTTCGGCAGACCCAGCTCGGTGAAGAGGATCTCCTGCAACTGCTTGGGCGAGCCGAGGTTGAACTCCCGACCCACCGCCTCGTACGCGCCCTGCGCGGCGGCTTTCACCTCGGCGGCGAAGTGGGCCTCCAACTCGGACAGGTAGTGCGTGTCGGCGGCGATGCCGGTGCTCTCCATGGTGGCCAGCACCCGCATCAACGGCAGCTCCACGCCGGCCATCAGCCGGGCGGACTGCTCGCCGTCGCGGGACAGCTCGGCGTCGATCGCGTCGGCCAGGTCGAGGGTGGCCCGGGCCTGGAGCATCAGGTTCTGCTCGACCACCCCTTCGTCGCCGAGCCCGTCGAGGGTGAGCTGGCCGGACTCCGGGACGTCCACTCGAAGCTCCCGGTGCAGGTAGCGCAACGCCAGGTCGGTCAGGTCGTAGGACCGCTGGTCGGGCCGGGCCAGGTACGCGGCGATCTGAGTGTCCCGGACGATGCCGGTGAGCTGCCAGCCGTGCGCGGCGCAGGCCAGCACGGCCGGCTTGCTGTCGTGCAGCACCTTGGGGCGCTGCGCGTCGGCCAACCAGCCGGCCAGGGCGCCCTCGTCGGTCGGGTCGAGCCGCGCCGGGTCGACCCAGGCCGCCGCTCCGCCGGCGGTGGCCAGCGCGAGACCGGTGATCGAGGCGGTGTGCCGGCGGTTGGGGCCGGTGTCGAGTTTGACCGCCAACCCGACCGGGGTGCCGGTCGCGACGTGCGTGGTCAGCCAGCCGGCCAGCGCGCCGGGCTCGGCGAGCACCTCGCCGACCAGGTCGAAGCCGGACTCGGCCTCCGGCTCGACCGCCTCCAGGTACTGGTAGAGCCGGTCGCGCAGGATCCGGAACTCCAGGGTGTCGAAGACCTGGTGCACCGCCTCCCGGTCCCAACCCGTCCAGCGGGTGTCCTCCGGGCGCAGCGGCAGCTCCAGGTCGGAGATGAGGCGGTTGATCTCGTAGTTGCGGATCACGTCGGCGAGCCGCTCCCGCAGGCTGTCGCCGGCCTTGCCCTTGATCTCGTCGGCCCGGGCGATCACGCCCTCCACCCCGCCGTACGTGGTGATCCACTTGGCTGCGGTCTTCGGGCCGACGCCCGGGATGCCGGGCAGGTTGTCGCTGGTCTCGCCGACCAGCGCGGCGAGGTCGCGGTACTGCTGGGGCGTGACGCCGTACTTCGCCTCGATCGCGGCCGGGTCCATCCGGGCCAGATCGGAGACGCCCTTGCGCGGGTAGAGGACGGTGATCTGGTCGTCGACCAGCTGGAACGCGTCACGGTCACCGCTGCTGATCAGCACCGACATGCCCTGGTCGCGGGCCTGGCAGGCGAGCGTGGCGATCACGTCGTCGGCCTCGAAGCCCTCCTTCTCGACCACCGGGATCTGCAGCGCGGCCAGGACCTCCTTGACCAGGCTGACCTGGCCCTTGAAGTCGGTGGGGGTCTCGCTGCGGCCGGCCTTGTACTCCGCGTACTTGTCGGTGCGGAAGGACCGGCGGGAGACGTCGAAGGCCACCACGATGTGGGTGGGCTGCTCGTCGCGCAGCACGTTGATCAGCATCGAGGTGAAGCCGTACACCGCGTTGGTTGGCTGCCCCGTCGTGGTGGAGAAGTTTTCCACGGGAAGGGCGAAGAAAGCCCGGTATGCCATGGAATGTCCGTCGACAAGGAGCAGGCGCGGCGTCGTAGCTGTCACGGCAGCGACTCTAGTCCGCCGCTACGACAGGACGGGACACCGGCACGACGCCCGGCGCGGCCGAACGGATCGGCCACGCCGGGCACCGGCTCAGAGCACCTTGGCCAGGAACGCCTTCGTCCGGTCGTGCCGGGGGTTGGCGATCACCTCGCGCGGCGCACCGGACTCCACCACTATGCCGTCGTCCATGAAGACCAGCGAATCGCCGACCTCCCGGGCGAAGCCGATCTCATGGGTCACCACGATCATCGTCATGCCGTCGCGGGCCAGATCCTTCATCACGTCGAGCACCTCGCCGACCAGTTCCGGGTCCAGCGCGCTGGTGGGCTCGTCGAAGAGCATCAGCTTCGGCTGCATCGCCAACGCTCGGGCGATGGCCACCCGCTGCTGCTGCCCGCCGGAGAGCTGCCCGGGGTAGTTGCCCAGCTTGTCGCCGAGCCCGACCCGCTGGAGCAGCGCGGCGGCCCGGTCCCGGGCGGCGGCCTTGCGCTCCCGGCCCAACAGCACCGGCGCCTCGGCCACGTTCTGCAGGGCGGTCATGTGCGGGAAAAGGTTGAACCGCTGGAACACCATGCCGATCGCGCGGCGCTGGGCGGCGATCTCCTTTTCCCGCATCTCGTGCAGCTTGCCGCCGCGCTCCCGGTAGCCGATCAGGTCGCCGTCCACCCGGATCCGACCGGCGTTGATCTTCTCCAGATGGTTGATGCAGCGCAGGAACGTCGACTTGCCCGAGCCGGAGGGACCGAGCAGACAACAGACCTCGCCGCTGCGGACCTCCAGGTCGATGCCCTTGAGCACCTCCACCGACCCGAACGACTTGTGCACCTGCTCAGCGCGGACCATCACGCCGTCACCGGCCGTTCCCGCGGCCTCCGCCGGTGTCGTCACCTGCGTCATCACCGACCCGCCTCGCTCGCGCTACCGCCGGCCTCCGCGGTGATCCCGCGCAGTCTGATCTTCGCTTGGGCGCTCTTGCCGAACCCCTTGGAGAAGTGCCGCTCCAGGTAGTACTGCCCGACGAGCAGCACGCTGGTCAGCAGCAAATACCACAGGCAGGCCGCCACGTACATCGGGAAGACCTGGAAGGTCCGGTTACCCACGGCCTTGAGCTGGAAAAACAGCTCGGTGGAGACCGGCACGAAGGCCACCAGCGAGGTGTCCTTGAGCATCGCGATGGTCTCGTTGCCCGTCGGCGGGATGATCACCCGCATCGCCTGCGGCAGCACGATGCGGCGCAGGATCTGGGTACGGCTCAGGCCCAGCGCCTGCGCCGCCTCGGTCTGCCCCTCGTCCACCGACTGGATCCCGGCCCGAACGATCTCAGCCATGTACGCCGCCTCGGAGAGCCCGAGCGCCAACATGCCGGCGACGAAACCCGTGAGGATCTCCAGCGCGGAGAAGCCGAAGAGACGCGCCTCGAAGTTGTCAACGCCGAAGAGCGCGCCGATCTGCCGATCGAACGGGAGCCCGAACTCGATCCGGGCCCAGAGGATGCCGAGGTTGCCGAAGAGAATCGCCAGCACCAGCCGGGGCACCGCCCGGAAGAACCAGGTGTACGCCCAGGAGACGCCGCGCAAGATCGGGTTCTCCGACAACCGCATGATGGCGATGACAACGCCGAGACTGACCCCGATCACCATCGCGAGCACGGTCAGCGCGAGCGTGCCGCGCAGACCCTCCATGATCGGCGGCCGGAACATCTCGTCGACCATGAAGGGCCAGTTGAACGCCTTGTTCGTCACCAGCAGGTGGACGAACATGGCCACCAGCACCCCGATCACGGCGACCGCTACCCAACGCCCGGGATGCCGGACGGGCACGGCCTGGATGGGTTCCGGCCGTGCCCGTTCGGTTGTGTCCGTTTCCGACGACATGCGTCAGTTGGCGGGGTTCAGCGCCGAGGAGGTGATGGCGCCGCCCTCGACGCCCCACTTCTTCAGCGCGCTCTGGTACGAGCCGTCAGCGATGACCGCCTGGACGGCCTCCTTGAGCACCTCGGCGAAGGCGGTCTGATCCTTCTTGACGGCGTAGCCGTACGGGGCGGACTCGTAGATGTCGCCGACCAACTCCAGCGCGCCGCTGCTCTGCTTCACCGCGTACGCGCCGACCGGCGAATCGGCCAGCATGGCGTCGTTCTTACCGCTGACCACGGCGGCCGTGGCGTCGCTCTGCGCCTGGTACTGGTCGATGGTGATCGCCGGCTTGCCGCCGGTGGTGCACTTCTTCGACCGGGCGGTGATGTCGTCGAACTGAACGGTGGCGGTCTGCACGGCGATCTTCTTGCCGCAGGCGTTCTCAATGTCGATCTTGGCTGGATTGCCGGCCTTGGTCGCCCACTGAGTGCCGGCGGAGAAGTAGCTCACCATGTTGACGCTCTTGAGCCGCTCAGCGTTGATGGTGAACGATGACACACCGATCTCGTACTTGCCGGAGTCGACGCCGGGCAGGATCGAGTCGAAGGGCGACGACTGGTACTCGGCCTTGAGACCGAGCTTCTGCGCCACCGCGTTGAACAGCTCGATGTCGAAGCCGATCACCGTCTTGCCGTCGGCGTCCAGGTACTCCGCCGGGGCGTACGTCGAGTCGGTGCCGACCTTGATCACACCGTCGGCCTTGATGGCGTCGGGCACCTTCGCGGTCAGTGCCGAGTCGGCAGCCGCCGTGACGGTCGGACCGGCACCGGGCTCGCTGCTGCTCTCCTTCTCCCCACACGCCGTCAGCGAGAGGGCGAGCAGCGCCACACTGGCGGCGCCGAGCGCCGCCCGGCGGGCACCGTTGGTATTGAACATTTCTCTGCACTCCTTGCGTGAGGGGTGTGACGGCCGCTCAGGCCACGCCGAGGTATGCCTCTTTGACCGCCGGGTCGTGCAGCAGCTCGGCGCCGGTACCGCTCTTGACGATCCTGCCGGTCTCGAGGACGTAGGCCCGGTGCGCTCGGGCCAGCGCCTGCTGCGCGTTCTGCTCCACCAGCAGGATGGTGGTGCCCTGCTCGTTGATCTCCTTGATGATGTCGAAGATCTGTTGGATCAGCATTGGCGCCAACCCCATCGAGGGCTCGTCGAGCAACAGCAGCTTGGGCCGGCTCATCAACGCCCGGCCGACCGCCAGCATCTGCTGCTCGCCGCCGGAAAGGGTACCGCCGGCCTGCTTACTGCGCTCCGCCAGCCTGGGGAAGAGGTCGAGCACCCGGGACAGGTCCTGGGCGATTCCGGCCCGGTCGCGCCGGGTGTACGCCCCCATGTCCAGATTCTCGAGCACCGACATGCCGGGGAAGATCCCCCGGCCCTCGGGCGCTTGGCAGAGCCCTCGCCGGACCCGCAGGTCCGCCCGGAGCTTGGAGATGTCCTCGCCCTCGAACCGGATGCGGCCGCTGGCGATCGGCCGGATCCCGGAGATCGCCCGCATCGTGGTCGACTTCCCGGCGCCGTTGGCGCCGATCAGCGCGACGATCTCACCCTCGGCCACGGTCAAGCTGATGCCGTGCAACGCCTGGATCCGCCCGTAGAGCAGGCTCACATCATCGATCTCAAGCAACATCGTCCGGCACCCCCAGGTACGCCGCGACCACCTTCGGGTTGTCCCGCACCTCGGCGGGCAGCCCTTCGGCGATCTTCTTTCCGAACTCCAGCACGACGATCCGGTCGGTGACGCCCATGACCAGGCGCATGTCGTGCTCGATCAGCAGCACGGTCACGCCGGTGTCCCGGACCTGCCGGATGAGCTGGAGCAGCTCCTCCTTCTCCGCCGGGTTGAAGCCAGCGGCCGGCTCGTCCAGGCAGAGCAGCACCGGATCGGTGGCCAGCGCCCGAGCGATCTCCAACCGCCGCTGCTCCCCGTAGGAGAGGTTGCGGGCGAACTCGTGCAGCCGGTGCTGGATGCCGACGAACTCCAGCAGCCGCTCGGCCTTCTCCCGCCCCTCACGCTCCTCGCGCCGGTGCCGCGGCAACCGGAACAGCGCGGAGAGCACGCTGGTCTTGTGGTGCGCGTCCGCGCCGACCTGGACGTTCTCCAGGGCGGTCATCTCCGGGAACAGGCGGATGTTCTGGAACGTCCGGGCCATGCCCAGTTGGGTGATCTCGTGGCGCTTCTTCCCGCTGATCTTGTTGCCACGGAACCGGATCTCGCCCATGGTGGGCTGGTAGATGCCGGTCATCGCGTTGAAGCAGGTGGTCTTGCCGGCCCCGTTAGGGCCGATCAGCCCGAGGATCTCCCCCTTGTAGAGGGTGAAGTTGACATTGTCGAGCGCGACCACACCGCCGAAGCGCAGCGTGACGTTGTCGACCTCCAACAGCGGGTCTCGACTGGAGACCGCCTCCATCGCCGGCGCACCGGCCTGCGCCGGAACAGCCGGCGTCTGATCGGTGTCACTCACCGACGATCACCTCCTTGCGACGGTCTTTGAACTCCGCCGCCCGTCGTCGGTTCGGAATCAGGCCCTCCGGCCGGAAGATCATCATCACCACGAGGACCAGGCCGAAGATCAGGAACCGGTACTCGTACAGCTCCACGCCGAACAACTCGATGCCGCGGAACCGCTCAATCATGTACGCCACCAGGCCACCGCCGACGATCGCGCCGACGATGTTGCCCGAGCCACCGAAGATCACCGCCGCCAGGATGATGATCGAGTTGAGTAGCTCGAAGTTCTGCGAGTTGACGAAGTTCTGCTTACCCGCGAAGAGCGCGCCGGCCAGGCCGGCGATCGCGGCACCCGAGGCGAACGCCCAGAGCTTGAACTTGAACGTCGGCACGCCCATCAGCTGCGCGGCGTCCTCGTCCTCCCGGATCGAGATCCAGGCCCGACCGACCCGACTGTGCGTCAGGTTCCGCACGCCGATCACCACCAGGATGATCAACGTGAGCACCAGCCAGTAGTACGGCCGGGCGTCCAGCACGCCGAAGAACGGCTTGCCGTCGGCGTACTTGCCGGGCGGGTGCGGGATCTGGTTGAAACCCCGCTGGCCCTTGAGGAACTCCGAGCTGACCGCGGCGATCCGGATCATCTCGGCGAAGCCGAGCGTCACGATCGCCAGGTAGTCACCGCGCAGGCGCAGCGTCGGCGTACCGAGCATCACACCCGAGAGCATGGTCAACCCGATCGCCAGCGGCACCACGAGCAGCCACGGCCAGAGCGTCTTGACGTTGCTGCTCGGCGAGGTCAGCACCGCGACGGTGTACGCGCCGACGGCGAAGAAGCCAAAGTAGCCCAGGTCGAGCAGGCCGGCGAAACCGACCACGATGTTCAACCCGACGGCCAGCAGCACATAGATCGAGACGGTGAAGAGCACCTGCGTGAAGTTCGCACCGGGGGTGGGGATCGGCCCGAGATACTGGTAGAACTCCCTGTTCGGCAGCGCGTAGAAGAACGCGATCACCGCGGCCAACAGTGCCCAGCGCACCCAGCGCGGCGCGCCGCGCCACCGTTCTCCAGCCGCCTCGCGGCCGGAGCGCACCCTCTCCAGGACGGTCGTCATGCTCGTGCCCTCCCCAGCGATTCGCCCAGCAGACCGGTCGGCCGGAACATCAGCAGCACCACCAACACCGCGAAGGCGGCGAAGTCCTTCCACTGGCTGCCGAACAGACCGGCGGCGTAGTTCTCCACCACGCCGAGCAACAGGCCACCGACCAGCGCGCCGCGCAGGTTGCCGATACCACCCAGCACCGCGGCGGTGAAGGCCTTGAGCCCCAGCAGGAAGCCGACGCTGTAGGTCAGAGTCTGGATCCGCACGTCGTAGAGCAGACCGGCAACGCCGGCCATGGCACCACCGGTGATGAAGACCATCAGGATGATCCGGTCCTTGTTCACGCCCATCAGCGCGGCAGTGTTGGCGTCCTGGGCCACGGCCCGGATGCCCCGGCCGGTACGGCTGCGGTTGATGAAGAGGTCCAGCAGGACCATCATCAGCAGCGCCGCGCCAATCGTCAGCAGTTGCACCGAGTCGATCGGCACACCGAAGAGGTGGAACAGCGGTTTGCTGCTCACCAGAATGGGCGCGCCCTCCGGCAGTCGGCGGGTCCAGATGCCGAAGGCCTCGGAGATCGCGATCGAGGCGCCGATCGCGGTGATCAGGAAGGCCAGCGGCGGGGCGTTGCGCTTACGCAACGGCCGGTACGCCACCCGCTCGATCACCGTCGCGGTGCCCGCCGAGGCGATGGCGGCGACGATCATCGCCACCAGCAGGTAGAACAGGATCGATCCAACCCCGCTGACCTGTGAGTTCTGGTCGAGTCCAAAGCCGTTCCAGGTCCAGATCGCCGCGAACGCGCCGGCGATGAAGACCTCGGAGTGAGCGAAGTTGATAAGTCTCAGCACGCCGTAGACCAGCGTGTAGCCGAGCGCGACCAGGGCGTAGATCGCGCCCTGGGTCAGGCCGGTCGTGGTGAGTTCCCCGAAGTTGGAGAACAGTCCATTGAAGTCCAAGGGAGGACGCTCCATCACGTCTGGAGAGAAAATTGGGGTGCGGCCGGGAGCGAGCAGCTCCCGGCCGCACCCGCGATCACAACTCAATCGCCGAAGCAGCGACCCACATCAGGACTTCGGGATCTCCTGGTCCGGGACAACCTTGCCGCCGGTGACCTTGAAGGCCCAGACCTTGACCTGAGCCGGGTCCAGCTCGCCGGTCTCGGTGAACTTGTAGCTCGCCGCGACACCCTCGCCGCTGTAGCCCTTCACGAACTCCAGCAGGCTCTCACGGGTGGTCTTGCCAGCCTTGATGCCGGCCAGCAGGATGTTCGCCGCGTCGTAGGCGGTGTCGCTGTAGGTGCCCGGGTCGGTGCCGTTGAGCGCCTTGAACTCCTGCACGAAGGTGCCCCGGGCCTCAGCGGCCGGCTGGCACGGGCAGGTGAGGATGGTGCCCTCGGCCGCCGCCTGACCAGCGGAGGTGATGTACGCACCGTCGTTGACACCGTCGCCAGCGACCAGCGGCGCGGTGACCCCGGCAGCGGTGAGCTGCTTACGGATCAGGCCGGCCTCCTGGTAGTAACCGCCGTAGAAGATCGCCTTCACGTTGGCGGCCTTGACCTTGGTGACCACGCCGGAGAACTCGACCTGCTTGCCCTCGCCCTGGACCTTGTCCGAGCCGACAACCAACGGGCCGAGCACCTTCTTGACCTCGTCGGCCAGGCCGGCACCGTATGCGGACTGGTCGTCGATGACGTAGACCCTGTCGGCCTTCATCACGTTCTTGATGTAGTTGCCGGCCGCCGGGCCCTGGCTGAAGTCGTTGCCGACCGCGCGGAAGAAGGTCTTCCACTTCTGCTCGGCCAGGCTCGGACGGGTGGCGGACGCGGTGATGGCCACCAGGCCGGCCTCGTTGAACAGCGGGCCGGCAGCCTCGGACTCACCCGAGTAGGCCGGGCCGACAACGCCAAGGATCTTGGTGTCGTCGATCGCCTTCTGCGCCAGACCAGGCGCCTGGTCAGGGCTGCCCTGCGAGTCCAGGGAGGCCAGCTCGACCTTGCAGTCGGCGTTTTCCTTGTTGTACTTGTCGACGGCGAGCTTGACACCGTTGTTCTCGTTGATGCCGAGCGCGGCCGAGCTACCGGTCAGCGCGCCGAAGAATGCGATCTTGCTGCCGCAGGCGTCACCGCCCCCGCCTGCCGCATCGTCGCCACTGGAGCATGCGGTTCCGCCGGCGACGAGCGCCAGCATGGCGACCCCACCGATAACGCGCGCGAGCTTTTGCCTCAAGGCCCGAACCCTCCTCGTCCCATGGTCCGAACCACCCGCTGGCTATTGGCCCTTGCGGGGGGCGGACGAACCAGACCGTCGTCGCCGGTCTGGGGCGGGACGTTATCCCACCGTGGAGCTGTGACGTAAGCCCCATCGGAGCGGGTTGACCGAACCGTTACACGCCGTGGCGGATTAGAAACGATCCCTGTAAGAAGCGTCGGCCGTGAGGCTCCTTTACCTTTGTTTCATCGGTAACGGGTCGGTGGCCTTCCACCAGCTACCGATCGAGTTCCGACACCCCCGCCCACCAGGCACGCGACGTTTTCCCATCGTCCATGACCAGCAGCAGTCGATCTCCCGTCGAGGTCACCGCGACCGCAGTGTCTCCGCTGTCCGGTACCGACCGCGGCATGGTCATCGCCCGCCATGACGCGCCCACATCGACCGAGAGCCACAGTGCGTGACGGTCCCCGTCCCTCGTCACCGCCACCAACCTCTGCCCGACGGCCACCAACCCGGCCGCCGACGCCACACCCGGTCCGGTCGCCCCGAAGCCGCCCGCCGACCGCCAGCCCTGCGTGGTCAACCGCCAACTGCCGAATCCAGCCCGCACCGGCCCGACCGCCACCGGCACGTCGCCAAGCACCGCCACCCGTTGCGCCTGCCCCCGCCCGTCCACCACCGGCAGGGCGGCCCGCCGCCAGCTCCGGCCGTCCGCCGAGGACCAGGCCAGCGGCACCAGCGCGGTACCCCCGGGCGGCAGCAGCGCACCCACCACCAGCCAGCCCGACGGCACGGCGACCGCGTCGTACGCCGCCGTCCGCCCCCGCTCGTCACCGGCCAACTCCGGTGCGCCCTCCACCAGCGCGAACCCGGCCGCGTCCGGGGAGATCCAGACCGCCGCACCGTCGATCCGACTACCGGCGATCAACCAGCCCTGCGGCCCCGCCGCCAGCCGGGCCACGTTGACCGCGCGCGGCCCGGCGTACCGCTCGAAGGGCGCGTCCACCTCGCGCAGCGTGCCGTCCGACGCCTGCCCCCAGGTGCCGGTGCGGGGATTGCCGTGCGCGCCCCCGCTCTTCGCCCCGACCGCCGCCAGCCGTCCGTCCCGGCAGGCCGCCGCGGAGAGCACGTGCTGCCGGCCGTAGGACGTCACTGGCGCCGTCGGCACCGGCACCCACGAATTGGCGTCCGAGCTGCTCCAGGCGGCCGGGCGGGTCTCCCCGGCCAGATCGACCACGCCGCCGACCACGTACCACCGGCCGGCACAGGCGGTGGCGTCGCGCAGCACCGGTCGACCCGGCACACCCGGCGTGTCCGGCAGAACCACCGACTGCCAGGCCGGCCGGACCGGTAGCGGCTCCTCGCAGTCGGGACAGGCCGAGGACTCACAGGCGGCCACCAGCACGGCGAGAACGCCGAGCACCGCCCCCATCCGCCTCGACACGGGTCGATGCCGATCAGGGTGCCGGCAGGGTCACCTCGCCGCCGGCGGTCTCCTCGAGGATCCGCTCGGCAACCTCTTTCATCGTCATCCGGTGGTCCATCGCCGTGCGCTGGATCCACTTGAACGCCTGCGGCTCGGTCATCCCGTACGTGGTCATCAGCGCGCCCTTGGCGCGCTCCACCGACTTACGGATCTCCAGGCGGTCGGTCAGGCTCGCGACCTCCGCCTCCAGGGCCGCGACCTCCGAGTAACGCGACAGCGCGATCTCCACCGCCGGGACCAGGTCGCTCTTCTGGAAGGGCTTCACCAGGTACGCCATCGCGCCCGCCGCCCGCGCCCGCTCCACCAGATCACGCTGGCTGAACGCGGTCAGAATGATCACCGGGGCGATCCGGGCACCGGCGATGCGCTCGGCGGCGGCCAGCCCGTCCATGATCGGCATCTTGATGTCGAGGATGACGAGGTCGGGCTTCAGCTCCTCGGCGAGGCGGACGGCTGTCTCGCCGTCACCGGCCTCCCCCACCACCTCGTAACCCTCTTCGATCAGCATCTCGGCGAGGTCCAGCCGGATCAGCGCCTCGTCCTCGGCGATCAGTACGCGCCTACGCTCGGCATCCGTCGGCGTCTCAGCCACCAGCCCTACCCCCACCATCGATCACTGCACGGCTACCACCCATGCTCCCGCATGAGAGTAGTCGGGTACAGTAGGCGCCACCCGCCGGGATGGTGGAACGGCATACACGGAAGTCTCAAACACTTCTGCCCGAAAGGGCTTGCGGGTTCGAATCCCGCTCCCGGCACCTTGTCATACAGCTGTTCGATGATATGCGGGTGCACCCACCGCAGCTACGGGCACGAGCCCGCGCCCTCCGCGCACGCGGACACACCGTCCACTCCGTGGCTCGCACGCTCTCGTTGCCGTATGCCACGGTCTGGCACTGGTGCGTCGATCGACCCGAGGCGGTGAAGCGCGGCACGGAGCTACGGTGCTTCCGGTGCCGGCCGGATGTCCAGAATCCGACCGACCTCGCCGCCTACGCCTACCTGCTCGGTCTCTACCTGGGCGACGGCCACCTGGTGACAACGGCACGCGTCCCCGTGTTGCGCATCTACTGTTCCGATGGGTGGCCCGGGTTGATTGAGGCGTGCGACATGGCCATGCGAGCCGTGCTGGCGTCGAAGGTGCAACGGGTCCAGAAACAGGGTTGCGTCGGCGTGCAGAGTTACGGCAGCCACTGGCCGTGCCTGCTGCCACAGCACGGTCCGGGCAAGAAGCACGAGCGAGCGATCGTCCTGACCGACTGGCAACGGCCGATTCTCGAAGTCCATCCCGGCGACTTCCTGCGCGGGCTCTTCCACTCCGACGGTTGCCGAACAGCCAACCGGGTCACGACGCGAGGCCGGCGCTACGTCTACCCGCGCTACATGTTCGTCAACGAGTCGGCCGACATCATGGGGCTCTGCCAGTGGGGCCTCGACCTGCTCGGCATCGCCTGGCGGATGAACCGGCGCAACTCGCTGTCGGTGGCGCGACGCGACGCGGTCGTCACGCTGGACCGGCACGTCGGCCCGAAGTCCTGACCGCCTGCGCGCCGGTGAGGCGGCTCCCCCGGCCGGCTCGGTTGTTCGGAACACCGCGCCTTCGAGCAAGATGAGCCGATCAGAGGGACGCCGCAGACGGTGATCGACGACAGTGGTGGGTGCTGATGCGGGTGGTCATCATCGGTGGGACGGGCCTGGTCGGCCAGGGGGTGTTGCGGGAGGCGCTGCTCGCCGATGACGTGCGCGAGGTGCTGACTGTCGGCCGGCGGCCGACCGGTGTGCGGGATCCGAAGCTGCGGGAGCTGACGGTCGCGGACGTGGGCGAGTTGGACGCGGTACGGGCCGAGCTGACCGGTGTGGACGCGTGTTTCCACTGCCTGGGCGTGTCCTCGTTGGGTCTGGACGAGGCCGCGTACACGCGGGTCAGCTATGACCACCCCCTTGCCGCGGCGCGGTTGTTCGCGCAGGTGAGCCCGCAGGTCACCTTCGTCTACGTCTCGGGTCAGGGCACCGACTCGTCGGGTCGGGGTCGGGTGATGTGGGCACGGGTCAAGGGTCGCGCCGAGAACGCGATCATGGATCTGCTGCCCAACGGTTACGCGGCGCGGCCGGGGTTCATCCAGCCGACGTACGGGGCCGTGTCGAAGACGCGGTGGTACCGGTTCGGGTACGCGGTCACCCGTCCGCTGTTTCCGGTGCTGCGTCGGTTGCTGCCGAACCAGGTCACCACGACCGACGGGATCGGTCGGGCGATGCTGCGGGTGGCTCGACAGGGTTCGCCGGTGCGGGTGTTGGGCAGCCGCGAGCTGCGCTGAGGGTCAGGCGATCGTGTCGAGGGCGTGGGCGAGGTCGGCGCGCAGGTCCTCGGGGTCTTCCAGGCCGACCGAGAGGCGCAGCAGGGCGGCGGCGGGTTTGGCGTCGCCCTCGACCGGCCGGTGGGTGAGTGAGGCGGGGTGCTGGATGAGGGTGTCGACGCCGCCGAGGGACACCGCGTGGGTGATGAGGCGGCAGGCGCCGGCGACGGCGGCCGCGGCGGGCGCGCCGCCGCGTACCTCGAAGGCGAGCAGGCTGCCGGGTCCGGCCATCTGCCGTCCGACCAGCGCCGCCGGGTCGTGCACCGAGGGGTGGTGCACCCGGTGTACGGCGGGGTGGTCGGCGAGCCAGCCGGCGAGTTTCTCGGCGGTGGTTTGTTGGGCGCGGACCCGCAGCGGCAGGGTTTGCAGGCCGCGGTGCAGCAGGTAGCCGCCGAGGGGGTGCAGGATCGCGCCGGTGACCGCGCGGACCTGGCGTAGGCGTGCGGCCCAGGTGTCGTCGCAGGCGACGACGCCGGCGAGGACGTCGCCGTGCCCGCCGATGCTCTTGGTGGCGCTGTGCAGGACGAGGGTGGCGCCGTGGCGGGCGGGTTGTTGCAGGACGGGGGTCGCGACGGTGTTGTCGACCAGCAGTGGGATGTCGCCGGCCGTGGCGGCGAGGGCGGCGATGTCAACCAGGTCGAGGGTGGGGTTGGCGGGTGTCTCGACGATGATCAGTGCGGTGTCGGGGCGGATGGCGGCGGCGACCTCGTCGGGGCGCGTCCAGGTGACGGTGGTGCCGAGCAGGCCGGTGGCCAGGACGTGGTCGGTGCCGCCGTAGAGGGGTCGGACGGCGACGACGTGCCGGCGGTCGTCACGGGCGGCGGCGAGCAGGGTGGCGGTGAGGGCTGCCATTCCGCTGGCGAAGGCGACGGCCTGGGCGGTGCCTTCCAGTTCGGCGAGGGCGGTCTCGAAGCGGGCGACGGTGGGGTTCCAGAGCCGTTGGTAGACGGCGCTGCCGTCGGCGGGGAGGGTCCCGCCGGTGGCGAGTTGCTCGTACGCGGCGCCGCCGTCGTCGACGGACGGCAGCGGGTTGGTGGTGGACAGGTCGATGGGTGGTACGTGCACACCGAGGGTGCGGAGGTCGTCGCGACCGGCGTGCACGGCCCGGGTGTCCATCGTTGTCATGGCGGTAGGGTCGAACATCTGGCGACTGATGAGCAATGATTCGGCAAATCATTCTGTGAATCGGCTTGATGTCCGTGTTGGATTCGGACGAGGATGACCCGATGCCCCCTGAACCGAATGATGTGCGGCCGCATCCGGCCCTGGACGAGGTGGACCGCGCGATCCTGACCGAGTTGGCGGCCGATGGCCGACTGCCGAACAACGCCCTCGCCGAGCGGGTGGGGGTGGCGCCGTCGACGTGCCTGACCCGGACCCGGGCGTTACGTGAGCGCGGCGCGATCCGAGGTTTCCACGCCGAGGTGGATCCGACGGCGCTCGGCCTGCCGTTGCAGGCGTTGGTGTCGGTGCGGTTGACCGCGCACGAGCGGGCGGCGGTGGACGCGTTCCGGGCCCGGTCGGTGCGGCTGCCCGGGGTGGTGTCGGTGTTCCACGTCGCCGGTGCGGAGGACTACGTGTTGCATGTGCGGGCGGCGTCCGGCGACGCGTTGCGGGACTTCGTGCTCGACCACCTGGCGGTGGACCCGGTGGTGCAGCACACCCAGACGAGTCTCATCTTCGAGCAGGCCCGCGGGATGGGCTGAGCGGCGGGTGAGGTGGCCGACGAAAACCCGGATGCTGGAACAAAGCAGGTCGGTGACGGGTTGGCTGACCTTGTGATCACCGTACCGTTGTCTGTTCTTGATCTTGCCCCGGTTGCCAAGGGCACCACCGCTGGCGCGGCCTTGCAGGCCACCACCGAGCTGGCCCGCCGCACCGAGGAACTGGGCTACCACCGGTTCTGGGTGGCCGAGCACCACAACATGCCGGCAATCGCCAGTTCCGCCCCCGCGGTGCTGCTGGCGCACCTGGCGGCCAACACGTCGACGATCCGTTTGGGGTCGGGCGGGGTGATGCTGCCCAACCACGCGCCGCTGGTGGTGGCCGAGCAGTTCGGCACCCTGGAGGCGCTGCACCCCGGTCGGATCGACCTGGGCATCGGGCGGGCGCCCGGCACCGACCAGATGACCGCGCTGGCGTTGCGGCGCACCATGGAGGGCCTGTCGGCGGAGGGCTTCCCGCGCGAGCTGGCGGACCTGATGAACTTCTTCAGCGGGGAGAAGCCGGGGCAGATCATCGCCACGCCGGGTCGCGGTGAGCAGCCGGCCGTGTGGCTGCTGGGCTCCAGCGGTTTCAGCGCCCAGCTCGCCGGCCTGCTCGGTCTGCCGTTCTCCTTCGCGCACCACTTCAGCTCGGCGAACACCCTGCCGGCGTTGGCCCTGTACCGGCAGAACTTCCGGCCCTCGCAGTGGCTGGACAAGCCGTACGCCATGGTGGCGGTCAACGCGGTCTGCGCGGAGACCGACGAGCGGGCCGAATGGTTGGCCGGGCCGAGCGCGCTGTCGTTCCTGAAGTTGCGCTCCGGTCGGCCGGAGCCGCTGTCGACGCCCGACGAGGCGGCGGCGTATCCGTACTCCGAGGTCGAGCGGGAGTTCGTCGTGGCGCGCCGCGACGGTCAGGCGATGGGCTCACCGGAGACGGTGCGTCGGCAGCTGACCGAACTGGTGGAGCGCACCGGCGCGGACGAGCTGATGCTCACCACGCTGGTGTACGACGTGCAGGACCGGGTGCGGTCGTACGAGTTGATCGCCGAGCAGGTGGCGGGTGGTCTGCGCCAGCGGGCGTGAAACACGATCTTCACGTCAGCGTCACCCCGCCGACCCGGACGGTCTCTAATGTTGGTGCCGGTGGTGGTACGGCATTCCCGGTCGGGACGGGTTGGGAATGCCGCGGTGTGGCGCACCGGGCCGGAGCTGAGCGGATTCCGCGGCTGCGGCCCGGTGCCTGCCACCCTAGGCGACCCCGATCGGGACCGCCAGGGGTTGCATCAACGTAGGTGGATATCCGGCGTCGGTGGGGTGCCCATTCCGTTGCCGATGAAGAACCCCGGATGCGGCGGTTGGTTGTAGGCGGTGTTCTGCCACGCGACCGCCACCCGATACTGCGGGTCGTGCATCAGCGTGTAGATCCGGGTGCTGGTCGGGGTGGGTGTGCTGTAGATGCGCAACGCCCGGCTGTCGGTGGTCCGCCAGATCACCTCCTCGCGCCAGTCGCCCAGGATGTCGCCGGAGAGCGCCGGCGTGGACTTGGTGCCGTTGTTGGACGCCACCCCGCTGCCGTCGAGCAGCCGGGTCTCGCCGCCGGTGCCGTACTTGTCGATCTTCGTGCCGTCGAGCAGCTCCCGCACCGGGTCGCCGTCCCACCAGGCGAGGAAGTTCGCCGAGGACGGCTTGCGGCCGACGTTCTGCCCCCTGGTGTTGGCCAGTCCGGCGACCGCCGACGACCACGACTCCGCGCCGGGGCTGCCCGCCCAGATGTCCGCGGAGACACCCCGGCCGTTGTCGCCGGACGCCGGCGTGGACCAGAGGACCTGACCGGTACGGGCGTCCGCGAAGTAGGAGCTGGGCTTGCTGCCGTCCTCGTCGACCTTGAACACCTCCAGGCCGGAGCGGCCTGGGTCCAGGTCCCCGACGTGCAGGGCGTCGCCGTGGCCGTTGCCCGTCGAGTGCAGCAGCCGGCCGTTGTCGTCGATGGTGGCCGCGCCGTAGACGATCTCCTGGCGGCCGTCGGCGTCGACGTCGGCGACGGAGAGCTGGTGGTTGCCCTGACCGGCGGCGGCGCCGTTGCCGGAGGAGTTCGAGTCGAACGTCCAGCGCTTGCGCAGCGTGCCGTCGCGGAAGTCCCAGGCCGCGATCACCGCGCGGGTGTAGTAGCCCCGAGCCATGATCAGCGAGGGGCGCTGCCCGTCCAGGTACGCGGTGCCGGCGAGGAACCGGTCCACCCGGTTGCCGTACGAGTCACCCCAGGACGACACGGTGCCGCGCGGCGGGTCGTAGCTGACGGTGGAGGCGATCGCACCGGTCTGACCGTTGAACATGGTCAGGTACTCCGGGCCGGACAGCACGTAGCCGCTGGAGTTGCGGTAGTCCGCCGACGACGAGCCGATGAGCTGACCGGTGCCGGAGCGGGTGCCGTCGGCCGTCTTCATGGCCACCTCGGCGCGGCCGTCGCCGTCGTAGTCGTACACCTGGAACTGGGTGTAGTGGGCGCCGGCCCGGATGTTGCGGCCCAGGTCGATGCGCCACAACCGGGTGCCGGTGAGGGTGTACGCGTCGACGTAGACGTTGCCGGTGTAGCCGGACTGGGAGTTGTCCTTGGCGTTCGACGGTTCCCACTTGAGGACGATCTCGTAGCTGCCGTCGCCGTTGAGGTCACCGACGGAGGCGTCGCTGGCGCTGTAGGAGTAGCTCTCCCCGCTCGGGGTGCTGCCCCCGGCCGGAACCTGCAACGGCACGTCCAGGTAGCCCGCGCCGAACTGCAACGCCGACGCCGACGCCGCCAGCTCGGCGCCGCCCACCACGGCCCGCACGGTGTACGCCGAGCCGGCCGCCGCCCCGCTGTCGAGATAGTTGGTGGCGCCGGTGATCGGGCTGCTGTTGACCCTGGTGGATCCCCGGTAGAGGTTGAACGCCACCCCGGAGGTCTCGGTGCCGAGCAGCCGCCAGGAGACCAGGTTGCCGCTGCCGGAGCGGACGCTGATCAGCCCTCGGTCCAGGTTCTCCATCTGCACCACACCGGTCACCGGTGGTGGCGTGGTGGGTGGTGGCG